>NZ_CP130322.1:2175000-2513512 GCF_033025475.1 Sphingomonas sp. C3-2
ACAACCAGGAGGTTGGCTTAGAAGCAGCCATCCTTTAAAGAAAGCGTAACAGCTCACTGGTCTAAATAAGGGTTTCTGCGGCGAAGATGTAACGGGGCTCAAGACGTGCACCGAAGCTTAGGGTGTGTTCTATGAACACGCGGTAGCGGAGCGTTCCGTAAGCCTGCGAAGCCGAAGGGTAACCGACGGTGGAGGTATCGGAAGTGCGAATGCAGACATGAGTAGCGATAAAGAGGGTGAGATGCCCTCTCGCCGAAAGACCAAGGGTTCCTGCTTAAAGCTAATCTGAGCAGGGTGAGCCGGCCCCTAAGACGAGCCCGAAGGGGGTAGTCGATGGGAACCACGTTAATATTCGTGGGCCTGGTGGTGTGTGACGGATTTCGTGTGTTGTCAGACCTTATTGGATTGGTCTGGCTTCGAAGAAGTCCCAGGAAATAGCCCCACCGTATAGACCGTACCCGAAACCGACACAGGTGGTCAGGTAGAGTATACCAAGGCGCTTGAGAGAAGTATCCTGAAGGAACTCGGCAAATTGCCTCCGTACCTTCGGAAGAAGGAGGCCCCACATTTGGGCAACCATTTGTGGGGGGCACAGGCCAGGGGGTAGCGACTGTTTAGCAAAAACACAGGGCTCTGCTAAGTCGGCTTCAAGACGACGTATAGGGCCTGACGCCTGCCCGGTGCCTGAAGGTTAAGTGGAGGGGTGCAAGCTCCGAAATGAAGCCCAGGTAAACGGCGGCCGTAACTATAACGGTCCTAAGGTAGCGAAATTCCTTGTCGGGTAAGTTCCGACCTGCACGAATGGCGTAACGACTTCCCCACTGTCTCCAGGATATGCTCAGCGAAATTGAATTCTCCGTGAAGATGCGGAGTACCCGCGGTTAGACGGAAAGACCCCGTGCACCTTTACTGCAGCTTCAGAGTGGCATTAGGAAAGAATTGTGTAGCATAGGTGGGAGGCTTTGAAGCCGAGGCGCCAGCCTTGGTGGAGCCATAGGTGAAATACCACCCTGTTGTTTTCTGATGTCTAACCCAGCACCGTTATCCGGTGCGGGGACCCTCTGTGGCGGGTAGTTTGACTGGGGCGGTCGCCTCCTAAAGAGTAACGGAGGCGCGCGATGGTAGGCTCAGGACGGTTGGAAACCGTCTGCAAGAGTGCAATGGCATAAGCCTGCCTGACTGCGAGACTGACGAGTCGAGCAGAGACGAAAGTCGGTCATAGTGATCCGGTGGTCCCTCGTGGAAGGGCCATCGCTCAACGGATAAAAGGTACGCCGGGGATAACAGGCTGATAACCCCCAAGAGCTCATATCGACGGGGTTGTTTGGCACCTCGATGTCGGCTCATCACATCCTGGGGCTGGAGCAGGTCCCAAGGGTTTGGCTGTTCGCCAATTAAAGTGGTACGTGAGCTGGGTTCAGAACGTCGCGAGACAGTTTGGTCCCTATCTGCCGTGGGCGTCGAAATTTGAGAGGAGTTGACCCTAGTACGAGAGGACCGGGTTGAACATGCCTCTGGTGGACCTGTCATCGTGCCAACGGTGCAGCAGGGTAGCTATGCATGGACGGGATAACCGCTGAAAGCATCTAAGCGGGAAGCCTCCCTCAAGATAAGATTTCATAGAGCCGTCGAAGACCACGACGTTGATAGACTGGATGTGGAAGTGCAGTAATGCATGGAGCTAACCAGTACTAATTGCTCTATTCACGCTTGATAGTCCCACCATCAATGACAGCCCTGGGCTGTCGGATGGATGAGATTTAAAGCTCAACCAGATGATTGAAAACGCACGGATAACATCGACAAGAACCCAACATATTGCGCCGGCTTCATAGCTTGGTGACCATAGCGTCTGTGACCCACCCGATCCCATCTCGAACTCGGCCGTGAAACCAGATTGCGCCGATGGTACTATTGCTTAAGCACTGGAAGAGTAGGTCGTCGCCAGGCTTTGAAGCTCGCGCAATATGTTGTGTAAGAACCCATTCACAAACCCCGCTGCCTCAGGACAATCAAGAGGCCCAGCCCTCTCCTGATCCAGCACAAAGTTGACGCGGGATGGAGCAGCCCGGTAGCTCGTCAGGCTCATAACCTGAAGGTCGCAGGTTCAAATCCTGCTCCCGCAACCACTGATAGCGCACTCGATACGCCGCCCTCACGGGCGGCGTTGTCGTTTGTGGCAAATCCTACCAGAACATCCGTCCGCGCGACGACTTCGGCCTCGGGACCCTTAGGGCCACCGGGGTGGATCGTCACGCGCTCGATCAACTGCCCGATGATCTGCGCGGCTTCGGTGCGGATGCGCTCGTCATTGAGCGCGTCGCGCAAGGCGCGCACCTTGTCCTCGAAGCGCGCGAGCAGCACCGGGTGGGGCAGGATATCGGCCGATAGCGGGGCTTGAGCTTTGGACGCGAGCTGGGCTTCGAGCCGGGCCTTTTCGGCCTCGCGCTCGGCGAGCAGCCGCTGGAGCGTCGGGCTCAGCACCCCGCTCAGCATATTCTGCTCGAGATTGGCGAGTTCCATCTCGACCAGTTTAAGCTTCTGCGCGGTCAGGGTGTCATTTCCCTGCTGTTCGCGCGTGAGGCGCGCCGCCTCGGCGCGGAACGCTTCGACAAAGGCGCGGGCATGGTCTTCGGTGAGCAGCCGGTGCTGGAGGACCGAAAGCGTCGCGTGCTCGATCTGCGCGAGGCGGACCGAAACGCGGTTGTCGCAGGTCGCGCGCTCCTTGACGCCCGCGCAACGATAATAGTCCTTCCCCGAAATTGTGTAGTTCGCGCCGCAGGTGGCGCATTTGATCAGCCCCGAAAGCAGGTGTCTGCGCCGGCGCTGGCGTCCGGGGTTTTCGGTCGCGCTGCTTTTGCTGCGGCGTCCGAGTTCGCGCCGGACGTCGTCCCAGAGGTCATCCTCGACGATGCGAAGATCGGGGACCGCGATTCGGATCCACTCGTCTTCGGGGCGCAGGCGGTAGAGCCGCTCGCGGCGGTCCGAATCCGGATTCTTCCGCCATTCGCGGCGGTTCCAGACGAGTTCGCCCCGATAGAGTGGATTGTTGAGCATGCCGACCAATTTTTTCGGATCGCCGCGGATGCTCGACGCGTTCCACGCGCCGCCGCGTGGGCCGGGAACCTCAGCCAGGTTTAGCCGCTTGGCGATCTGGATCGCGGACAGGCCGCTCGCAAACCACGCGAAGATCAGTCGGACATGCTCGGCTTCCTCGGGATGGATCTCGAGCAGGCCGGTCAGAGGGCGCCCGCGATCGTCGAACCCGGTGACCTTGCGATAACCATAAGCGCGGCCCCCCGCGAAGCGCCCGGCAAGCACCGCGGCGCTGAGGCCGCGGTGGACCTTCTGGCGCAACTGGCTGAGGAACAGCGCACCCAACATCGACGCGACCGCGAACTTGACGTCGTCGATCTGGTTTTCGGCGATCGTCCACAACGCTACGCGGCTGAACCTGAGCTTCTTACCAATCCAGGCCACGTCTTCGGGGTCGCGGGCAAGGCGGTCGAGCGATTCGGCAACGACGACGTCGATTCGTCCATCTTCGATGTCGCGGAGCAGGCGCTTGAGGCCGGGCCGATCTCGACGATAGCCAGAAATTTCGGGGTCGATATAGGTGCCGACGACCTCGCCGCCGAGAAACTGGACCAACGAGTCACACGCGGCGACCTGGTCCGCGCTCGAAGCTGGGTTCTGCTTGTCGCTTGAGTGACGACCGTAGATCGCGATGCGCGGGGGGCTTAACGACATGGTTTTTCTTCCATCTGCATATGTACAGAATCTTCAGCCTGCTTCTTCACATGCTCTTGCGCGGCGAGGCGGCCGAGCAGCCGGGCGAGGGCGCTGAGGCCCTCGCTGGGCGCGGTACTGGTCTCCGCGGTCATCAGAGACCGTCGAGCCAGGCGGTGATGTCCGAGAGCCGCCAACCGACACACTGCGCGCTGAGCTGGCGCTTCGCGGGAAAAGTCCCGGCTTTGACCTTGCGCTCGATGGTGCGGGCGCTGAGCCCGGTGATTTCGCAAATTTCGGCTATGCGAACGATGCGGTCGATCTGCATGGGAACCTCGGATGAAACGACCACGACTGTGTGGCCGTCATCTGATTTGTCGCGTTCGCCCGCGCGAAACTGGTCTACCCACCCGGGGGGGGGGGGGTATTAAAATTTCGGCGCGAATGGGCGCGCGAAACTCGGCGTTGGAACGTGATCGCGCCGACAGGAGAAGCGCCAGGCGAGTGCTGGCGACAGCGCTGGATCGAGACCAACGGGCTCGAATTGCTTGTTCTGATAGTCGAGTGGCAGGCCGGATTCCTGGTCGAGGATCCTGCGTGCGTCGGTGATCATGTCGCGGCCCGGACGCGAAGCGTCGGCCTTGTTCTCGCGCGCGGTTTTGGCTGGTTTCAAATTGGTGAGAAGGCGGCTCGATGCCTGCGCGATCAGCGCTTCACGAACCTCCTGTCGGTCCCAGCTTTGTTGCCGCGCGACCTTGAAAAAATCGGGCCCCGTCTTTTCATCGCCTTTTGCAAACTGGTTCGCATCGAGCAGAAAGATCGCGCGGTAGGCGGCGATCAGACCTTGGATAAAGACTCGGATGTGACTGAAATTATGCGCAACAAGCGTTGCGCGCTCCAGCGCGGTCACGTCTCGATTGTCGACGAAACGGTCGACCCTGTCCGGCAGTTCGATCACCATGTGGACGAAGCTGATGATCGCATAGCTCAAAGCCGTTTCTGGTCGCATCCCATCGCGAAACGACCCTGCGTGCAAATGCGTGCTCGAACGCGCCTTGCCGTCGCGATCTACATGCTTGTCGCCTAATATCTTGCCGATGCTTTCTACGTGTGAAAGGCCATATTGGGTGGTCGCAAGAAAGTGTCTTCGCTGGCCTTCTCTAAGAGGCACGTTCTTATTGTGTATTTCAGATTCAGAAAAGCCCGATCTGTGTGCGAGAGAAACAGCGATGTTTTTTAGTCCATTTCCCGTGGCAAAGCCGATCAGCGAGCGCATTTCTTTTTCATATTGAGGATCGTGCCCCGGGCCATCATAAAGCGGATGCTGACGCTTCAGAGATTTTTCGATCGTCTTCAAATGCAGCCGAGTTTTACTTGCCAATTGGTCAAGCCGTGCCATCGTCTGGGGCTTGAAGTCTTGTCCTTCAAGCCAGCCCCCGGTGGGCCATACCGTGGCCTGAAAGAGCCGGCAGGCGATGACTTGCAGATCGTGAAGGCCCCACAGAGCCGAGAGATTGATCAGCATATCCCGCGCGCTTGATGTCGGCATGTTGATCTTGCCATCGGCGAGGGCCTGCGCGCAGTCACCGAGATACCCCCTGAGCAAGTCATCGACAAAGCGGCGATCCTTGACGCGGGCGTGTGCGAGGTCGCGGGCCAGAATCTCCAGGCTCAAAATTGGGTTGAAATATTCGATCTTTCCCTTGGCGTTTTTGCGAGGGATAACGACCTGGCTCAGGATTGCAGCGATCGCGGTGTCGTTGGCCGGGGTGTGGACCATGCGTTTTAAGCGTGTGCGGATGGCATCCTCGCCCTCCGGAGCGAAACCGTCCGGCAGCAAGACCTGGTGATGATCGAGCCAGCCCGATGGGACCGTTCTGAGTTCGGTGGCGGTTGCAAGTTCGAGATCAAACCGTGTCGTGCGAAGCCTCTGCAGGTCCCGCTCATTGTCCACTGTTCGACCGTACAGCAATTCCGCCTGCGCACTGGCGATGGAATCCATGGCGCTCTTGAGGGTGAGATTGGCGGGAAGGTGACGGGACAAAAAATCAAACTGAAACATCGCAGCGCTATGAGACGCAATGCTGAACAGTCAGTGCAGTGCGTTGGCTAAATTTTGGTAAAATCGCGGAAGGGCGTCACTTGCGAAAATGCTCTTCGCGGCAAACGTGCAATTGCCGCCCTCGACCCTCTGCCGCCGTTTATTTATCGGTTTCCGTTCTCCAAATGCAGACGGGCAGCTTCCCAATTTCTCACGTGCCATGTGGGCCGCAGGTGCCGATCTCACAAACGCCGAAATGGGCGGCCCCTGCGATCGGCCGGGGGTTGGGCCTACAAAACATTGCTGATGCGATCCCGGCCGAGGTGCTAGGGCTCCGGGATGTCAGGAAGATCGTGCCCGCCAGGCGCTCGGCGCCATCTTGGTCCAACCTAAAAAGGCACGACGGAAAGTCGCCACGTCGGCATATTGCAGGCGCGATGCGATTTCCCTCACAGTGAGGTTGGTCCCTGCCAGCATGGTCATCGCTAGATCTCGGCGGCAATGGGTGCGCAGCGCAACCAACGAGGCGCCTTCGCGCGCAAGCCGGCGACGCAGTGTGGCTGGGGTAAGGCCGAACATCCGTGCCATTGTCTGTATTTCGGGAATGCCCTCTCCCATCGACAGCGATGCGCGCATCGCGCTCACCAGGCGTTGCGATAATGTCTCGGTTCCATAATCCGGGGGCAGCAAGTCGAAGGGGAACAGAGCGAACAGGCCATCGATTTCGGATGGCTTGCGGGCAATCGGCCAGTCCAGATAATGCTCGGCGAACGAAAAGCTGTCTTTCGGCTGAGCGCAGCGGGGATTGATACTGAAGAGATCCTGGAGCCCGGTTTCATCCAGCATATCCGGAAAGGCCAGCGTCACATCGATCAGCGGCACTTCCTCACCGATCACCCAGCCCAAAATCCGGTGATAGGAGGCAAGTGAAAACAGCGAGATAAGAAATTCGGCGACGCTTTTTTCGCGCGTTCGTCTGTCCAGTGCGAAATTGACCACATTCCCATCGATCGTGACGGCCCACTGTGCCGCGCGCTCGCCGAGCATTGCGTAGAAATCCGTCATGATCCCCACCGCCTCGCGTAACGTCGAGCAGCCGAGCATGGCCATCAGCAATATGCGGTGGTTACGCACCGGAAAGGGTATGAGCCTGTTCTTGCGGCAACTCTCATCGTGCAGCGCAAGCACGCAATCCGATGCCAACTGAGCAAACGCCGCCCGCGGAATTAGCGTCGCACGCCCCTCACGCGCGGCGCGTTCGAGCAGACCAAGGCCCGAACGCTTGAGAACACTCCGGACATCGCCTCCGGTCTCGGCCAATGTGTCAAGCAGCACGACCATGGCCGAGGCCGGCACAAAGCGTGGCGATGTCGAAGCCGCAATACGCACGTAGGAAACCCCAGGTGGCCGTGAGAGTATCCTAGCACACCTGCTCTCTAATGCCTCCTATTTTGCACCCAAATGCCTCCATCTTCGAAAGTCACTGATCCTATGCATGTGCCCGACCAACAGGAGGGGATCTGCAATGACGAAGGGACTATTGAGCCCGGTAATGGGAGTGGTGTGTCTTGTTTCGGGACAGGCATATGCGCAGGTGCCCGCCGAACCGTCCGCCGGGCTTGAGGACATTATCGTCACCGCGCAGAAGCGCCGCGAAAACCTGCAGGAAACCCCCCTTGCAGTAAGCGCCCTTACGGCGGAGACGATTGAGCGGCGCGGGATCACTGATGTTTCGTCGCTGACGGCAACGGCACCCAATCTGACCGTGACGACGACGGGCGCCTCCACATCCAATATCGCCTTGTTCATCCGCGGGATCGGGGAATCCGAAACGATCCTGACGGTCGACTCGCCCGTCGGCCTCTATGTCGACGGCATCGTGCTTGGCCGCAGTTCTGGTGCCGTCTTCGACCTTGTCGATCTCGAGCGGGTCGAAGTGCTGCGCGGACCACAAGGTACGCTATATGGCCGCAACACCACCGGCGGCGCCGTAAACCTGATCTCCAAACGGCCGTCGGACGAATTCGGTGCTGATTTCTTTACCAGCTACGGCAATCTCGACGCCATCCAGCTCAAGGGCAGCATAGACACCGGCGAATGGGGCGACAGCGGGATTAGCGCGCGGCTGACCTATCTCCATAAGCAGCGCAGCGGCTATGTCGACAATGTCCTGACGAAGAATTCGCACGACCCCGGCGCCTATAACGTCGACGCTTTTCGCGTAGCGCTCCGCTACGACAAGGGCGGCGCAGTGCGGCTCAATTACGCCTATGACTTCAACGATCGACGCAGTGTCGCCAATCCCATGCAACTCGCGATCGCCCGCTCCGACATTCTCGCCTATGCCAGCACCTCGTCAGCGCTAGGTGGTGCCCCTCTTCAGATCTCACGCGACCGCCTGAAGTCTCTGCGCCTCGACGCCGATGGCCCTATCAAAGACCGCGTCACGGGGCATGCGCTCACCGCCGAAATCGATCTTGGCGACAATCTCATGCTTCGTTCGCTTACGGGCCATCGCCGCTGGTCCAACCGCGTCGTCAGCGATCAGGACGGCAATGGTGGCTTGGTCGGCTTCGTAGTCGACCCCGTGCTTTTTGCCGGAGGCCCGTTCCTGCCGCTCGGCGTGCAACCGATCAGCCTGTTCAATCTGACCTTCGAGCGCGGCCAGCGGCAATGGACCCAGGAACTAAACCTGATCGGCAAGATCGGCGACAATGTCGATTTTGTGCTCGGTGGCTTCTATTTCAACGAGGTTGCCCATGAGGATAATCCAACCTTCCTCACCTATATTCTTCCATCTCCCGTCCCGATCGAGGCTGCACCGGGGGTGTTGGTCGATTCCTTCGGCGTAAACCTCGCCAGCAACTTCAATTACCGCTTCAAATCCCAGTCAAAGGCGCTTTTCGGACAGGTTACCGGCCGGCTCAACGACCGCCTGAGCGCGACCGGCGGGTTGCGCTACACCCGCGACGATCGAAAGCTTCGCCAGCGCGAGCCCTATGTCCGCGATCTCGACCGCGATTTCGAGAAGCTCAATTGGGCGGCGACCCTGCACTATCGCTGGAACGACGATCTCATGACCTATGCGCGCGTCGCAACCGGCTACAAGGCTGGCGGCTTCAATGCGCGATCGCAAAATGACGGTTTCGAGCCAGAGGATCTTACGTCCTATGAGGTCGGCCTGAAGAGCGAATGGTTCGATCGCCATCTGCGGTTCAACCTGACCGCGTTCCATGCCGACCACCGCGACGTGCAGGTCGGCCAGTTCCTTGCCGGATCGGGGGGCTCGGTCGGCATCACGGTCAACGCGGGCAAAGCGGAATATAACGGCATCGAAGCTGAATGGACCGCGTTGCTTGGCCAGCGTCTGACAATCAACGGCAATTTCGGCTATGTCGATCGCAAGTATAAGAGCTTCATCATTCGCGACCCTGCGACAGACGCGCTCGTCGACATCGCGAAAACCGCGCGGTTCATCTATTCCGCAGGCACCACGGCAAATATCGGCGCGGAATATCGCTTCGGGGATGTTGGCGTCGGTACATTGTCCGCCCGCCTCGATTATTCCTATCGCAGCCGCACCTATTTCCATTCGACGACGATCCTCAATCCGTTCAACAACGAATTGTCAGACGGCAAGGTAGGCCTGCTCGACGGCCGCGTCACTCTGGCGGACATGCAATTGGGTGCCGGCAAGGCGCAGCTGTCGGGTTGGGTCCGCAACATCACCAACAAGGACTATCTGCTGGGCGCGGTTGATTTCGGATCGCTCGGTTTTGGGACGGTCGGATACGCCCAGCCCCGCACCTATGGTCTCGATCTGCGCGTGGGGTTCTGATCATGACAGTGCAATTCGAACACCTTCTCTCCCCCGGTCGTATCGGCCCGATGGCGCTGCGCAACCGCATGCTCCTCACCGCCATGGGAACCGGCCTCGCCGAAGATGACGGCACCTGCGGTGCGCGCGCGCTGGCCTTCAACCGCCGGCAGGCCGAAGGCGGTATCGGGCTCGTCACTCTGGGCGTCGTCGGCGTTGGCTGGCCGATCGGCAGCAACATGAAGGGGCAGCCCGCGCTGTCCGAGGATCGGCACATCGCGGGCATCGCCGCCATGGCGCAAGCTGTGCAGCAGCATGGTGCTCGCTTTGCGGTCCAGCTGCATTTCGGTGGCCTTGTTGGAATGGAGGATATGCTTGCGGGGCGCCCCGCATGGACCCCGTCGCTCCCGAAAACTGTCGATGGCGATATGCTGGACGGCTTTCTCGCGGAGGAGGCCGCCACCACGCCGTTCTTCCAGCTGCGCGACGTCCGCTACAAGGTGATGACGCGCGACGATATCGCCGACCTGGTGGAAATGTTTCGCGCGGCGGCAAACCGTGCACGACGCGCCGGGGTTGATGGTATCGAGATCCACGGCGGTCACGGCTACATCATATCCTCCTTCCTCTCTCCCGCGACAAACAAGCGCGACGATGATTATGGCGGCAGCGTGGCCAACCGCGCCCGGTTGCTCGTGGAGATCATCAAGGCCGTGCGGGATGGAGCTGGCCCAGACATCGCCGTCTGGTGCAAGATCGACACCGAGGAATATGAACGCGAAGGTGGTATACGCATCGAACATGCGCTTGAAACCGCCCGGCTGGCGGAAGCGGCCGGTGCGCATGCCATCACTGTCACGGCCAACCACGAGGGATCGCGCGGAGCATTGCACTCGGGATCGCACACCCCTCAGGCGCCCGGCCTAAATCTTCCCAAGGCAGCCGCCATCAAGCGCGCGGTTTCGATCCCGGTGATCTTTTCAGGCCGGGTCGAACTCGAACTTGCCGATGCGACCATTGCACGCGGCGAGGGAGATTTTCTCGGCATGGGGCGCAAACTTCTCGCGGATCCTTCTCTTCCCGCAAAGATCGCAAAGCGTGATCCATCGGCGATACTGCCATGCGTCTATTGCTACACCTGTATCAGTTCCATCTACTATGGCGGATCGGTCCGGTGCGCGGTGAACCCGGAAACCGCCTTCGAAGACGAAGACTGGTTATCGCCTGCCTCCATCACGCGACACGTCGCGGTGATCGGCGGTGGCCCTGCCGGCATGGAAACGGCCCGCAGACTGGCCCTGCGTGGTCACTGCGTTACGCTCTTTGAACGCAGCCGGATACTCGGCGGAACGCTGCGCTTCGCTTCAATCGCATATGATGCCAATGAGCGCCTGTTGGATTGGCTGGTCCGCGAGATCGGGCAGTCGAATGTCGACGTTCGGCTCGGCGAAGAAGCGACGCCTGAGTTGCTGCGGTCGATCGCTGCCGATGCGGTCGTTGTTGCGACAGGCGCCCGGCGAGATCTCTTTGCGGTCCCCGGCGATGATCATGATCATGTCCTCAACGGCGACGATCTGCGTCGGCTGATGATGGGCGACAAGGCCTTGCCCGGCCGCGCGAAGCTGGGATGGGCAAGCCGCGCACTCGCCAAGGCGGGGGCATTGACCGGAACGACGAGCCGTCCTGCGCTGGTCCGCGAATCGACCCGAAGCTGGATGCCGCTCGGCAAACAGATCGTCATCATCGGCGGCGATCTTGTCGGGCTCGAATTGGCGGAATTTCTCGTCCATCGCGGACGTCAGGTCACCATCCTGGATGACACCCCAAAATTCGGGCGCGGCCTCCAGATCGTCCGTCGCTGGCGCGTGCTCGACAATCTTCGGCAAGCGGGCGTGCATTTCGAACCGGGGGCGAACGACTTTGCGATTGAGAAGACCGCCGTTCATGCAACCCGCTCCGACGGGCAGCGTATTCGCTTTCCGGCAGACCATGTCGTGCTGGCTCGGGGTGCGGGCGCAGACATCCGCTTTGCCGAAACGCTTCGGGCCGCGGGCTTTGCTCCGTACGTCGTCGGGGATGCCGCGGGCGTTAGCTATATCGAAGGGGCGATGAGGAGCGCCGCAGAACTGGCGCGCACTCTGTAACGAGGCTGAAGGTGCGCGGCGCGGGCAATCAGCCTGTCCCGCACACCCCAAAGCGCCCGTAACCACATATCCGTATCCGAAGTTCAACAAGGGAGGGGCTTATGGCCGTCAATGGAGTCAATCGCATCCTGATCGCTGTGCACGATCTGGAAGCGGCCAAGAAGAAATATCACGACCTGCTCGGCGCCACGTTCCTGGATGCGCATTGGACCGGCACCCCGTTTGGCATCGCGGTGTCGATCGCCTGGGATGCCGGGATCGAGCTGTGCGCCCCCCTTCCCGACCGAGAAGACAGCAGCGCCGTTTCAGGCTTCCTCGCGAGCCACGGAGAAGGCGTGATGAATGTCTTTTTCAACGTCACCGATGGGGAGGTCGCGATGGAGCGTGCCACCCGGCACGGTTACACCAGCGTCCATTCGCTTGATTATACGCAGGCCGAAATCGACAAGCATCTGGGCGGTCTGTTCCAGCGCTATCAGGAATTCAACCTCGACACCGCCCAGCGCTGCGGCTTTACGATCAGTCTCGCCCGCATTGAAGCCAAACAGGAAAGCTGAACGGGGTCCGCGTTTCGGACGGCCGCGAAGAAAAACGCCCCAGAAAGCCGACATAGCCGACACTGGAGGGCCTTTGCTAGCTCCCAAACGCCGCCTCGATGGGTGGGAGCGTCGGTTATGTCGGATGGAGCGGTCCGGCAGATTTTGTCGCGGCGGCGGGTTTTATGCAGAGGGTTCGGCGAGCGCATCCAAAACCGCTGCTGCCGCGCGCAGAATCTTCAAAAAATTATATTACAATTCAAATGATTAGTTTCAAAATGCACCGAATTAGGAGGAGTGGACCATGGCGATTCGTAGCCGCACGATTGAGCATGACGGCCCCGGTGGCCCCGTTCGAAGGGGTTTTCGTATGGGACGATGCCGTATCCGACCCACGCCCCGGCGTCATCATCGTGCATAATGTCATGGGGGTGAAGGCGTTCGACCGTGGTCGGCGTGCTGGTCGAAGTGCCGGTGATGCTGTCTGTCGTCTCGATCGTGAAGCGGACGCGGCCCTGGTACGAGGCGAGAGCGACGGCATGACCCAGATCTATTTCTCGGAGGCTCGGCACGCCGATGAGGTCCTGCAGCTCGCGCTCGGCGCCGCGCAGCTCCCAACCGACGATCTCGGCGGTCCCGACCAGATGTTCTTCAGCCTGTCCGACGATGAAGGGCTAATCGGGTTCATCGGTCTAGAAGGGAACGGCGCTGACCGGCTGCTCCGCTCGCTGGTCGTGCTGCCGAGCCGGCGCGGCAAAGGATATGGCCGGATGCTGGTCAAGCGCCTTGAAGGCGTCTTTGATGGCGCGGTCGAACGGCTGCATCTCCTGACCAACGGCACCGGGGAGTTCTTCCGTAAGCTCGGCTACGCCGACGCCGATCGCGACGCGGCGCCGGCATTCATCGTCGCGACCGCGCAGTTCACGTCGCTGTGCGGTCCGCGCGCGACCTATCTCGTCAAGGATCTTGGATGACGCGCCTTCGTGACCTGATCGACCCCGACCATTTGCCTGCGCTCGATCGCAGCATCGCCATCACCCGGCCGGGCGCCGGCATGGGCGATGATCAGCCGCCGCCGCGTATTCTGTTGCTCTACGGGTCGCTGCGCGAACGCTCGTTCAGCCGCCTCGCGGCCGAGGAAGCGGCACGGCTGCTGATCCTGTTCGGTGCCGAGGTGCGGATATTCGATCCGAGCGACCTGCCGCTCCCTGATCAGGTGAAGGGCGACGATCATCCCGCCGTCCATGAGCTGCGCCAGCATGCGCTTTGGTCCGAAGGCATGGTCTGGTGCAGCCCCGAGCGGCACGGCCAGATCACCGGCATCATGAAGGCGCAGATCGACCATCTGCCGCTGGAGTTCGGCGGCATGCGGCCGACCCAGGGCCGCACCCTCGCGGTCATGCAGGTGTCGGGCGGCTCGCAGTCGTTCAACGCGGTCAACACGTTGCGCCTGCTCGGCCGCTGGATGCGGATGATCACCATCCCCAACCAGTCGAGCGTGGCAATGGCGTTCAAGGAGTTCGACGAAGCCGGCCGCATGCGACCGTCGAGCTATTATGACCGGATCGTGGACGTGATGGAGGAACTGGTCCGCTTCACGATCCTGACCCGCGCCCACGCTGGGCAACTCGTCGATCGCTATTCCGAACGGAAGGCCGCACAGGCGAAGCGTGATGCTGCGGCCGATCTTGCCTCGCGCGCTCTCGGCTGATGGCCGCAGGTTACCCGCCACCTAGACTTAGAATGACCGCTTATTCTGAAAACAGCCTTTCGGACTAACCCATCCAAACGGCAGCTAAGTCCCACGATGCGGCGTTTGGCGCTCCGGAAAACCGACCCTTGCCGGTCATTCAGCCGCCGATTTTCCGTTCCTAGGTGCGGCCTGTCCGCTATACCATTCTGGATGCCCAAAATGGCCGTTTGGAGACGGTCCGCTTTTGACGCCTAAGGTCGAATGGCCGACCTCTTGCGACAAGCTGCGATTACGGAAGCGGCGTGATAGCGTCCATGATCGTGAGCCGTTCAAGCGGCCGTGCCCCAACACGCGAATTGGTCACGAGAATCGTAGCGCCCGGACCGAGCTCCTTCTTCACGAGATCGTGGAAACGGCGTGGCAGGTGGATGCGATTTAGCGTCGCCTCATCGACCTCGCGGTCGGCATCCCCTGCGTGGCCCGGCAGTCCGACATAAACCCAATGCGGCCTGCCGCCCTTGAAGACAAGATTGATGACGTGCGAGCCGGGATCGTCGTCGGCGATCTCTGCAACGCTGCGACCGATCTCCACGCCGTTTCGCAGGACGACGACCCGCTTGGTCGAGCTTCGAGACAATGATGGTGAGCGGCCCCTCGCGCGCCAGTTCGGGTGTCCACAAGCCTCCAAAGGCGAGGAGCAAGCCCGACAACCGCTGCAAACTTACCGCCCGCTCGGTCAGCACGATGGTGAGGATGGGCTGGATTCCCAACAGCGTTGCCAGCGCTCCAGGCGTGACGCCGTGGTCGAGGGCCAGGAGATAACAGGTCGAATAGAGGCCAGCGATCAACAGGCCGGTAATCGCAACCCGTACTGACATTACGCCGACGTTCGGCGTTAAGCCTGTCGTTCCGTAGTTGCGCCCACTGCACATACGATTATGATGAACGTATGAAGTTCATCACTCTCAATCGCACGTTCGCTTTCCCGCTGATCTGAGCGGGCCGGTTTCGGCTCCATTGGCGGCATTGCCGCCCGATGATACCTTTTTGAGAGACTTTATGCGAAACCAATCAGATCCTGCGCTGAGCGCAGATGACATTGCTGCATTCGTGCGCGACGGCTTCATTCGTATCGACGAGGCTTTCAGCGAGGAAACAGCAGCACAAGCGCGCGCAATCTTGTGGAAAGCCACCGGCTGCGATCCCAACGACCGTTCAACATGGAACCAGCCGGTGGTGCGATTAGACCAATTCAGCCAGGTCCCGTTTCGGGAGGCAGCAAATACGCCGAAGCTGTGTGCGGCATTCGATCAGCTTGTCGGTGCTGGCCGCTGGTGTCCTCGTGGAACCCTTGGCACCTTCCCAGTTCGCTTTCCCTCTCAGGAGTCGGCCGGCGACGATGGTTGGCATATCGATGTTAGCTTTGGATACGAACACCCCGACTTCATGGAATGGCGCGCTAATGTCAGTAGCAAAGGTCGAGCCTTGCTCATGCTGTTCCTTTTTTCAAATGTTGGTGTTGATGATGCGCCGACCCGCATCCGTGTCGGATCGCATGCTGACATAGCCAGGCAACTTGCGCCGGCCGACGAAGCTGGCCTGACGCTTCGCGACCTTGCCGCCGATGGTTTCGCCAGCTCGGCGGAGAGGCAAGAGGAACTGGCGCTGGGTCAAGTTGGCACGGTATATTTGTGCCATCCGTTTCTAGTCCATGCAGCGCAGCGGCATCGAGGCACAGCGCCACGGTTCATGGCTCAACCTCCCCTGATGCCGAGGGAGCCCCTTTCGTTGCATCGGCAGGACAGAGACTATTTGCCGGTTGAACGGGCGATCTTCAATGCGATCTCCCGCCAGTAGCAATATCTCATCGGCCCGTCCGCTGCGCGCTCCCGACGGCAAAAGCGGGCGGCTGTAATTTGCTCGCCACTCGCGCACTCAAAGGGGAGCTTGGTATTGAATCGGTGATCGATTTCAGCGTGAGGCTGTCGATCCCATCCCAGCTTGCAGTCAAATTGTGTCCCTGAGCCGTCACGTCGTTGGCAAGCAGGTCACGCACGAACGGCGAGCCTTCCGAGGGACGATCTACCGCAATCGCCGACATTGCGGCCGTTCAACGGCCAATGCGCATCCCCGAAAGCGGACATCGCCCATCAGGTGGGGCGTCCGCACTGTGCTTCAGGTTTTACTGCCACACCCGCGTGGTCAAGTGCTATTTTCCCTTCGAAATTCGGAGGGGCGCTGACCGGTCCAGCCAATAAAGGCGCGACGGAAGGTGCGTGCGTCGTGAAAGCCGGTACGCCGGGCAATAGCCGGAATATTCAGCGCGGCCTCGCCAAGAAGATGCTTGGCCATTTTCTGCTGCCAGGTGGATCGCAGAGAGAGAAAGGATGTTCCTTCTTCCTTCAGACGGCGATGGAGCGTCGAGGGACTAAGCTGCAGATGTTCGGCGGTGGCGATCCGATCGGGAACCGGGGCTTCCGCCAACTCGCATTCAAGGAACAATGCGCTGACACGGCCTGATATCGGCGCACGCTTGCGCACGGAAAACAGCGGATCGTGGGCGATAAGCTCCATGGCCTCTGTCGCGAGAAACGGGCGGCCGGAGATATCTTCATCGAGCGCGCCGACTGCGAACTGAAGATATGTTCGGCCGCGGCCGAGTGAAATGGGGATGTCCAGGGCCAAGAGGCAGGGATCGTTGATCGCGCGCCCCTCAAGGGGGAGGCCGATTTCGACGATTTTCGATTTCGTCCCGCCAAGCCAGGTCAACACATTTACGAGGAAGATCAAGCCCGCGGCTGTGAGACTGAGCGGTGGATTCTGCAATGTCGACGACAGATCAACGACCAGTCGATCGCCATCCTCCTCATGGGTGAGGGTGATGCCGATGCCGTTCTGGGCGATCGCGACATTGAACTGGACGATGCGCTCCACCGCTTCGCGCAAGGTTGTGGTAGGCGCGAGAGCCGTGACGAGCATCGCGATGACGTCCCTGCGCGCGGCAAATGCAACCGGGGCGTCCCGCCCGATTGCTTCTGCAAGCAGGATCGCCGCAGCGCCGTACATGCGAGCGAATCGATGCCGCGGAAGCGCGAGAACCGCCTCGCCCGATACAATTCCCGCCAGTGGCAGGTCATGTTCGGCAGCGGCCAATATGCCGAACCGATCATCAGCACACATCGCAAGATCGCGGAGTAACGGTGCCAGCATGCAGCTTGGAATTACATCCTCAGCGGTGCGTACGTCCATATTGTCTGATGGTGTGGTCGCCATGACTTGACAAATTATGTCCCCTTTCTGGCAAAATTCAAGCGCTAGCCGCTCAATCGCGCGACGTTCATTCTTCAGTCTCGAAAGCATCGAGCAGCGATCAGGGCGGCAAGGTGACCGCGGCGGGGAAGAGAATGAAGCCTGAACCATTCATTATCCACGCCGAGCAAGCGATGCTCGATGATCTTGAGCGACGTCTGCAGGCAACCCGCTGGGCAGACGACATCGCCAATGACGATTGGTCTTCCGGAACAAACGCATCCTATCTCCGTGAGCTCACCGACTATTGGCTCAATCACTTCGATTGGCGGACGCAGGAAAGGGCCATGAACGCTTTTTCTCATTTCCGTGTCCTCCTTGATGGCATTCCGATCCATTTCATCCATCAGAAAGGCGTGGGCGGTCATGCGATGCCACTGATCCTGACCCACGGCTGGCCGTGGACGTTTTGGGATTTCGCGAAGGTGATCGGTCCGCTGACGGATCCCGCGGCGCATGGCGGCGATCCGGCGGATGCCTTTGATGTCGTTGTGCCGTCCTTGCCGGGGTTCGGCTATTCAAGTCCCCTCCGTCAATCCGGCGTGGATGCCCGCGTGACGGCTAATCTGTGGCGCAAGCTGATGGTCGAGATATTGGGCTATCCCCGCTTTGCGGCGCATGGCGGCGATTGGGGGGCGTTCGTGACCGCCCAGCTCGGGCATAAATATCCGAAAGACGTGCTGGGCATCCACATGATCGGCGGGGCGCCGCTCGATTGCTTCGGCAAGCCGCTGCCCGACGCCTCAGCCTATGCGGCGGATGAAGCTGGCTGGCACGCCAGGACCCAGGCCTTCTTCGCCACGGAAAGTGGCTATTCGGCGGAACAGAGCACCAAACCGCAAAGCCTTGCTTATGGCCTGCAGGATTCGCCCGTCGGTCTTGCGGCATGGCTGGTCGAAAAGCGCCATGGCTGGAGTGATTGCGGCGGCGATGTTGCACGACGATTCACCAAGGACGAGTTGCTCACGTCGATCATGATTTACTGGCTTACCGGCACGATCGGTACGTCGGCGCGATATTATTACGAAAATCGCAAAGCTGGCTGGCGGCCGTCGCATGATGGTGCCCGCATGGTCGATGTACCAACCGGCTGCCTCAAACTGGAGGCAGACGTGTGCCATTGGCCGCGCAGCCTGATGGAAGCCAATTTCGATCTGCAGCGCTGGACCCGTTCAGCCGTGGGCGGCCATTTCGCCCCGGCGGAGGTACCCGATCTGGTCGTCTCCGAGATCCGGGATTTCTTCCGACCCTTGCGCCGCAACGAGCAGGAGGATCAGCGATGAAAGTGCGTCGGCCCACGCTCGATTTTGCGAAATCCCTGCCGCTCTGGATGAAGGATCGCGAGTTCTGCCACATCCTGAACGCGTCGTCGGTCGTAATCATGCAGCTCGAACCCTATCTGAACAAGGTCATGCTGCGCGCGCGGACAATGCTGCCGTCCGACGATCCGCTCCAGCCCGATCTCAAGACGTTCGTCCAGCAGGAAACCGTCCATTGCCGGCTGCATGCACGCTACAATCGCGCGCTGTACGAGGCTGGCTATGATCGCCTGAAATCGTTCGAGGCAGCCATGGGGGCCGATTATGAGCGCTACCTCGACACAAAATCGATGAAGTTCAACCTCGGTTACTGCCAGGGTTTCGAATGCCTGGGCCCATTATATGCGGAGCTGATCTTCGAAGGCCTCGACGATCTGTATGAAGGGGGTGACGAGCAGGTCATCCACCTCTGGAAATGGCACCTTGCCGAGGAATATGAGCACCGCATGGTCGCCCACGACGCGTATTACCGTCTTGGGGGTAACTGGCTGCACCGGTTGTACAGCACCTACACCACGCTGCGACATCTCAAGAAATATAGCGGGATTATCGCGGCGCATATGCTCAAGGTCGATCGAGCGAGCATGTCGCCCGACGAGGTGCGCCAATCGAGACGGGCAGCCAAGCGCGCGCGGCGACGCTTGGCCTGGTTCCTCGTCCCCCGCTTCTTGCCGCTCCTTTCGCCCTTCTACACGCCCGCGCGCCACCGGCCGCCTAATGGACTGAACAGATATCTTGGTGAGGCGTTGCCAATATGAGGGAATGAGGCCGGATCGTCGCCGGTGGGATCCGCAGTTTTCCAGCTTTTTCGGCTGACGTACATGATGGGACCGTATTCTTCAGGGACTCCCGCCCGACTTCCGCAAGCGCCGCCGTTGTTCTAAACCTGAACGGCCGGCAGCTATTGGGCAGCTGAAATCGAGATATGGATGATTGCAAGCTGCTTCCCGTCACCGCCCGCAACTTCCAAATCCTATCGGCGCATCGAGTGAATGGCGGTTTTGGGCAGTCACCCACCTACTATGACGCGCTGGATCTATACCGCACCAAGGTCGCGGCATACATCGACAGCGTGGACGCCAATGTCAGCGTCGCGAAGCGCAGAGGTGGGCGCGGTAGCCCTCGCAACATGATCCTGAACTTCGGCGGCAGGTCGAAGAAACCGCCGTCAAACACGCGACCACCTATTACGAGTCGGAAGAAGGCGGTGTCTGGGAAGTGGAATCGGTCGAAGCGCACGCGCGGGGATGGGACCTTGAATGCAGACGTGACGACGAGGTTCTTTACGTCGAGGTCAAAGGCTGCAGCGGGAACGAGGTAAGAGCTGAACTCACGCCAAACGAATGGTCCAAGATGAACGATTTGAGTTATCGTCCAGCCTAAGTTCTATACGTGGTGACCGGCTGTCTTAGCGAAGCGCCCCTCGCATCTATATTCCAACATGAGCCCAGGCGCGGCTGGCGGACGATGGATGGCAGAAGCTTGAAAATCGAGGAGCGGATGGCGGCGCGGGTGTCGTGTTTGGACTGAAGCTCGGAACCGAGAAACGATGCATATGACGCCGACGGCGGCATTCGCCGTTGTTCGGCGTATCGGTTCAACAGGCGCCGCGTGGTTCCGATCCAGATAAACGGCAACTTTCGGGGTCTCTCGAGCGGTCTGAACGGCGGGAAGTAGGGCGCAAATCGGACATGGACGCTCGCGCCGAGAATGTCCGTTATCTACCTTGTCTTGCTCCAGAGCTGACCGAGCACAAGGTCCCATTCATACCCGAATGGAAGGCGATAATCCGACCTGTCAGTCACCGGTGGACGGCGTTCGCCATGGCGGGGCTCGCCGCAGGCCTCAGTTACCGCCAGCGATCCCGGCCAACACCGAATGCGGTCCGAACGCTTCGACCCATTGGACGAGTTCTTCGTGGACAATGGCCTTGCCCTGATCGCTCGCGAGCGGCCGGATGCAGTCGGAAAACCCCCACGACTGAAGCTTGCGCGCCGGAATCATCAAATGCACATGCGGCGTATTGGTCGACCCCCGGGCCGAGGGAAGGTGCATGGCGGCGATCACGGCGAGGCTGCGCTGAAGACAGAAATGCTCGTAAGCAAAGGCGCGCACCTCTTCCCAGATCGTGTGCAGCCGGTCGGCATCGGGGAAGCGCAGCGTAAGCATCACGACGAGGTCCTTGAGCGCATCGAAAGCGTCGGCCTCATAGCGTTCGCAGAGCGCTTTGGGCGTGTAGAGTGCATCGGGCGCAGCCGGCGGCAACAGCACATCCGATCGGTAACAGCCCGGTGCCCAGTCGACAGAATTGTTCGTCTGCCCAGGCCGCAGACGCCGCAGCACCGTGTCCGGAACATTATGTTCGGGGCCGTTCTTGATCGCGCGACGGACGACGCCGAAGACAAGATTGGCAGGACCACCTGCCACGGGCACGAAATCCAGCCCGGCGGGCGCGAAACGCCTGGCTGCGTGTCCGGAATGATCCCAGCTTCTGGTCGCACGCGAGTGCGGCGCATAGGCATATTTCTTCACGGTACCTACCTGTATCCGGGGCGCTGGCAGCCGAGGCCCTGACGGCAGCCGAACAGGAAAACGCTTTCATTCTTCCTATCCGACCACCTTCTCTTTCCATCTCCATTTCCCTTCTCGCTCAGCGGTCGCGACCGCCGCGCTGCAAATGCGTGTACAGGGCCAGCAGGTCATCCTCGGAGCCCTGTCGTTCAAGCACTCGCCGCGCCTTTCGCTTGCGCTCTGCTGCCAGCAGCGCGAGCCAGTCATGGTCGTTTCGCGCGCTGGTTGCCGCGATCCGCTCGCCGGCGGGGAGGCGTTGCTCAGCCGCCTGGTCGGTATCATCAGCGGAATCGGGCATGGCTGCGGCCAGATCGCGTGCCCAGCGGTCGAGCTGTTGGCGGCGCCTCGCTTCGAGCCGCGCTTGAATGTCCTCGAGATCCTGGACCGCAGCGACGCGCTCCAGCCCGCGTCGATCCATGGGATCCTTGACGGCTTGAAGATCGATCATGAGCGGACCGCTCAGGCCGGTATCGCGCGTGTCGCCGGCCAGACGGCGCCGGCGCATCGGTATGAATTCAAGGTTGGCAAGAATTGCGATACCCGTTTCGAGCGGGCCGCGCGTGGCCGGGGATGGCGAATCCGGTGCCGGCCGGGCTGCTGGCGCCGGTGTGCGAACCGGGAGCGGCGGGGGGAGCGGGCGTATCGGCTGCTTCTCCGCAACCGGGATGGGCCGAACCGGCGCGGGCATTGGCCGCGCCACATGCGCGGCATCATTTTCACCAGCGATGGCGATCCCGAGCACGCGCGCGCGCTCGGTCGCGCGCGCGACAAACTGCGCGGAGCCGGTGATATGGACGGTGCCCCATCGTTGTGCGGCGAGCTGCAACGCCGCGTCGATCGCCGCGACATCGCGCGCAGCGTGAACGACGATAAGCAGGCGGTGATCGGTAAACTGAACGCGTCCCTGATAGTCACAATATTCGGTCGCGTGCGCGCTATGACGCGCGACGAACTGCGAAGCCGGCGACCATGATCGTTCGACCGCGTCGCGTGCGGACGCAAAGAGGAGCGCGGGCGCGTCGACGGGCTGGGGCGCGTTCGGCTGACCGGCAGGTGTCCATTGGTCGCGCGAAAGCTTTTGCCGGGTATATGCGGTGATCGCGTCGGCGTAAGCGCGCCGCAGCGCCGCCCGAGCGGAGCGTGCCTCCGCCCGCACGGTCTGGGCAATCGGCTTTGACCGCGCAGGCAATCGCGCAAGGCTCGCATCCAGCCAATGCGCGATGCGGTCGCAATCCGTGTCGCGCCGCGCGCGCAGCAGCGCCTGTTGCTGCGCAATGCATTCTATATAGGCGTCGTAACCGCTATTTTCATGTCCGATATCGGGTTTGAAGGCGCCAAGGCGCTTTTCGAGCGCGCGCCGCGCCAGCGAACGATGGAAGTCCGAGGCCCTGAAGTTTTCACACTCGACCGCGATCCGCGCACCGCTACCGACTTTTTCATAAGTTGCTCCGACATCATGAAATCGGGCGTGCAGGTCTTGCCAGCTCGATGCGTCGTGCGCGGCCACCAGGAGCGCAGGACGGAGGGCGTGTAGCTTCGTCGGGAGGCGTTCGCGCGCAGCGGCGGGCGTCTTGCCTCCCTTTGCGTATTGCCCCGACGTGTCGCGCACCATCTGGCCGGTCTGGCGGTCATAGACGATGCCGCGGCGCGCGACGTAAAGCGCGTTGGGCTCGCGGATGCGGCCCTGGCGTTCCTCAATCAGCGCCAGCGCCTGGTGCAAATCGTCGATCAGCCAGTCACTGCCAGCAGCTTTTCCGGTCTCCGGATCGACCCGGACCACCGAGAGATGGATGTGCGGATGCGCGGTATTCGAGTGCTCGGCCCAGACCGTCGGGCAGCGCTCGAGCTGGAGCGTCTCAAGTACAATGGTGATGGCCTCGTCGCGCTGCTGTTCGGTCCAGCGCTCGCCTTCGTGAAGGCTGAGGATGATGTGGGTAAGCGGCGCCTTGACCCTGGGCGCCCGCGCCGCGACCGCGAGCATCTGCGCCTGCCAGGCGCGCAGGTCGTCCTCGCCGACCAGGTTGCGCGCGCCACAGGCTTCGACCTTTTCGCCGGGCTCGGCACCGCCGTCTCTCATCGCGAGCGCATAATCGGTGAGCGCGAGGATGTTGCCGTCGCGCTCGACCAGCGCATGCGGATTGGCGTCGACAATATAGCGCGTCAGCGCGAAGACGGCGTCACGCAGATGCGCGAGATGCGGGTGTCGGCCGGCAGCGCTCGCCCGGGTGCGCGGACGATGCATCCGGATGATCTTGCCGATCACCGGGCGAACTCGCGGTGAACGAGGCGCGACAGGCGGTCGACCAGTTCGGTAAGCGTTCGCATGTGCTCGGGGTTGACCGCCGCGCTTCGCTGCACAGTCGCATGGATCGCAATCAATTGCGCCAACGCGGCCAGTGCAGGGCTGACCTCGGGTTCATCGCCGGCAAGGCGAGCGAGGATATAGGCCGACCGGCTCATCTGCGCGGCCGCCGCCCGCGCCTCGATCTTGCGCAGCAGGCGCTCGGGAATCCGGATGGTGACCGGGCTGCTGGACGCAGTGCTATGCGTCATGCGCGGGCCTCCTTCAGATGCTGCGAGAAGGCCTGCCGCCGAGCTGCAAAACGGTCATGTACACATGACCCATCCTGCTTGCACTTCTTTCCTCCCAGGCGAGCGACAGTCGAGCGAATGGTGGAACCCGGCGCCGAGCGACGGTCAGATGTTTCTGGATAAAGGCCGAATGGCTGGGCGGGCGCGCCTGCGATCGGCGCGGCGGACGGAATGCGACGACACGCGTGAACAGGTAATGAGTAAATGTCGTGTCGAAATTTCGAATGAGGTGAAGTCATGTGAGCATTCTCGCGAAATGTGATCGAATGATCGTGAATTGCGAGAATTTATGGCCGTAAGAAAGGTGTTGGTGACGTCTATGAAAATATTGCGCGTCAACATGCGACAATGGGCGTCAACGTGCGACAGGCCTCAATGGACATGGTTTGTTCTCGTGATTTATTGATCATTCATTCCGAACAAACGAAGGAGTGACGAATGATCAACGAACGAGAGCGCCTCGAACAGGCGCGGGCGCGCCTCGCGCAAAAGCGGCTGACAAGGCGCCGGGAGGATTCGGTGATCGAACTGGTCGAAGCGCTGAAGGTCGAGATCCAGGCGGCGCGGGCGGAAGGCAAAACCTGGCGCGAGATCACCAGTGATATCGCGGGCGGTGAGAGCATCAAGACCGACTCGGTGCGGCTCGCCTTTTCGCGGCTGCAAGCGTGCGCGCCGAAGACAGACGCGGTGCCGCGGGGGAAGCGCAGGCGCGCGGAGCCGGCATCGGAAGTGCACGCTGATCCGGCGTCAGTTGCTCAAGTTATCCACAGCCCGACGGAAGCGCCCGACGCTGGATTGTTCGCGCCAATGTTCGATGCACAGGACACACGCGGGCGTAGCCTGGAGGGGCAGGCATGAGCAAATCTGTGCTTGCCATCACACTTACCAACGCGGGCGGCGAGGGTAAGACTACCTGGTCGGAGACGCTCGCCGCTCTGGCCCGCCTGGGTGGTCGCGCCGTCACCGTCGCCGATATCGACCCGGGGAATCGCGGCTTCCTCAACCGCAACGGCGACCGCGCTGCGGTCTCCCTCGACTGGGCGGGGCTGGAATATGATGCGGGCGACCCAGCCGGCTGGTTCGAACGCCACGTATGTGGTCAGGATCTGACGATTCTCGATACCGGCGCGAACATGCTCGCAGCGCAGGGCAAAACCACCGCTTTTTTGGCGGGGTTACTGAACCTTGCTGCGCAGAATGAGGTACGGGTTATTTTTTACTGTGTCACAAGCCCCAACAAAGCGGGTTCGGATGGGCTCGTCGAACTCATGTATCAGCGGTTTGCCCGGGCCGGAGAAATCGTCATCGTGCAGAATGATCGCGACGGCTCGGGTGACTTCAAGGTCTCGCTGGCCCAATTGGGCGCGACCATGGTCGAGATGCCGCATTTGCCCGCCGCGCTGCAGGCGGTACGCCTGCGGCGCGCTATCCCGCTCGACGCGGTACTGCGCGATCCTGAGCCCGATTACGAGCGGGCGACCGCGATGATCGCCGCCAAATTGCTGGGGGTGGCAAGGCAGCCCGCGATTGCCGAAATAGTCGGGGACGCAGCGATCACCGAACTTCAGGCACTGAGTGCGCGCGCCCCGCTTGACTACCACTATACGCTGTCCACGCTGCGCCATGCTTCCAACGCCAGCCTGAGTGCGAACGAACGGCTTGGCCGAGCCTGGAATGGTTTCCGTAGTTCGAGAGCGGAGGACGATGCCGAACTCCTCATCGTTGCGCGCGAACTGCGTGCGGCGCTGATGAACTGGAGGCAGATGCACTGAAACGAAAAAAAGGCACGGGGCGTATCGCCCCGTGCCCCCTTCAGTCAGCTAGTCGTCAATGCCGCGCCCGCGGATGTTCATCGACAGCATCGGTGGCTCGTCGGCCATTTTCCAGCCCTCGCCATGTTGGTCGCACAACGTCGCATAGACATGGTTGCGGACCCTGAGTCCGGCAGCTCCACCACAGACCTGGCAAATCTTGCCAGACGATCGCTCGGCGGCAAGGAGGATGGGCATCGCGTCATCCGGACATTGCTCGAGATAGACCCGCATCATCCCGAATTTTTCCTTTGCCTGCGGAACGTTCACGGTGAAGCCTGCCGCCGAAAGATCGGCGAGAAGCGTCTCGTAGAGCGCGCCCCAGCCGGAAGGCAGCGAGTCGCGCCAATGCAGGTTGTTATCCTCTGTCATGCCCGGAGCTCCGCGATTTTGGCGTGCCAGCGATCCCGGGCGATGGCGAACCCCGTTTGCGCCGCCAGGGGGTCGGTAAAGGGCAGCGCCGCTGTGTGGTTGAGCCGGTGCGGCTGAAAGCAGAATGCGCCCCTGTGGTTTTCCGCGTCTGCCAGATCGGGAACCAGCCACAGCGGCGCGTTACGACCGGCGCTCCAAAGCTGCAGCCGCTCATAGATCTGAACCTCTCCATCCCGGCACATATAGAGCCTCATATCAAAACGCGCTTCGCTCCCCGCATCACGTGGCTCGACCAGGAGAAGGTCGGCCCGCGTTTCACGCACCGCGTCATACTGCGCCAGATGTCGTATGTTCGGGCGCCAATAGCCAATCATCAACCCGGCCTCATGGCAGAAGCTATATGCGGCGAGCGCGGGAGGTACGACCGGCCCGCACAATTCGATTATCCAGCCCGCCATCCTTGCAAGCGCATGCGCGGCAGCTTCCCCAAGCGCAGTGCGCGCCTGATCTTCGGTCAATATCATTGTCAGTGTCCTTTTCGCGTCCGGGCGGCTGTCGACCCCGGCGCTCAGAAGTTTTCATTCCTTCTTTTCAGCCACTGACCCGATTAAATTCCTATATTTCAGAGTGCGTGCGGAGGGGCTTTGCGCACGGACGTTTGCCGAACACCTCTCCCAGGTGCAACTGGCAATGTTCATATTTCTTGTCACTGGCGCCGCGCGGAAATGCCGGATGCAGACCGCTCTGCGCAGCGGGCTAAACCCCAACAACAAACAACACACGATACAGGCATGATATTTAAAGTCGTCACCGTCCATGCAGCGTTACCTGCGCAGGACGCGGTGATTGCGGAGGCTGATTGGAAATGGCGGCTATGTCGAGAAAATAGCCTAAAAACGGGCGGTCTCTCAGCGGCCCGTTTTGTGTTGATCTGCGATGCTGGTGAGGCACCGCTGGATGTCCGTTTCATGGCGAGAGCCGCCGCTCGACATTTCGCTTTGGAGCGGCAGGATGCTCCCAGACCCAGTCATAATCTGAATGTCAGCTTTCAGGCGCGGCAAAATCGCTGTCGAACCGCTTGGATGGGCGCGAAGCTTCCGCGCCGACGCGGTTGGAGACCTGCTCCAACGGCCTTCAGTAGAGGTATATTGACGGAATCGTATCGGGACAAAACCTTTTTGTCAAATTTGTCCAGACAAATATTCTATGCCATGCCTTTGTTGAGATCGCGACGTGAGCAAATAATAAGGAGGCAAAGGCGTCAGTGGGGAAATCGACTAATTGGCTGGCGAGGGGGGCGCCACAATTTCCTTTGCAAAGTGCGGCGACGAAGCTCGCATTTCTGCTGCTGACGCCATTGTGTATGGCGTTGATCCTTGGGTGGAACGGCGTGGGTATGCTCAAGCCATGGCCGGCACGGAGCCTCAGCGTTTTCTACTGGGTTGTCGTCACGCCCGGGATCTGGTTGTTCACCTATTTGCTCTTTTCCGCGGTCCGCAAAATGATCGGCAAACCGCTGCTCGCTAGGAATTTTTTGTTGCTCAACTGCGCTTGCGTCCTCGTAGCGCTCAATCTTTATCGGCCCATAAACAGCTATTTTGCGCTCTGTTTCGGGCGAATCTTCAACCTATCGGTTGAGCGGGTTGCGCGGCCATGGCCGATCGACTTCGAGAATTTCATCGACTGGCAGCTCGCCTACCTCCCGTTCGTTGCGCTATGGGTTTTGGCCTCCACGATTGCTGACAAACTCAGCCGAGATCATTTTCTTTCGGGCGCTCCAGTAGTTGAGTTCAGCCCTGTCGAAGAGCCCCGTGCCGTAGGGTCGCTTCGGGAGCATATTGAGGCACTCGACCAGAATGAGTTGATCTCAGTGTCGGCGGAAGATCACTATGTGCGTGTCCACCATATTGGTGGTGAAGCGCGCTTCCTCTGCCGCTTTTCGCATGCGCTCGATATCTTGCAAGATCACAACGGGCTGCGGATCCATCGATCTCACTGGGCAGCGCGCGAACATATGCTGGTGCTAGAATCCGCACCAGGCAAATCATCACTCCGGCTGAGCGATGGGCGCCGCTTGCCGGTGAGTGCGAGCTATCGGGATGCGGTTTTACTGACGGTGAGGTCCGCCACAACGCACTGATATGTCGTGCGTTGTTACTGAAAATTTCACGAAATCACCCATTCGCGAATTTCAAACTCACGCAAAACCGGGGGTTTTGCGTGCAGGAGCCTCGCATCCTAATCACCAATAATTCCACGTCTCTCTCAATGAACATTTTGCGGATTCCCAATCAGTGAGCACATCGGACCTCCCCTTGATCAGTTCAAACACGGCGACGCTGAATCGTCGGACCCTACTGCAGGGAGGCGCGGCTCTACTCGCAAGCAGCGTAATGTCCGGTGCCGTCCGAGCGCAGGGACCGAAGAAGATACACGATGTCCTTGTGATTGGTGCGGGCCTGTCAGGTCTTCATGCTGCGCTACTTCTGGAAGAGCAGGGGGCCGACGTGCTCGTTCTTGAAGGCCGGCCGCGCGTGGGCGGCCGCGTCTATACGTTGATGGATGTGCCCGGTCGACCGGAAGCAGCAGGGGAACTGATCGGGAGCAATTATGCACGGATGATCGATCGTGCGCAGATGCTGGGAATGAAAATCATTCCCGCGCGCGGCAGCAACATCAAGCGTGAATGGATGTTCAATATTCGCGGTGAGACCATTCGCGAGACTGAGTGGCAGGAACATCGGCTGAACCCTCTCAAGGGCGCGGACCGTTCTATACTCCCGACCGTAATGCTCCCGGTACTGTCCAACCGGGACAATCCACTGGCGGAAATGCCGCTAGATGCCTGGCTCAGCCCGGAAATGGCTCAATACGACATTGCGCACTCGCAATATTTGCGGTCACGCGGTGTGCCCGAAGAAGCGATCCGGCTGATGGACATCGTTATCCATACCGGGAGGATCGACACGACGTCCGCGCTTCATGAGCTGCGGCGCTACAATGTCAGCAGCTTCAACGCGAAGCTGTCGGCCGAGCGCAAAGAAGCGGACGCCTTCATGATCGAAGGCGGAAACTCTCGCTTACCCATGGCGATGGCTCAAGCACTGCAAAAGCCGGTGCTATATGGCAAGACCGTCGTCGCCATTTCCGAACGAAAGGGATATGTCGAAGTTTCCTGCGCTGACGGTAGTTCTTACGAAGCCCGTCAGGTCGTTTGCTCGACACCGATGCGCGTCCTTCAAAACGTGGTGTTTGATCCACCCATCCAGGGCGAACATTGGCGCGCGATCAATGAAGTCGACTACGGCCTCTCGCTCCAGGTATTCTTCAAGTATCGCCGCCCTTGGTGGCCGCATGCCGACAGCCCACGCGCGATCTGGACAGACACACCAATTGAACGCTTTGCGTCTCTGGAGTGGGGTGTTGATGACGGACAAATGCCCAATGTCGGCATCGCGTTCATCAATGGCGAGCAGGCGCTAAAGTTCAGCTTCATGAATGATCGTCAGGTTTACGACTGGACGATGAAAATGCTGGCCCGCGTTCTGCCGGCAACCGAAGGCGCGCTGGAGCCTATCACCATTCAGGCCTGTCACCGAGATCCACATGGATCGGGTGACTGGGTTTGCTGGCAGCCGGGTCAGGTCAAGCGATTTGCTCCGTTGATGCGCGATCCCCATGGACGGACCCACTTCTGCGGCGAGCATACCGCCGTGCTGGAGCGCGGTATGGAAGGAGCCTTTGAGTCCGGAGAGCGGGTCGCACTCGAAGTGCTGGATGTACTGTGATGCGGGTGCGGAAAGCGATCATGTGCGTCGCCGGGATCGTGTCCACTGCATCGGCTATGGCGGTACCCACGGGGCTGACGGATGATCGGAATGCACGCGACCTGACGTTCGCGACTGAGTGGTTTGAAGGCGAGTTCGATAACGACCTCCAGATCTGGTTCGAAACGGATCCACGATCTCACACCGCCCCTGAGGAACGCCATCAACGGAGCCATGCGGTTCACACGCGGCTTCCCGATACCTTGCTGGGCGCTGCGGCATTTCTTGTCCGTGAATATCAAGACGACGACCGCACAAAGCTGGTGAGTGAACATGTCGTAAGCCTTCAGTCGCATAAACCTGAGGAAGGCATTCGGCTGCGTTATCATCGCCTGCTCGGAGACGTTGCGCCGACGGGACTGCCGACAGCATCTCAACTGGAGGCGATGATTGGTTGCGATGTGATTTTGCGTCGGCGCGGTGTCCAACTGGAAGGGCGGATGCAAAAGGGCGGCTGCGCCTCCGGGGCTGGTAAGAGTCGGTCTGTGATCGACGAAACGATCTGGCTGGGACCAAATGTATATTCCCGTGAGCGAATTGAAGTTTCGCCCAAAAAGCCGGGAGCTTCGACGGACGCAGATTTGGGGCCGGTCCACTTCTACAAAGCGCGCGGGTTTGATTGCGTGGCTAATATGTTTGCCGACAGTTATCTGAAGCCTTCCACCAACGACAAGCACTACAAATTCGAAGGCCGCCACGATCTTGGTGACGTGATGCTCGTAGAGAGCCCGCGCGACGGCAAGCGATACCAGCTTCAGCTGAGGCGTCAGCGTTACCCATATTATCAGTCAGGCGGGGAGTTCCTCCTGATGAGGCTCCGGGAAGTGGATGCACCCACCTCTGTTGCGATCGTCACAAGCGACACCGGTAACGACAATATCAGCCTGAATCTCGGCTGGGCGATGATCAGCTGCAATGCGCGGCAACCCTAGGTCGTGGCCCCGGCTAACCGAAAACTAACGACAATACGGACGACAGAAAAACAGAAGGGGACTGTGAATGAACGTACGATATGTGTTCTTGGTTACGGCCAGCGCTTTGGCTTTAAGTGCGATACCTGACACTGCTGCGGCGCAGGCGGGGGATGAAGTACAGACAGCATACGCAGTCAACGACATTTTGGTCACGGCACGCAAGCGTCAGGAATCGCTTCAGGAAATTCCGCTAACCATTACCGCGTTCGATTCTGAAAAGCTGGAAGCGGCCGGGATCGCCAATGTCGAGCAATTGACCCAGTTTACTCCGGGCTGGCACTTTGAGAATGCAGGGTCTCGCCAGGGCAGCTCCGCACGCATCCGCGGCCTTGATATCAACACGAACAACCCTACGCGTCAGAACGCATCCTTCTTCTTAGATGGTGTCTATTTCCCCGGAACCGTTCAGTCGCTGGATTTCAACGACATCGCGCAGGTGGAAGTCATCAAGGGGCCGCAGAGTGCATTTTTCGGCAGACAGACCTTTGGTGGTGCGATCAATTTCACTACCAAGGAACCCACAAACGAATTGGAAGCGCGACTGTCGGCGACAGCGGCGACGGACGATTATTACGATCTGTCGGGAAGCATTTCGGTTCCCTTGATTGAAGAGAAGCTCTTCTTCCGTGGTTCTGCGCGCTACTACTCCTACGGAGGCCCGTTCCGAGATACCCTTACCGGTGAACGTCTCGGCGCACAGGAGAGCCGTAATCTCAATACATCGCTGATCGCGCGCCCTACTGATAACCTTGAGCTGAAGTTGCGCTACATCAACATCAAGGATGATGACGGCCCGATCGCTTCGGCGCAAATTGGTTCCAGTCAGCTCAACTGCGGCCCGTTCGGTACCGGCAGCCGCAAGTTTTATTGTGGCGAGCTTCCCGTAATCCGGGACTTCCAGATCAACACCAACGTTGCGCCCAATAATTGGGGCGTGAAGAATTTCGGGTTTTCGCGCGATGCAGACATGTTCAGCGCACAGGCCCGCTGGGATTTCGGTGGCGGTTACTCGCTTACGGGTTCTTTTGCACAGTATCAGGACAGCAACGTCGATGTGATCGACGCTGACCTGACGGCTGTCCCCGCCTATGGCATCGCGACGTTCCAGGAATTCAACGACAAGTCCTATGAACTTCGTCTGGCGTCACCAGAAGGGCGCCTTCGCTGGTTGGTCGGTGCCTATTACTATGACGGGTTCTTCTCGTCGAACGCGATCTACTCATACGGTCCGGATTTCTCGGTGACCCCGGCGCGCCAAACGCCTGATATCGCACGGGTAGAAAACCTCGCCTTCTACGGATCGGCAACCTACCAGATCCTCGATAATCTCTCGCTGAGCGGCGAACTTCGATGGCAAAGCGACGAGGTCACGAATGAGGGTGGGCAGAACGCGGCCCGTCGCGTCCTCAGCGGAAAGACCAAAGCGGTTCTGCCGCGCGTTATCCTCGACTGGAAACCGACGCGTGACATCATGGCCTATGCGGTATTCAGTCAGGGTAATAAGCCTCAGCAGTTCAACGCGAATATCGCAGGCCTGTCACAGGCCCAACGCGACTTTATTTCGTCCGAATACGGGGTGGGCGTCACGCTGGATGAGGAAAGGCTAGATAATTACGAGTTCGGCCTGAAGACCAAGTGGCTCGATGGGCGTCTCACCGCTAACATGGCGATGTACCAGATGGACTGGAAGGATCAGGTGTCGCGTGTCCAGGTTTTCCGTTCGGCAAGCGATGCGGCAAACCAGCTTGGACAGCTCGATGTTGCTGCCAATAGCGGATCGTCGCGTATCCGCGGTTTCGAGCTCGAAACGAGCTTCGCAGCTACGCCACGCCTCCACCTAGAGGGCAGCTTTGCACTGACCGATGCCAAGTATACCGATTTTAACTCGGTTTACATCGAGCAGGTGACCGGCAATCCCGATGCCGTGGGCAATCGCGCGCCGCGCTTCCCGAAATATCAGGCATCGTTCGGCGCGTCGCACACCACCCCGGTTGATGATGATTGGAACGTCGTGGCCCGTGCTGACCTCAGCTATATGGGCAAGCGTTATACCGACGAGAGCAATCTTGCCTGGATGGGCGATTACGCGCTGGTAAATGCTCGCCTGTCTGCAGAGAGTGAGCGCCTCCGGATCAGCCTTTTTGTCGACAATCTCTTCAATCAGAAGGGGTTTTCCTCGGCACAGCGTTATCGTGACATGACGGCGGGCGGTATTCCGTTTGCCTTCGCGTACACGCTCCTGATCCCGCGTCGTATCGGCATTACCACCTCCCTCAATTTCTAATGGGATGAAGACGGGCCGGGCTGAGGCCGGCTCGTTGCAAGAGGATGTTCAAATTATGCGTACTATCTTCTCGCTCTTAACCGTGCCGGCCTTGTTCATTTCCATTCAGGCGAGCGCACAGACAGCAGTGGATCCAGGCCAGCGCGCGTGGCTTCAGTGCCGGGCCTGTCACACCTTGAAGAAGGGCGAGCCGAACAAGGTAGGCCCCAATCTGCACGGCCTGTTCGGTGCCAAGGCCGGGACGCTGCAGCCGCAATTCCGTTATTCCAATGCGCTTATGACATCGGGGGTCGTCTGGAACGAAAAGACGCTTGATCGCTGGATCACCAACCCGGCCGCGCACGTCAAAGGCAATCGTATGGCCTATGGCGGCAATGCAAAGCCTGAGGTCCGCGCGGCACTTATCGCGTTCCTGAAGCGCGAATCCAAGTAAATGGGGGCGCCTGACCTTACCCGGAGAACTGCGCTCAAAATGGCGGCCGGCGGGGCGATGGCTCTTCCGCTCATCCGGATCGCTGGCGCTCGCGCGGCTCTACAGGAACGTGCCGATGTCGTGGTGCTGGGCGCAGGCCTTGCTGGCCTGAATGCCTCTCTGCTGCTGGAAGAGCAAGGCTACAAGGTCGCGATCGTCGAGGGGCGGAGCCGCGTTGGCGGGCGTCTCTACACCATGGACGATGTACCAGGCCATCCGGAAGCCGGCGGCAGTGGCGTCGGCAGTGGATATGCCAGACTCGTGGACCGCTGCCGACAATTCAACGTGGATTTCGAGGGGCATCGCCCACGCACCGAGAGTTCTTCCACGAATACTGCCATCCACTTGCAGGGGCAGACGATTAAGTTGTCCGACTGGGCTGGTTCTGCCCTCAATCCTTTTGCGGGTGATACGCGCCGGCTGCCACCATGGTTGGTCGGGCCGACGGCGCTCTCCGCCTACAACCCCTTGCCCGATGCCGCCAGCTGGAGGGATCCAGCCTTCGCAAATCATGATCGGTCGGTTGCGGCTGTCTTGGAAGAGAAGGGATGGACCGCCGAACAACTGCGCGTCGCTTATGGGACAAACACAAGCTACGGAAACTCGGCGCACGACTTGTCCGCAATGATGTGGTGGCATATCGGCCGCAACGCCGAGATCATGGCGGGTGACGGTAAGGTCTATGCCAGCGTTGGCGGGAATCAGCGCATGCCCGAAGCAATGGGGCGGGGCGTGAAAGCCACAATCCACTTCGACAGTCAGGTTGTCGGGATCAGAAGCGACAATGACGGGATCGAGGCGGTTTGCGCGGATGGCAGTATATTTCGTGGCAAGGCGATCGTCTGCACCTTGCCTGCCTCGGCCTTGCGACTGGTCCGGATTGATCCAGGGCTGCCGCCCGCACCGCAGGCCGCGATCGACAATCTAACCTACAATCGGGTGTTCCAGATCCATTTCGTACCGACGCGACGTTTCTGGGAAAGTGACGGGCTACCGCCTTCGCTTTGGACTGATACGTTGGCCGGTCGTTTCATGGCCCTCCATTACGGCCAGAATCCGTCCGATGTGACCACTTTTCTGGCCTTTGCGAATGGCTTTGCGGCCGATCATCTGGACCGAATGGAACCGAAAGCCGCAGTGGCGGCCGTGCTGGCGGAGGTCGAACGCATTAGGCCCTCGGCCAAGGGGGCGCTGCGTCCAGTGAAGACATGGAGCTGGCAACGTGATCCCTTCGCGGGAGGGGCCTATGCCTGCTGGCAACCTGGCCAGATTGCCCGATATGCGAATGCATTCGACGAGCCCGTTGGGCGCCTCTTCTTTGCTGGAGAGCACACCGCTGCCATCGCGCGCGGAATGGAGGGCGCCATGGAATCTGGCGAGCGCGCCGCGCTGCAAATATTCGAAAGGATCTAGGAGATAATGATGAGCATTGATCTATCGCTTGATCGTCGCAGCGCCTTGCTGGGTCTTGGCGCAGCCACGGCTGGTTTGTCGCTGGTAGCAACCGCACGCGCTAGCACGGCACCCGGAGCGCGGCCGGAAAACTCGCTGCCGATTGGGGATCCTCACTTTAACATGCGTACACTTGCCCGTCTGCAGGGTGACCTGTCGGGCCGAACAGTCTATGCTTATTCGGCAGGTCAGGTGTACGGGGTACGTGCGGGACGTGCGTTGGGTCTCGGTGAATATGGTCTTCGTATGTATGGCTATGAGGGCTGCAGCGTCAGGCGTTCGCATATTCGTGAGGACGGAAAGATCGAAACCCGTTCGCGTTCTTGGCTGTTCTACAAAGATCTCGACCGCAACGTCTTTCTGGACCGCTACACAAACCCGTACACCGGTAAAACGGTTGATGTGCCTGTTTTCCGCGCGGGCATTACCGGTGAAGTCTTGGGCCCCAATGGGCTTGAGCTGAAAGCGAACTTCGGGATGAAATCGAGTGTGTTTGGCAAACCGATTGCGCTCGATATCGTCACCATTGGCGACCGCGCCGTGGTTACACGTCATGGCTTCACCCAGTGGACGCCGCCCGGAACCAACGAACCACGCACTGAATTCACCACCGACAGCTGGGCATGTGCGCTTGCGGATCTCCAGACCGAAGATGCCCCGGCGATTAAGTCAACCCACGCTTGGACCAGTCAGACTGAATGGCAGACCTGGCTTCAGATGCCGAACGATTTGGACGGCGCGCATATCTGGCGGGCCGAGGGTGGTAATGTCTATTCAATTGAGGAATTGCCTCACGGCTTCGTCCAATATTGTATGGCGCGCGATCCCAATCTTCTGACCGGGGCGCTCGGCTAAGCTAGATGGGCCTAATCGGTGGCTTGTCGTTGCCGACTGCCGAGCCTCGGTCGTACTCAAAGCTGCATTTCACTGCAGGCAAACCCGGGTCAACGAATTAACCCGCACAGAACAGCCCTCTAGCCTGACTGCGCGGGGGCTGTTTTTTGTTGCGGCAAAGAGCACTTCAACCTGCGGTCACCTCATACCAATCTGCATTTCTTATGAACCACGCGCTTGTCCCTCGTCAGTGTCCGCCGTCAGCACCAATGGCACAGATTTGAGGTTGTTAATTAAGGAGGATTTGGGCTTCGTCGTAGTGACGAAGGAACGAAGATGAAGCCCAAATCCTCCTTAAGAAAATTGTCGGCGTAGACCCCTGCGGATCGGGTGGTGAAGGACATCCGGCGGCAGACCCAGCGCCATTTCTCGGCCGAAGACAAGATACGCATCGTGCTGGAAGGCCTGCGCGGCGAGGACAGCATTGCCGAGCTGTGCCGCAAGGAAGACATTGCCCAGAGCCTACCTGGTCGCAGGAGTTCATGGAGGCTGGCAAGCGTCTCATTGGCACTGACGGCGGACAGATGTGATGAAAGGCGCGCGCCAGTACGGTGCAAGGAGTTGCACAGAAAAAATGAGGCGCTGCTTCGCATTATCCTGAAGGGACTGCAGCGCCTCAAGTTGCTCCACAGGCTGCCGATCGCATCCTGCGTCGTGAGAGTTGGATAGACGATGTGTTCACTCAAGGCATTTACACGAAATTCGTGAGTTTTTAGATGGCGGAGAGCAGTTCGTGAACCAGGCGAACTCTCGTTCGGCGCCAACTGGGCATATTCGAGCAAATACTCCAGCTCAGTGTTCGCAGACCCGCTGGGTACCGAGAACGGCTACAACCAGCTCGACCTGCGCGCTGACTGGAATAATCTCGCTGGCAAGGAAGGGCTTGCGCTGGGATTCTTTGTCAACAACGTAACAAAGGAACTCTACAAGATTGGCGGCGTGCCGGTCTACTCGGTCCTCGGCACGACCAGCTTGCTCTATAACGAACCACGCACCTGGGGCATCCAGCTCCGCTATCGCTTCGGCAATTGACATGCTTCGCGGCGTCGCGGCACTTCGCCTTCGTAGGCAAAGCTTGACTGGAGGCCTTCGTCGCGATGCCTGCCATGATGTTCACAGATGATTGAGAGGATGGATTGACATGAGGAAGGTTGTATCGCCTCTGGTGCTTGGTGCGATATTGTTGACGTCCTGCCTGCCGCTTCACGCGCAGCCAGCACAAGCCCCGACCGATCGGGGCGGCCAGAAAAGCGGAGGCAAAGTGGCGGATCCGGGCAGGCTTCTGTCCGTGGAAGACCTGAACCCCTCCTATAGTCTAAGCGAGGCGGGGAAGGCTTATGCGATCCGCTACACATCGACGGATGGTATCACCGGTACCGGCATCGTTACGGTTTCGGGTGCGCTGTTCATGCCCAAAGGCGCACCTCCCGCAGGAGGTTGGCCAGTGGTGGCCTGGACGCACGGCACGGTTGGGATCGGTGACAATTGCGCGCCCTCGCGAAATCCGCGCTCGGAACGCGACAGCGCCTATCTGAACAAATGGCTGCAGGCGGGATATGCTATCGTCGCGACCGACTATCAGGGATTGGGAACGCCCGGTCCGCACCCCTATATGAACAGCCGCGCCGCCGCTCATTCCACGCTCGATTCCATACGCGCGGTGGTGAACGGACGTCTCAACTTGGCGAACAAAGCGCTCCTCGTCGGTCAATCGCAAGGTGCCGCCGCTGCCTTCGCTACCGCTGGACTGGCGTCAGAATATGCACCTGACCTACAGATTCGCGGTGCGATCGCGACGGGCATTCCCAACCTCATCCCTCCCGATGAAAATGACAAGGGAGAGGTCGCCTCTTATGACCCTTCCAAAGGGAACAAGGTCGATCCCACGATCGCCTACCTTTTATATATCGCGGAAAATGCTCGGCAAATCGACTCGCGGATGGATCCGGCAGCGGTTTTCACTGAGCAGGCTCTTCCCTTGATAAGAAAATCTGCTGATCTTTGCGTTCGCGCGATGTTCGAGGAGGTTTTCGATAAGAAAATGAAAAGGAATGATACCTTCAAGGCCGATTTCATGAAATATTATGCTGAATATTTTCGTGTAAACACTTATCCATCTCTACGCGTTGCCATGCCTATTTTCATTGGGATAGGTGGGGCAGACGTTGATGCCCCCACAGCCTTACAAGTTAATTTCGTTAAGAAAGTCTGCGAGGCAGGATCAAAGGTGGAAGCCCATATTTATCCTGGACTTAATCATTCCGATACGGTCGGTCGATCGGTCTTGAATTCTACTTTGTTTGCGCAAGCAGTTATGAATAGCAAATCAATTGCGAATACTTGCGAATCTGAGATTATATCGCATTGATAATTGTTTTTTGTTAATAAATTCCGGGATTCGTGCTGAGCTCCCTTGATTTTTGGTAATCAGCAGCGGAGTTCGTCATCTTTGTGGTGGTTGTGCGCGGTGATGCCAACGTGCCCAGGAGCATGCCCCTGGGCACGTTGGCCGGCGGTCTCTGCGGAGGGATGCCCCTGTCCTCGCAAACCAGCCAATTGAGTTGCCTCCGTCGAGCGTTTTGATCGGTTTTTTTAGTGGATTGAAGCCAGCGCATCATATCGGGGGGAGGTGGAGTGAAGCGGAGCCGGAGGCCGTTTTCTGGTGTAGGTGGTCGATAGTCTAGGCCGTAGACAGGTCATTAACGCGCGCAACACCACGAGGCTTATTGGGCAGCAGCGGCTCAATCACGCGCCACTCGAAGTCGGTCAGATCGTATCGGCTCGTCCCGAGCCCTGAATCAGAAACTCCGCGCCATGGAAATCCCGTTTATGGGTTCAAGGCCTAATGTTACGCCGCTCACTCCCAATCGCACAATCTGCTCAGATTATGGACAAAGGTGTAATTATGTCTATAATCTGACAGTGAAAGCGAGAAAAACAATGGCAAGCATCGCGCATCCGGAGAATAGCCCGTCCATGCCCGATCTCGGTGGACCGGCCTTGCGTGCGTTCTTCGGAATTGCTCAGGCTTGGCACCTGAGCGAAACGGAACAGCTCAAGCTGCTCGGGTTGGTCAGCCGCTCAACTCTGCATAGCTGGAAGGCGGGCAAGGTGACCAAGGTGAGCCGCGACACCCTTGAGCGCATTTCCTACCTGCTGGGGATCTTCAAGGCGATCAACATACTGCTGCCTATGCCTGACCGCGCGGACGCATGGATGCGAGCTGCGAACAAGGCGCCTCTTTTTGGCGGCCGGAGCGCGCTTGACCGGATGACCTCGGGCAACGTCGCGGACCTTTTCGTCGTTCGCCAATATCTCGACGCGCAGCGAGGATAATATGACATTTACCGCATATCAGCCGCAGCTGGCGGCCACGGATTGGCGTGTCTATCGAATAGTCCCGTCGATCTTCCCTCCGGTGTCGCTATTCGACCGGATCAGCCATCCGGCGGACCTCGAGGCACTCTTCGCTGTCGAGGCCCTGACCAACGATCGCCTACGCGAGGAGGTCGGCGATATCAGTCTGGTTCCCGTCGAGGATCGGGTCACCGGCCCGGGCTCGACCCCGTTCATGGCCTCGTTCACACACCTCAGCCCACAGGGCGGGCGCTTCAACACTCCCGATTTTGGCGCCTACTACGCCTCACCCGAAATCGAAACGGCAATCGCTGAAACCAGGTACCATCGCGAAGAATTCCTGTCCTTCACCAATGAGGGGCCCGTTGACGTCGACATGCGCGTCTACCTCGCCCGGGTGATGGGGGATCTGCATGATGCGCGGACGGATGCCCCGCTCGAGATATACGACCCTGACAACCACAGCCATGGTCAAGCGCTTGCCACGGTGCTCCGTCATAGTGGGTCGAACGGGCTGATCTACGCGAGTGTTCGTGCGCCCGGCGGAAACTGTGTGGCGGTGTTCCGCCCCCGGTTGTTGTCGGAATGTCGCCAGGAACGCCATCTCACCTATCGTTGGGACGGTCACCGCGTCACCCAGATTTATGAAAAGCGGGATTTCAGCCCTAATGGGCGGGCCCCAGAGACATAAGCGATCATGCAGAGGCTCACCGCGCGGCGGGTACATCCTTGAGCGCGGTCGTCCACGATGTGCTTTTGCTCTGGCGGTTCCGCACCGGCTCGTCTTGGGCGGAGATACCCGAGCGCTATGGCCCTTCGACGACCTGCTACAACCGGTTCGTCCGCTGGCGCAAGGCCGAGGTGTGGGATCGGCTGCTCGCTACGGTATCCGTCGCCTTCGACGGTCAAATTGTAATGATCGACTCCACCTGTGTCCGCGTCCACCAGCATGGTGCGTCGGGCAACAAGGGGGAGCCGGTGGGACGTTCCCGAGGTGGACTGACGACCAAGATCCATATGCGCCAAGGGACAGCCGCGCCATACGATGGAAGATGTTTCGCGGCATCCGAAAGCTTATCGCAGCGCGCGGACGGTGGATATGTCCGAACTCGCTAATCGGCGAAAGTAGGCCACCGAGCCTATGTGCGCTCTGTACAGATCAGAGCGCGCTGCTTTACGCCCGCGGGCTGGTGATGACGATCTGCTCGATCATGTTGGCGTGGGCCGCCGGCCTCATTGAAGTCAAATGCCGTGTGAGAGGTGCACTCTGGTCACGAGAGTTCGTACGCCACAGAGCAAGTCTGCCTACTGGGCTCGGACCGAGCCCAGTAGGCAGACTTGCTCTAAGGGTTAATCTCGCCCGAGAATTAGGCCGCCGGTGGGCACGCCTATGCCAGCTGTTACCACCAGACGGCTTCACAGCTCGAAAATGAAATCGAGAATTCACCCAATTCCTCGGTTATCTATGCCAGCACGCTGGGCGGCGCAATCCACACCTGCCTCACATAGCGCCCCCATATCCGTGGTATGGTTTGAGCCACACCCGCATTGATACAGCCCCTCCTGTTCAACCACGCATCGGCATTTTCCGGCTGGGCGTGATCTGGAGGTTTATACAGTGAGCGAGAAATTCGGCGGCCTGGCCGTCTTTGCCGTCACCATCATAGGCGCATTTGCGGCGACGCCCGCTGCGGCGCAGCGCGGGCCGACCAATACGCAGGTAATCCCGATGGAAGGGGCAAATACCTGCCCGACCGGCTGGCTGACGGGCAATGGCACGTCGGCCCGGCCGGCGCTCAAGCATTGCTATCCCCAATCGAATGGCCAATCGGCGATGGCCTATCGCAAGCGCGGTTCGTGCATGGAAGGCTATGGCGAGAACGGCGACGAATGGTGCCTGAAAGGCTTTGTCACCGTCCCCGAATATGCGGCCGCCCACAAGATCGATAAGCGCGACATCCGCGATCGCTGCCCGGCAGGTTATCACAGCTACAAAATGGTCTGCTCGAGCCAATATGCCGAAGCATCGTCGGCCCGCTACAAGGGCGCGGCCGACTGCAAGCCGACCGAGCTGGTTGAATGGGGCCTGTGGTGTGTCTCCAACTACCAGAAACTTTCCGCCATTCAGGTGAGCAGCGCGGCCAAGCGCGACTGGAACAACATTTATACGGGCACGCGGGGTCAATCGCCGCTGCAGAGCCCCGACGACGATTATAGCGAGCTGTACCGCAAGCTTTTCGGCGAGCCCAAGGCCGCCCAGAGCATCAACGAGCGTGTGGCACCGGGTGCGGTCGGCAAGGGACTGGGCTCGACGTCCGGCAACCGCAGTGAGGCTAAGCCTTGCGAAACCGGTCGCGCAGTCGGCGGCATGCTGGGCGGCAAGCTTGGCAAGGCAATTGGCGGGGCTGCTGCAGGCTGTTGATCTGCACGCCTGACTTCAGGTGAGAGTGCACAGGGGATTTTCCGGCGAACCAGCGCGGCCCCCTGTGCGCTTTCCAAGGTGGACACGGGTGTTCGATGACGGGTTGTTATTGCCCGGACGCCGGGGCGTTGCCTGTGGTTTAATGTCAGTATACTGCCTGGTTCGAGCGGGATGGGCGCTAGGGTGCCCATTGCCATGGCTGCTCTCCATCGGCGGATCTCTCACCCACAACCCATCACTTCGCACGCGGAAGTTGCGATCCGGCCGCTTCCTCTCCCATGGCAGCCGTTCTCGGTGCTGCGATTTGGTAAAGACGACCGGACGAATGCTTTCGGGATCGACAGCTTGCCGGTCCAATGACCGGTTATGAGCGCCTAGCTGACGTTGCTGCTAGGAAGAGCGGATACGAAGGGGAATGTGGTGGGCGCTGCAAGGCCGTCGCCCGGCGGTAGCCATAACGACCATATTGCTTTGCCAGTGCGATGATATCCTCGGTCAGCGCCTGTTCGTCATCCGCCCCGCGCGGCACCTTGGGTTGCGTCGATCGATGCTGATCCAACACGCGGCAGACCCGTCGTCTCAGCGTCTCAGCATCTCAGCGTCTCAGTGTCTCGGTGCCGGAGGTCAGCGTGATTCCGGAAAGTTCAGCCGGGCCGCCCGATATGCCGGCAAAGATGCGTGCTCCGCCTGCCAGCTCAGTTCCTGATCATCCGTGCCGCTCTTCTCATAGGCAAAATGGCTTGAGCGGCTCGATCGCGCTCTCGTCGATGCGTAGATGCCAGTCATAGTCCACTCTCCCGGCGGGCTGCGCAGCTGCGCTGTTCGCGCTGCTGACACATGCAGCCGCACCGATAAGGAACAGGGCTGTACGTGAAGTCATCAAAGGCATGCTGCCCCTCTTGGTCCGTTGGGCATCTGCTGATGGCTCGAAGACTTGCCCCCCGCATCCATGGGGATTGTTGAACTGCGCCTTTTCAACGAGTTGCGTGGCATTCAACACCGCCACACAGGGGATAAAATGAAGACGTTCGGAACCACTGCTGCAGTTGCCTTTGCCCTGCTTTCGGCCCCCGCGGCGTTTGCGCAGGACAGTTCGCCATTTTCCGGTGGCTATGTCGGCGTGCAGGCTGGCCTTGCCCAGATCGACAGCGCGCATAACGATCTCGATTACTGGTATTATGCGGCTCAGAACCAGTCGGAAAAGGATACCGGCGTCCAGGCGGGCATAAAGGGGGGATATGACATTGTATCGGGCGCGCTCATCGCCGGCGTTCTCGCCGAAGTGAATGTCGGCAAGGTCAACAGCTTTGCCGAGGTCACGCCGGAGGCTCCGAGCTATGCCATCGGCACCAAGGCCACGATGCTTGGTTCGGCGCGGGCGAAGCTCGGTTTCACGAGCGGCAATCTTGCTGCCTTTGCAACGGGCGGTCTGGCCTTTTCGAATGCCAAGCATAAATATCGCGAGACCGATGGCACCGGCGAATATTTCGACGGCAAGGGCGATCGTAGCGGCTATGTCTTCGGTTTCGGCGCGGCCTATGCCGTTTCGAAAAATGCATCGATCGGGCTTGATGTCAGCCGTTATCAGTTCGGTTCGCGGACGCATGACCTGCGCGACAGCGATGGCGAGATCATCGATGCTCGCTGGCGTCTGAAGGACCGTATCGAAACGGTCGCGGTCAGCTACAACCTGCACTTCTGATCACCGAGGTGTGTTGGAGGGGAAAGGGCCTTGCGTAAGCAGGGTCCTTTTCTCCCCAGTCCCAGATCACAAATTGAGCTGTCCGCGCTGGACGGCGGCGTACACTGCCTCGCCCCGCGAATTGACTTCCAGTTTGCGGTAGATCGCCTTGACATATCCGCCCACGGTTAAGGGCGATATGCCGAGTTCGCGGGCTGCAGATTTGTAGCTATAGCCGCGCGCGAACAGCGCCAGCAATTCGGCCTCGCGCGGGGTCAGTTGTTCGCCCCCGGCCGGGTCCGCTGCGGCAGGCTCCGCTGCGCGCAGGCGCTCAAGCAGGAAAACCGCAGCAGCGGCACTGATCGGGGCGCCGCCGTCGAGCGTGACGCGAATACCATCAATTATCGCTTCGGCCGCTGCATCCTTCAAAAGATAGCCGTCTGCCCCAGCCGAAAGCGCGGACACCACGGTGTCTCGGTCGCCAAAGGCGGTGATGACGAGCGACAATATGCCGGCTTGCTTCAGCGTCGGAATGATTGTCAGGCCATTGCCATCGGGCAGGCCGAGGTCGGTGAGCACCAGATCGGGCCGTTGTGCGATCAGCGCCCCCATTTCTGTCAGCGATGTGGCTACGCCGCACAGTTCCAGATCATCGGCTGTTTCGATAATTTCAATGAAATAGTCGCGCACCGGTGCGCTGTCTTCGAGCACGCCGATCCGGCGTGGCCATGCAGCGGTCATGCTGCTGCTTCCCGCAGGGTTTGCGCCAGCGGCACATGGGCCACCACGCGCAGGCCGGGGTCTGCATCCTCAAAGGCGATCCGCCCTCCCACGGCCGCAATCCGCAACTGCATGTTTGACAGACCGTGGCCGTTATTCTCTGCCACGCTCAATCCCTTCCCATTATCTGTTACGGCGATGATCAGGTCTGACTGCGTTTCATCGGATACCGCCACCGATATCCGGTCTCCGTCCGAATGTTTCAGCGCATTGGTGACGGCTTCCTGCATCATCCGGAAAAGTTGCAGAACATGCTGGGGCGCGAGATCGGTCGCGCTGTTCACAGCGGCGGTCCAATGGAAAGCAAACCCGGCATCCTCGACACGCGGGCGCACGCGGGCCTCGAACACGCCGAGCATCGTCTGCATTGATGTTCCGGCCGCATCGACGGAATCGATCATCAGCCGGATCTCTTCCATCACCTCCTGCAAGCCTTGGGCAATACGCTGCTGGTCCGCCGTCCCGCGGCGGACGGCGAGGAGGAGTCCAACAAGTTGTCCGCCTACACCGTCGTGCATGTCGCGCATCAGGCGGTGGCGTTCTTCGCGGCGCGCGGCCTGCCCAACAAGTTCGCGTTCGCGACCATGGGCCTCGGCCAGTTCCGCCTCGCGCGCTTTCACGGTGCGTTCAAGCATGGTGTTGAGATCGATCGCTGATTGGAACAGCGTGAAATTGCGCTGAAGAAAGGCGACGGTGAACGCCAGCAGCAGAAGCGGTGCAGAATCCATCAGATAACCGCCAGATAGCAGGCCGAAGCGTTCACCGATCCCGTCCAGCGCCAGGCATACCGCGCAGACCGAAAGCAGCGCGGCCTCCAGGGCGCGCTTCTCCGGCGTGCGCGCGAAATGCCAGACCAGCCGGGCGACAGTCAGCACGCCCACGATGAATGATGACCATGCCCACGCGTCATTGGAAAGATCGAACCCCTGTGGCATCGGCCATGCGGTGATCCACAAAATGCATAGCCCGTTGAACACGGCCCAGAATATCGCGAGCGTGGGCTGCAGGAATGGAATGGGGCGGCGCGTCCATGCATCGATGAAACCGAGCAGGCTCACCGCCAGCGCGGTGTTGACGACATAGAATGCGATCATCCGGCCGGTTCCGCCGAACGGCAGGTCGAAATAAAGCCCATAGGCGGCAAAGGCGGTCCACGCCCAGCACAGCGTCATCAGCCAGGCGGCAAAGCGGCGATCCTGCGCGCGGAATGTCAGAACCAGCGCGAAAAAGCCAAGGATGAAGGTCAGCCAGCCGCCGAGCAGCCTGTAATCGATCGTCTGCCAGAAACGCATGGCGGTGGCGGCGCGCACCTGCTCATAGGCGCCCAATAGGGGGGGGGCTAGATCGGTATAGGGAAAACCGTCCCGCACGGTGATGAACGACAGGTCATTCGATCCGGTCTTGAGCATACCGGCGGGGATGCGGATCAGATAGGGGCGTTGGCCGTGAAAGCTCTGCTGCCCGAACTCCATCGTCCCAAGTTGATGGACGATGGATCCGTTTACCCGGATGATGAAATTATCGACCTGCTGAAAGGCGACAAGGCCCAATCCTTCGGCCGAAATATCGCCCAGCGTGAAGCTTGTGCGCATGGCCAGATAGGCCGGATCGCAGCAATCGGTATAGGGCAATTTGATCGTGCGGTATCGCGCGGCATCGGCAGCGGCGGGCGTTGGCGCGGCGAGCTCGGCCAGTTCGACGCGATCAAAGGCGATCCTGTCAATATCGGTTTGCGAGGGACCCGGTCGCCACGGGGCATAGAAAAGCCCCCAGAACAGCAACTGCACTACCAAGATCAACAGGCCAAGGCGCCGAAGGTCCTTGCTCCGCCCTCCCGTTACAGGTGCCTGACGCGCAATTGCGCCTGTTACGCCAATCCCACTCGACACTCTGTTCCCCCGACATCCCCATGCGGTCTGACGAAGGTCTTACGTAAAGCATGCTGCTACAACAATAGCTTACCAGCCGGATCAGGGGGCTCGGTCATTGGGGACGGCTCGGGCTGGGTCTGCCCAAACCGTCCCCGGCGCCGCGCTGCAGCGCTGGCGGATCAACAGGCGACCGAGCCGAGAACGCCGCCGAGCTTTTTCTAACGAAGGTTCGCTATTGGGGCACGGTGCTTGACCGCGCCATGCCACGGATATGGGGGCGGGTCAGTCGAGGCACATATTGATCGCACCGGCCAGTTTACTGCCATAGACGATGCTGGGATTGGCGGCGGCTTCGACCTCGGCGTCAAATGCCTCGGGGTCGACCGCCATATGCTTTGCAGAACAGGCGCATAGCATGGCGCGGTCCTGCCGCGAAGCGCGCATCCGCACGCGTACCCCGTGGTCGTCGAAGCCGGGGAGAAGAATGCCGCCCTCGATCGCCTGCTCGCACAGCCGGGCATCGGCTTCACTTTCACCGTCATCAGCGTCTTCGTCTGGATGGGCGTAGTCGGTTCCGGCAAGGTCGGCCATGTTGCCGCTGCCGGGCAGGCAGGATTGCAAGGCATCCTCGATCTTTGCCTGCATGGCGTGGGCTTCGTCATCCCCCGTGGCACGCAGCAAGCCATGCCGGTCGGTGGGGTCATCGGCGAATTCCTCACCAACGCAATGACAATATTCGGCACGATCCCAAAGAGTGCGGTCGATGGTCTCGCGATAGGGTTTGCCGGCGATCGCCTCCAACTCCCCTTCCAGCACCATGGCACAAATCCGCTTGCCTAGGTCATAGCGCTGTTCCTTGACGCTTTGCCCCTGCGATATCTGCGCAGTCAGGAGTATGCCTATGGCAGCAAGGAGGGCAAATGGACGCATGGCCGATATTTTCCTGGCGTGGTGAGCGATCAGGCCGCAGGTGAGGCAACGGGCGGAGTGGCGCTTGCCGTGCGCCTGCGCCGCCACCAGATCGCCCCGTATATACCTGCCCCGATCAGCACGAACAGCGCGACGGCAAGCAGAGGACGGTAGAAGAGCCAGGCGATCGCAATGGTGAGCGTACCGAGCGCGAGGCCGGAGACCATGGCGATGAAGCCGGTTCCCATGCGCACGATCGAGCCAAGAAGCGGAAGGACATCGGCCAGCACGCCGAGCGGCCCCAGCACCATCTTGAATCCCGCGACCAGCACGACGAAGCCGATCGCGCGTAGCACCCAAGCTGTCGTGCGGTTGGCCGATTTCGCCTGCGCGAACATCTGCTCAGCGGATGCGGTGCCCGCCCGAACCATCAGGATCTGCGCACCGGCCTTGGTGGGGTAGGGCTGAATGGTGCCGCGCGTCTGCCCCCCTATGATGCTGACCGCCATGCCCTGGGGCGCAGTGACATAGGAAATCTTCATGTCCCCCACCTTCGGTTCAGCCGGATTATCTCCGATGTAAAGACGGCCTTCGGTCACCGAGGCAGGGCGCGACAAGGCCTTGGTGGCGATTTCGGCCTGCTCGGTGGTGATCTGGAAAGGGTGATCGGCGGAAAGGCCGTTCAGAACGGCGGCGTCCACGCCGAAGGCGCCAACTTTGCCATGTTCGGCACTGAAGCTCTCATTTTTTAGCGTCGGGGCCGGGTTCTCATGGCCGGCAGGCTGGTGAAAACCGCTCGAATCCCGCGCAAAGTCGCTCCATTCGCGAGCATAGCTATAGGTGGTGGTCGTTTCCTCGCCGCCGCCCAGCTTGGTACGCGTCTCGGACTTGGCGGTTTGTTGCCACTGATAATATTCCACTTTGCGCATCAGGATCAACGCATCGCTCTGGATCCCCAACGCCGCATCCTGACGCACGCCTTCGGCAAGCGCGGGGGCCGAGACATGGACCAACCGTCCCTCATTGGCCGGATCGATCCGGTTTGCGTCCACCGCGACGACATTTGCGGCGCCTTCCGCATTGGCCCGGATCGCATCGACTGAACGTCCCTCGTTCCAGAAAAGCAGTACGATCCCGGCCAATGCCAAAATCAGCCCGGTCACTACGCCACGAAAGGAAGCGCCGAGACGGGAAAACCACGAGCTGTGGGTGGTAAAGATGATCGGATCGGGCATGGCGTGACTCTCGAAATGGACCGCAAGGCGCGCACCAGGCCGCCTGCACAAGCCTCAGCCGATAATATGCCCAGCCATCTCATGGCTGCGCCATAGATATGGGGGGGCGGGCCACGTAGATAGACGAGGGAGAAATCGGGCTCGCGTCGCTCCATAATTCTTGGTTCACAGCCCCAGCCCAAAGCGCGTTCTGCAGCGGTCAAATCCTGCTCCCGAAACCAACACCACAACACACACAGGCGCCACTCGGCGCCTTTTTTGTGCCCAAATACCTGGCGTCCGGCGCCCGCGCGGCGTTTGCATCACCCGCACAATCGCCACTCCGACGGGAATCAGAGCTCAATCCGCAAAACGCAGTGGTATGGCTCTGCCGCGACTATCGCGAGTGTGCTGTACTATTGTTCAATGTAAATTGACGCATGGGTCGTTATTCCATAGACCAATAACATTCGCGAAGTTTTGCGATGGCTCGAAGGCATAATTCGAGCGCTGCGTACTGTACCATCGTGCAATAAAATTGTGTGGGGAGAGGTATGGTTCACCGTTATGGACGGCGTGTTTCGCTATCGGCCGGGCTTTTGCTGGCGGCTGCACCTGCAATCGCGCAGGAAGGCGGGCTGGAAGATATTGTTGTCACTGCGCAGAAGCGCGAGGAATCGCTTCAAAAGACGCCGATTTCAGCCGCGGCCTTCACCAGCGCCGCGCTTGAGGCACGCGGCATCGCCAATCTGAGCGACCTGCAGGCGCAGGTGCCCAATCTGCAGCTGACGCCGCATCCCAACAGCGCCACCACCAGCCGGATCTTCATCCGCGGCGTCGGCAATCTCGACGATCAGATCACGCAGGATCCGAGCGTCGCCGTCTATATGGACGGCGTCTATATCGGCCGCAGCCAGGGGCTCGCGAACGAGGTTGCCGAGTTGGAACGGATCGAGGTGCTGCGCGGCCCGCAAGGCTCGCTCTATGGACGCAACGCCACGGGCGGCGCGATCAACTTCATCACGCGCGCACCGGTGCTAGGCGAATTCGAGGCCAAGCAGAGCGTCTCGGTCGGCAATTACGATCTCTTCCGCACGCGCACGCGGCTGAACATTCCGCTGGGCGATACGCTTGCGGTCGAGCTGGGCTATCTCCATGCCCGCAAGGACGGCTTCGTCGCCAATCGCGGCACCGGCGTGAAGCGCTTCGGCGATCAGCGCCGCGATGCCTACCGCGCGGCGGTGCGCTGGGTACCCATGGACGGTCTCGATTTCCGTTATACCTATGACCGCTCGGACATTGGCGACACCCCGCCCTATGTCGCGCTCAGCCCGCTTTACCCGGCCATGGCGGTTCGCCCGGACGAAGGCTCGTCCGCGGTGGCGGGGTTGCTGCGCAACGATGTGCGCGCCGAAGGGCATAATTTCACCGCCAACTGGCAGATCAACGACGATCTCGCGCTCAAATCAGTGACCGGCTATCGCAAGCTGCGCAATTTCTCGAACCAGAATTATCTGGCCGGTGCGCTCGGGCCCTTTGCGCTGTTCACCAACCAATTCGACGATCACCAAAAGCAGTTCAGCGAGGAAATCCAGCTCGTCGGATCGGCGCTGGAATCGCAGCTCGAATATGTCTTCGGCCTCTATTATTTCGATGAATCCTCGCGCAGTGCGGCGCGCACCGTCACCGCGGCGCGCATTGCCACTGACCGCGCGGTAACCGCCGACAACCGCGCCTATGCGGTTTACGGCCAGGGCACCTACAGCCCCGATGCGCTCGACAACCGGCTGCACCTGACCCTGGGGCTGCGCTGGTCGCGCGACGAACGCAAGGCGACGCTGCAGGATGTCGTGACCCAGGCCAATGGCACCGCGACGACATTGCCGGCAGGCGCGGGCGACAACCGCTTCAGCAATGTCAGCCCCACCGCCATCCTCGCCTATGATATCAGCGATCGGATCAACGCCTATGCCAAGCTGGCGCGCGGCTATAAATCGGGGGGCTATAATGTCCGCGCCTCGACCACGCAGCGTTTCAATGAAGGCTTTGGCCCCGAAACGCTGACCTCCTATGAGCTTGGCCTGAAATCCGATCTGCTCGAACGGCGCCTGCGGTTCAATATCGCGGCCTTCTATGCCGATTATAAGGATATCCAGATCAACACCCAGAGCGACGCGACCAACCCCACGCGCACCGATGTGCTCAATGCGGGCAAGGCGCGGATCAAGGGGGTGGAGGTCGATATCACCGCCAAGCCCGCCGACGCGCTCACCCTTACCGCCAGCTATGGCTATACCGATGCCAGCTATCAGCGGATCGCGGGGCTGAACGGGCAAAATCTGGCGCACCTGTTCGTCTTCACCAATATTCCCAGGCACAGCCTCAATCTGGGCGCCGAATATGTCGTGCCTGATACGCCGATCGGCACGCTCACCGCCGGCATCAACTATAATTTCCAGGACCGCGCCTACGCGGCGAGCAACGATCCGCGCTATATCATCCCCGATTACGGCCTGCTCGATGCGCGGCTGACCCTGTCCGAGTTGCCCGTGGGCGCCGCCGATATCCGCCTGTCGCTTTGGGGCAAGAACCTCACCGACAAGAAATATTACAGTTTTCACGGCAATTCGGGGCTGCCCGGCGCCATCTTCGGCGATCCGCGCAGCTATGGCCTCGATCTGTCGCTCGCATTCTGAACAGTGCGAGAGAGGAGAGACATGACACAGACCGCTTCTTCATCCGATCTCGGCCATGTCCGGGTCACGCCCGTGCAACCGCTGATCGGCGCCGAGATATCGGGCATTTCGGTCGGCACGGCGAGCCCGGCTGAGCTTGACCTCATCCACAAGGCGCTGCTCCAATATAAGGTGATCTTCTTTCGCGATCAGAGCCTGTCGCGCGCCGAGCATGTGGCGTTCGGCGAATATTTCGGCGAGCTCGAAGTCCACCCGCTGTCCGCGCATCCCGAGCATCCCGAACTGCTCGTGCTCGATTCGATCGGTGGTCTGCGCGAGGGGCGGCAGGCGCCGTCGGCCGATTTCTGGCACAGCGACACCACTTTCCGCGATACGCCGTCAGCGTCGTCGATCCTGATGGGCTATACGATCCCGCCGCTGGGCGGCGATACCTTATGGTGCAACACCGCCGCCGTTTATGACGGGCTCGACGATGATCTGAAGGAACGGATCGAAACGCTCCACGCCGTGCACAATGGCTTGGTGTCCTTCGGCCGTCATCTCGACACCGCAGAAAAACAGGCGGCCTTTCTCGAACGCCATCCGCCGCAGATCCACCCCGTTGTGCGCCTCCACCCCGAAACCGGCGAACGGCTGCTCAACGTCAATAGCGGGTTCACCACGCATATTCTCGACGTGTCCGAAGACGAAAGCACCGATCTGCTCCGGCGCCTGTTCGACGAGGTGAAGCGGCCCGAATATCAGGTCCGCTTCCGCTGGGCACCGGGATCGATCGCCTTTTGGGACAATCGCTCGACGCAGCATTACGGCGTTGCGGATTATCTGGGCGTTCGCCACCTTGAACGCGTCACCGTCGTCGGCGACCGGCCGAAGGGACCGCATCCACGAGGATAAGCAGCAAGGGGAGACGGGTGATGCGGGCAACGGAGACTGTCTTGCACGAGCAGCTGGTGGCGGAGCGCGGGATGACGAGGGGGCCCTATTTCACCCTCTTCGTCCTCTTTTGCAGCCAGATGTTCGCGATCGGTACGATAGCGTACGGGTTCGGCCTGTTGGCCAAACCCATCGCCAGCGAATTCTCCCTGTCGCGGGCGGATATGAATATCGGTCTGATGACGCTGATCCTCGGCATGGCGATCTTTTCTCCCCTGATCGGGCGTGCGCTCGATCGGCTGCCGGGCCGCGTCATCCTGTCGGCGGGGGCGGTGCTGTTCGGGGTAGGGTGCCTCGCCATCGCCCTGTCGGCCTCGCTCGGCGCGATGATCTTTGCGGCCTTTTTCCTCGTCGCCTTTGGCGGCGCGGCGCTGGGGCCACTTACCGGCTCAACGCTCACCGCGCGGGTCTTTTCCGAAAATCGCGGCCGCGCGCTCGGCATTGTCTCGGTGTCGACCTCGGTCGGCGGCATGCTGCTTTTGCCGGTCATGGCCTGGATCGTCGAGGGGCATGGCTGGCGCGCGGCGATCGGTGCGGTCGGGCTCGCCGTGCTCGTCCTCATCGGCGGGCTTGGCTGGCTGGTGCGGACGGGGCCGGCGGAGCAGGATGGGCTGGCCGCCGATGCTGCGCCCGCGCCGCAATGGACGGCGGGTGCTTGCCTCCGCACCGTTGATTTCTGGGCGATCGCGCTGTCGATCGGTCTGGTCATGGCGGTCGATCAGGCGCTCCTCGTCTCGCTCATTCCCTATGGCACCGACCGTGGCTTCTCGCTTCAGTCGGCCACGCTTGTCGTCTCGCTCATCTCGGGGATGGCCATTGCCGGCAAGCTCGCCGTCGGGACGCTGGCAGACCGGGTCGATCCGCGCTGGCTGTTTCTGGGGATCATCGTCCTGACTGCGGCCTTTCTGCTGCTTCTCACCTTCGATCCCGGCTATCCGACGCTGATCGGCGCGGCAGCGGTCGTCGGCATTGGCTTTGGCGGCACGATGCCGCTCTGGGCAACCTTTATCGCCCGGCATTTCGGCACCAGCTCGTTCGGCACGGTGATGGGGCTGATGGTCCCGCTCCAGATGCCGCTCAATCTGATCGCGATCAGCTATGTCGGTCATGCCTATGACCGTTCGGGCAGCTATCATCCGGCCTATTTCATATGTCTGGCGGTGTTGCTCGTGGCGCTGCTCGCGGTGCTGCCGCTGCGCCGCGTGCCGGCGCGCTAGGCGGCGATCATCGGTCGCCGAACAGCGCGCTGAACACGCGTTCGGTTTCTTCGTCCAGATAGGCGCGTCGTTCCGCCGGCGGCAGGCGCAGCGCATATTCGCCGATCGGCGTGGTCGCGGCGGACCAGAGAATGCCGTCCAGATGGTCCGCATCGGCAAAGCCCTGCGCGCGCAGCCAGCGCATCGCGTCGATCCCGCGCACCTGCCGCAGCGTCAGCGCAAGGCTTTCGAACCGGGGAAAGCGGATCGCCGCATGGTTGAGCGCGAGCATCGCGGCGATTTCCCAGCGTTCCTCATCCTTTTCGTCGAGCAGAACCGAGGCGATGAACTGCTGGCGCGGCTGGCGCGCCTGCACCACCGCATGGACGGCGCGGCGCTGGATCTCCTGAAACGCATCGGCGATCAGGTCTTCCTTGCTCGCATAGAAATAGGTCGTTGCGGCAAGCGACACCTCGGCTTCGGCGGCGACCTTGCGGTGCGTCAGATTGGCCAGCCCCTCGCGCCCGATGATCCGCATCGCGGCGTCGATGATCCGGCGTTTGCCCTGCGGAAGGCTGGGCGCCTGATCCACTTCGGGCAGTTCCGGGTCTGGCACGCGCATCAACACCGCACGGCGGGTCAGGCGATCCTCCAGCCGCGCGATTACCGCGCTGATCAACGCATCGCGCCGGAACGCCACCGGATCGAGCAGCGCGAAGGGAACAAGGCCCTCGGCGATCAGCCGGCGTATGGCGATCCTGTCGGGCGCGGTGTCGTGATGCTGCAAAAGCGTCTGCCAAAAGGCGGCGCGCGTCTCGATCGCGATCGCCGGTGGCTCGTCGAGCGGCAGCAGCCCGCGCAGCGCCGCGCGCCGCAGTTCCTGCTGCAGGATGACGAGCGGCCCCAATTCGCGCGTCAGCGCTGTCACCGTCGCCGCGACCAGCGCGCCCGTCGAAAGCAGGCGTGCGGCGGGATCCTCCAGCGCGCGCAGCACACCTTGGCGCCACTCCGCCAAGGTTACCCCCGCCGCGCCGTGAACCGCGTTCAGCAGCCCGGCTATCGTCTTGAAATAATAAATGACCGCCGATGGCGCGATACCGATCCCGCCCGCCACCGCCCGCGCGGTGACGCCGCCAATCCCGGTTGCGCACGCAATGCGCACCGCCTCGGCGACAATCGCCCCCGCTGTTTCCTCGCTGGCCTGTTTCTTTTTGGACATGATCTCACGCCAACTATCTCTTGCGGAAAGAAAATTGGCAAATGCAATTGGTGCTGGCCGGTCCTCCTCCGGATGAACGGTGCGCGCGTGCCCCATGCTCACCCATTTGTGTGATGCGATGCGCCCGATGCTCTTTCAGAATGACGGACGGAAGGAGGAGTCTGGCCTGCTTCCGCCGAGGCGCGTGGTCGAGCGCGTATGATGGAAAAATAACATGGAAGAGCGGGATATGTCTGATCTGGTCACTGGCGGCGAAGCCGTGGTTGCGGCGCTCGAAGCGCTTGGTGTCGAATGTATTTTCGGCGTGCCGAGCCAGCAGAATCTGGCGCTTTTCGATGCCTTGTCGAAATCCACGCAGATCCGGGTGATCGGCACCCGCAATGAGGCGGGGGCCGCGCATGCCGCCGATGGCTATGCGCGCGCGACCGGCAGGCTCGGTGTCGCGATCGTCAGCACGGGGCCGGGCACCGCCAATGCCGTGAACGGGCTTTATGAGGCGGGCTTTGCGTCATCCCCGGTCATGCTCATCACCACGCAGATCGACCGGGTTCATCTGGGCAAGCACAAGGCGTTCATCCACGATGCCGAAGGCCAGTTCGCGATGCTGCAAAGCGTCACCCGGCGCACCGCGCGGGTGCTCCACGGCCACCAGATCCGCGAAACGCTGCTGGCGGTGGCCGAGGATATACTGAGCGGCCGGCCCCAGCCCGGCGCCATCGAAATTCCGACCGATCTGCTCTCGGCGCGCATTCCGGCCAGCACGGCCGCGCCCCGGGCGCTCCAGCATGACGCGCCGAACCCGGCGATGCTGGGCGCGGTCGCCGATCTGATCGCAAAGGCAAAGCGGCCGCTTTTGTGGCTTGGCGGCGGGTGCATCCGGGGCGATGCCGAGGCGTCGGTGCGCGGCTTTGTCGAGCATCTCGGCGCGCCGGTGGTGACGACGCTCAATGGCCGCAGCGCGCTTGCGACCGATCATCCGCTCGCTGTCGGCAGCGCGACCTCCTATCCGGCGTTCCGCAAGCTGCTCGACGCCGCCGATCTCGTGGTGGCGGTCGGCACACGGTTTCAGGCGGTGGCCAGCGGTTTCTGGACGCTTCCGCTGGCGGGCAAGCTGGTGCAGATCGATATCGAACCCGCGATGATCGGGCGTAATTTCCCGGTGCTGGCGGGTGTTGTCGGCGATGCGGGCGAGACGCTCGATGCGCTGCGCGATCTTGTCCCGGGCGGCACCGTCGATCCCGAATTCATACGGTTGGGCGCGGATGTGCGCGATGAACTGCTCGACGATTCCACCGATCGCATCGGCCCCGATCATGCGCGGCTCTGCGATATCGCAGACGCCGTGTTGCCGCACGATCGCATCGTCGTGTGCGATGCGACGATGGTGGGCAACACATGGGGCAGCTACCGGCTTCCGATCCGCAACTTTAGGGGCTTCACTTACAGCACCAGCCTCGCGATCGGCGTGGCGCTGCCTGTCGCGATCGGCGCTGCGATCGGTTCGGGGCACCGCACGCTTGCGATCCACGGCGACGGCGGCGTGATGCTCAATTTGGGGGAATTGGCGACAGCGGTAGAAACGCGCGCGCCGATGACGCTGCTGGTGTTCAACAATCGCGGTTACGGCGTGCTCAAGATCCTGCAGGAAGCGGCGGGCGTCACGCCCTATGCGGTCGATCTCCACACCCCCGATTTTGTCGGACTGGGCAAGGCGATGGGAATGCCGAGCGAACGCGTCGACAATCCCGACGATTTCCAGGCTGCGCTCGAACGGTCGGTGCGGATCGACGGGCCGTCACTGATCGAGGTCGATCTTGCCTTGATGGGCGAACCCCGGCTTTGAGCCGGGGCTGCTTTAATCGACGATGAAATATGGTGGACGCGGGTGCGTCCACCATGGGCAGATCAGTTCCCGAACCGGAATTTGGCCGAAAGGCCGTACATGCGCGGTTCGCCGTACAGTGCGGATTCGAACCCGATCGCGCCACCCAGCGGAAAGCCACCCAGAATATAGGCCTTGTTCGTCAGGTTCGTCGCGAACACCGACAGGTCGATCCCGCTCTGTGCGACGTCGGCCAGCTCGATTCGGGCGTTGACGAGGCTGTAACCGGGATAGGTGGTGATCAGATTGGCGGCGAGCTCGTTCGTGTTCGCACGTCCCTGCCAGCTATAATCGGCCGCCACGCTGAGCCGCCCGAACGACTCTGCTGTCGGCACTGTGTAATGGATCCCGAAGCCATATTTCCATTTGGGCTGGAACGCCGTTTGGCGGCCCTTCACGGCAGCGGTGCCCGGCACCGTCACGTCGCTATGCGCGTCGAGATAGGATGCAAAGCCGTTGATCAGCAGATTGTCGACGGGCTCCAGCGTGGTTTCGAATTCGACCCCCTTGTTCGTCGCTTCGGCCGCGTTGCGGACGAGCGACTGGATCGCGACATTCGGGATCACGACGGGTTGCGAGATCTGGATGTCTTTATACTTGTCGAGGAACAAGGCGAGGTTGGTGCGCAGCGGGAAGCCGACATTCCAATCCGCCTTCAGGCCGATTTCATATTCGTCGACGAATTCGGGTTCGAACCGGGTGAATTCGGGTGCGGGGGAGGGGAGGTTGACGCCGCCGCTCTTGTAACCGTGGCGATAGGCGGCATAAATCTGCGCGTCGTCCGACAGCTTGTACCGCACGGTCGCATCATAGGACGGCGCCTTGAACTTCGCATCCGCGCTGAACGGGCAGGTGATCGGCCCGGTGCCCGTCGGCACGCGCTGGGTGCAGTTGCCCTGCGTGTCGGAAACGCTGATGCTCGCTTCGCGCTTGTCCCAGGTGTAACGGAACCCGCCGGACACTTGCAGCCGATCGGTAAGGTCGGTTTCGACATGCGCGAAGACGGCGTTGCTTTCGTCCCGCGCATCGAGATTGCGGACGGTGATCGTGCCGAACAGGTGCTGGCGCAATTCCTGCGGGAAACCCGGCTTCGACAGTTCGTGGTAGAAACCCAGAATATAGCTGGTGTTCAGCCCCGGGATCCGGCCCTGAACCTGGAACTCCTCGGTCAGTTGCTCCTGACCGGTCTGCCATTTGCGGGGCAGTGTGGCGTTTTCATACAGGAAGGTGGGGATCGGTGTCCCGTCGTAATCGCTTCCCCGATCGATGCGCGATTTCCGGACGGAAATGATGTTCTTGAGCGTGATCGTGTCGGTCACGTCCCACGACGTCTTGTTGGTGATCCCGAAATTATACTGCTCGTCGTACAACAAGGTCGGGATCATCGTGCGCCGCACCCCCAGTTCCTTCTGCCGTTCCAGATAGGGCGCAAGCGCCGCCGCGATCGGCATGTTGGAGTTGATTTGGCGCAATATGGCGGATGTGCCGTTCTGATCCTTGTGCAGTCCGTCGATGATCGTCAGGCTTTCAAAGCCATCGGTCGGGGTGAGCAGAACCGACGCGCGATACGCCTTGTAGTCGCGGTTATCCATGTCCTGGCCGGTGACGACATTCTTGGTGAAGCCGTCGCGCTTGGCGATATTGGCGGCCAGTCGAACCGCAAGAAAATCCTCGATCACGGGCACGTTCAGGACCGCTTCGAATTCGCGCCGATCATAATTGCCGATCGTTGCCTTCGCATGACCCTCGATCACGCCGGTCGGCCGCTGGGGTTCGAACAGCACGGCACCGCCCGTGGTGTTGCGCCCGAAAAGCGTGCCCTGCGGACCTTTCAGCACCTGAACATTGGCGAGGTCGAAAAACATGCCGGGGCCGGCGATGTCGGTCGGCACTTCGGCGAAATAGGTCGCGACGCTGGTGAAGTTGCGCTGGCCGGTGTTGAAGATGCCGGGGCCCTGACCGCGCAGGTAGAAGCTGGCTTCATCGCGCCGTTGTCCCGAGATGTTGAGCCCAGGCACCGATTGCCGCAGATCCTCGACCGCGCGGACGCCCTTCTGTTCGAGCGCCTGGCCCGAAAGCGCGGTGATCGCGACGGGAACTTCCTGAAGCGATTCCTCGCGTCGGCGCGCGGTGACGATGATGTCTTCGATTGTGTGGCTGGAATGCGCTTCCGTGGCTGCCGGTGCATTTCCCTGGGCATCGCTGTCCTGCGCCTGCGCCTCGAACGCGGTAAACGACACAATAACAGCCGCTGACAAACGCAACTTTTGTCGAAATTTCATTCAGCTATCCTCCCCAACGAATGTTGAGCCAATGCCCGCCGGACGGCCTGCGCGGGATGGCGCGGCGCTCTCTCTGATCGGGCGCGTAATGAGGTGCCTGCCCGGGGCGGCTCCGGTCATGATGCAAATGGATGAAGGCAGATCCGTGCCTGGCTGCTACCCCTGCGCATAATGACGCGGATTACGCGCGCGAAAATTGGCAGGGGAGGCAAGATGCTGGGGCGCATGCAGTTATGGTTGGTGGCGCTGGTGATTGGCGCGGCGGGGCTCTGGCTCACCATCGGCGGGGCCTGGCTCATCGGCCTTGGCGGGACGCTCGCCTATCTTCCCGCCGGGCTCGCCTGCATCGCCTCGGCGGTGCTGCTGATGCGTCGATCGAAAATCGGCGCGATGCTTTATTTCGCGCTCCTGATCGCGCTCGCCGTCTGGGCCTGGGCGGAGGTTGGCGCAGACTTTTGGCTGCTCCTGCCGCGTCTGGTCGGCCCCTGCGTGCTCGGGCTCTGGCTGGCCACGCCCTGGATGTGGCGGCAACTGGACGGTTCAGAGGCGCAGGCGCCTGTCGCTACGGGCCTGCGCGTGGTTGCGGGTGTTGCGCTGCCGCTGCTGATCGTCGCCGCGCTGCTCGCCACCCGTTCCGATGATGCGGTGCCCTCAGCGCCGCTGGCACAGGCTGCGATCGGCGGCGATGTGCACGACTGGCCGGTCGTTGGGCGCAGTGCCGGGGGCACGCGCTATTCCCCCGCCGCGCAGATCACATCCGAAAATGTCGCCCAGCTCGAACCCGTCTGGAGCTATCGCACTGGCGACCTGCCGGAAAATTTCCCGAACAGCCGCTCGGCGCAGATGTTCGAAGCAACCCCGATCAAGGTGGGCGACACGCTCTATCTCTGCTCGCCGCGCAACATCGTGATCGCGCTCGACGCCGCAACCGGGCGGGAACGCTGGCGCCATGATCCCCGCGTCGATTCCACGGGCGTGCCGATGCTCATCTGCCGCGGTGTCACCTATTATGAGGCGGCGGCTGGCGCGGCTGAAAGCTGCCCCCGCCGCATTCTCGTCGCCACCGTCGATGCGCGGATGATCGCGCTCGATGCGGGCACCGGCAAACGCTGCCCGTCCTTTGGCGAGAATGGCGAGATTTCGCTGCGCACCGGCCTCGGCGATATTCCGGCCGGCTATTATTATGTCACCTCGCCACCGACGATGATCGGCAATGTCGCCGTGGTCGGCGGGCTCGTGCTCGACAATATGGCGATCGACGAACCCTCGGGTGTGGTGCGCGGTTTCGACGCTATCACCGGGCGTCTGCTCTGGGCCTGGGATGCCGGCGCGGTCGAGGCGAAGGGCGGTAATGCTGCGCAGCAATTCGTGCGCGGATCGCCCAATGCCTGGAGCCTGTTCAGCGTCGATCCGGCGCTGGGCCTTGTCTATATCCCCACCGGAAACTCGACGCCCGATCATTTCGGCGGGCATCGCAACGCGCTGATCGATCGCTATTCGGCGGCGGTCGTCGCGCTTGACGGCACCAATGGGCGGCTGCGCTGGGCGTTCCAGACCGTTCGTCACGATCTGTGGGATTACGACGTCGCTTCGCAGCCCGTGCTGTTCGACATGCCGATGGGCAACACCACCGTCCCGGCGCTGCTCCAGCCCACCAAGCAGGGCGAGATATTCCTGCTCGATCGCCGTACCGGCAAGCCGCTGGCCCCGGTTGGCGAACGCGCGGTGCCCGCCGGCACGATCCCGGGGGAACGCTATGCGCCCACCCAGCCTTCGCTTACCGGCGGCCTCAGCTTCATGCCGCCCCCGCTGGTCGAAGCCGATATGTGGGGCATCACCCCGATCGATCAGCTCTGGTGCCGCATCCAGTTCCGTCGCCTGAAATATCAAGGGCCGTTCACGCCGATCGGTACCGAACCAACGCTGGTCTTCCCCGGCAATAACGGGATCGTCAACTGGGGCAGTGTCGCGGTGGACGAGGCGCGTCAGTTGATGATCGTCAACTCGTCCTACATGCCGCTTGTGGCGCACCTCATCCCGCGCAAGAAAGCGCCGCAAGGCCAGCAGATCGTGCTCAAGGGCAATGCCGCGATCTCGCCGATGACGGGCGCGCCCTATGCGGTCCAGACCGAACGGCCCTTCACCTCCTTCCTCGGCGTGCCGTGCAACGCGCCGCCCTGGGGCAAGCTGTCGGCTGTCGATCTGAAAACGCAAAAGCTGCTCTGGCAACGTCCGCTCGGCACGACGCGCGATCATGCGCCGCTGGGCGTGCCGGTTCCCGGCGTGTTCAATCAGGGCGGCTCGGTGGTGACCGCGGGCGGGGTGATCTTCGTGGCGGCGACGCTCGACAATTATCTGCGCGCGTTCGATCTCGCCTCGGGCAAGGAGCTCTGGAAGGGGCGCCTGCCCGCAGGCGGACAGGCCACGCCGATGACCTATGTCTCGCGCGAGGATGGGCGCCAATATGTCGTCATCGCTTCGGGCGGGCATCAGTTCATGAAAACCCGCATCGGTGATTATGTCATGGCCTTTGCGCTGCCGAAAAAATGAGCTCGCTCAGCTCGATACCGCGGCCGAGCTGAGCAATATCCGCACCAGTTCGCCCTGTCGGTTGGTCCCGGTCTTCAGGAAAATCCCCTGAAGCTGGGACCGCACGGTATGGCGGCTCACCCCGATGGCGGCGGCCGCTTCTTCAAGGCTGGCGCCCCGGCCCAGCGCGCTGGCCAGTGTCGCCTCCGCCGGGGTCAGGCCGAAAAGCGATGCCAGCGTGGTCGCGGGGATCATCGGCTGGCGATTGGGATCGCGCAGCACAAGGATCGCGGTCCGGTGCAGCGGGCGCTTGAGTGGGTAGAAGGGCGGGCCCGGCCGGACGATGACGGTAAGCGGCAGCACCTGCCCGTCGCGCTTTATCGCGATGGGGGAATAACGGTCCCAGTTCGAATGCGCGCTCTGTTCCGATGCCCGTTGCCGGATCTCGCTTATCAGCCGCGTCGTTTCGGCGGCGGAGGACGCCTTCAGCTTGCCATGCGCGCGGTGCAGTCCGTCGCCCGCCGCGAGCAGTGCGTCCGCGATAGGGTTGGTGAGCAGGATTTTGCCGTCGCTGTCGGCCAGGATCACGCCGATGCCGCTGGTCTCGATCGCGGCGTTGGACAGCATCTGCCGCCGTTCCAGTTCGACGATCCGTTCATAGACGCGCATTCCCTGTTCCAGCGGCTGGGCTAGGCTGTTCAGCAGCGCCTCGTCCTCGTCCGAAAATGGTGCCGCGTCATATTTGCGCCAAAGCGCCAGATGGGCGGTCAGCGCCTGATTGCCGCTCACCGGCAGTATCAGCATGCGCCAGCCGTCCTCGGGCATCGCATAGGGGGCGACCTTGCCGTCGCGCAGATCGGCGCAGAAGCCCGATTGCCAAAAGCGGTCCAGCGGCTCGGCCATCATATCGTCATCGGTTACGCAAACCGGCGCATTGTGCGGGGCCAGCGATGGCGCGAGGATCAGCGACACATGATCGCATTGGAAAATCGACCTCGCCCGCTGCAGAAAGCTTTCCCACATCGGGATTTCGGAAAGGCTGTCATACAGGGCGTTGCAGAGCACTTCACGGTTGAGATTATCCGACACGACCTTTTTCTCTCCTGCTCCCATGCCTTGGCTGTTCATGCCGCGTGATCGACGTCGACGGATTTCTCCGCTTCGAATGGCACGTTTGTCACGGCGATGATGCCCTTTTTCCATCGGTCTGCAAAAGGCAAAAACTGCTATTTCCTGCGCTTTTTCGGCGCGATCCTATCGCGTCCGCGCGAATGTCCGGCATCATCCGTTTGCGTGATGCCGGTGCCTTGAATCGGGCCCAGATTGATCCTCGATAACGGCAAACGGGTTCAGCGATGCCGTGTGTCCTCAAGGGGCGGAAAACCTGTCGGGGGCACGCTCGGGTGCAGGGCGCTGGGCCGAACAGAATGGAAAGGATGCGCCATGGCTTCATTGGCCGACACGCTGGCAAAGGACCCACAGGCCTTTGTCGACGCTCCGTATGATTCCGGTTACGCACTCTCCGCCGCGGAACGCGAGCGCGCGCAGCTTGCGGGACTTCGCCTGCGTTTCGACGCGCTGAAGCAGGGGATACCGGCGCTCGCGCGGCTGGCCGAGGAACAGGGCATTCAGGAGATCAATGCGCTCGACGATGTCGTGCCGCTCCTGTTTCCGCACACCGTCTATAAATCCTATCCACTGTCCTTCCTCGAACAGGGGCGGTTCGATCGGCTGACCAAATGGCTCGCCTCGCTCACCACCACCGATCTGTCGGGCGTCGATGTCACCGGCGTGGAGGCGATCGACGAATGGATCGCGGCGCTTTCGGCTGGCAGCGCGCTGATGCCGATCCACACCTTCGGCACCTCGGGCAAGCTGTCGATCATCCCGCGCACGGCGGAGCATCTGCGGCTCGCCGCGACGATCAACGCCCGTGCCATCCGTGATTTCCACGGTGCGGGCAGCGGCCCCGATCTTGTCGAGGATCACATGCCGCTCATCTCGCCCTCCTATCGCCACGGCGCCAGCGCGATTGCGCGGGGGATGAACCTGATGGCCGATCTTTACGGCGGGGGGGAGGCGCTGTTCCTCTATCCCGACGCCTATTTCAGCGCGGATGTCGCCTCGCTCGCCGGGCGGCTCCGCGCGGCCGAGGCGCGCGGCGAAGAGGGGCAGCTGGCCTTGCCCGAGGGGCTGATCAAGCGCCGCGACGAATTCGCCGCGCGCGAGGCCAGCCGCAGCGCCGACATGGACCGCTTCTTTGCCGAGGCCAAGGAACGCTTCGGCGGACGCGACGTCTTCCTGTTCGCGGTGTGGCCAATCCTGTTCGAATGGGCGGAAGAAGGACTGAAGCGCGGCATCAAGGGCGTGTTCGGGCCCAATTCGGTGCTCACCTCGGGCGGCGGCTCGAAGGGGCGTGTCCTCCCGCCCGATTACCGCGAACAGATTTTCGAGTTTCTGGGCTTTGACCGGCACATGGAATTTTTCGGGATGAGCGAACTCATCGCCAATGCCCCGCGCTGCCCGGAGGGCAATTATCACTTCCCGCCCGTCGTGATCCCCTTCGTGCTCGATCCCGAAACCGGCGAGCCGCTTCCCCGCACGGGCCTCCAGACCGGGCGCCTTGCCGTCATGGATCTGCTGGCGGATAGCTATTGGGGCGGGTTCGTGACCGGCGACCGGGTCACCATGGGCGGTTTCGACAGCCCGTGCGCCTGTGGCCGGCACGGCCCCTATATCGAACCGGATATCGCGCGCTTCAGCGACATCAAGGACGGCGACGACAAGATCAACTGTGCCGGCGCGCCCGAGGCGCATGACCGTGCCATCGAATTCCTGCTTGAAAGGACCCATTGAGATGCGCTTTTCGGTCCCCCTGCTGCTGCGCGGCGAAATCATCGAAACCGATCCCGTCGAACATGGCGGCCGTCGCGGCGGTGCGCGCTTCACCGCGCCCGATGTGTCGAAGCATCTCGATTGGCTGCCGCTGCGCAATGCTTCGGCGCTCGCCGAGCTGTACGATATGCCCTTTGCCGAAATCGTCGAATATCTCGATCGGCTCGGCCATAGGCTCGATCCGGCGCGCAATGGCTGGCTGCAGGAATCGTTCGAACTGTCGCGCAGCACCTCGGGGCTGTCGGATTCGATCCTGCGCTATCATTACGGCCTCATCCCCTCCTATTTCACGCCGCAATCGGTGTATGCCATCGCCGAACGGACGATCGGGCTCGACTATCTCGAAGGCTGGGTCGAACAGCCCCCCATGGGCCCCGGCAGCGTGCGTATCCGCGCCATCGGCGCACGCGGTGTCCATATCATCGCGGGCAATGTGCCCGTGGTCGGCGTGACGACGGTGATCCGCAACGCGATCACGCGCTCCGACGCGATCATCAAGACCCCCTCGAACGATCCGCTCACCACTGCCGCCGTCGTGCGCACGATGATCGAGATGGCCCCCGATCACCCGATTACGCGCCATGTTTCGGTGGCCTATTGGAAGGGCGGTGACGAGGCGGTCGAGCAGCATCTTTATGATCCGCGCCGGATCGAAAAGATCGTCGCCTGGGGCGGCTTTGCCGGGATCAAGCACCTGACCCAATATCTCCAGCCGGGCTTGGATCTGATCACGCTCGATCCCAAGCATTCGGGGTCGATCATCGGCAAGGAAGCCTTTGCCGACGACACCGTGCTCCGCTCGGTCGCGCGGCGTCTCGCGGTCGATATCGGCGCGATGAATCAGGAAGGCTGCGTCAATGCGCGCGTCATCCATGTCGAATCCGGCCTCGATGCCGAAGGGATCGCGCGCGCCGAGCGGTTGGGGCAGTTCACCTTCGAGGCGCTGCAGGCGCTCCCCGATCATCTGAGCACCCCGCACAAGGCGTTCGACGGCGAACTCAAGGCCGAGATTGATGCGCTCGCCTTTGTCGACGACGAATACCGGGTGTTCGGCGGGCGCGGCAATGAAGGCGCGGTCATCGTCTCGCGCTCGGATCAGTCGGTCGATTTCGCCCGCATGCTCGCCTGCCGCGTCGCCAATATCGTCCCTGTGGATAATCTGGATACCGCGATCCGCTCGGTGAACAGCTATACCCAGACGATCGGCATCTATCCCGAACCGCTGAAAGAGCGCTTGCGTGACCGGCTCGCCTATCAGGGCGCGCAGCGGCTGGTGTCGCTTGGCGGGGCGGCCACGCTGATGCAGGCGCCGGGCCCGCAGGACGGTATCGAACCCTTGCGGCGCATGGTGAAATGGATCGTCGACGAAAGCGGCGATGGCGCGATGCTCGAGGCGCAGGCGATTGAACAGGCCGCCGCAGCCGCCTGAGGGCTTGGGCCAAGCACAACAATCGCAGTGATAGGGGGAGGGACGCCACCGGCTTCATTCATATGGATGATGCCGGTGGTGCGCTGTAGCGTCACACTCGAACGATATAAAAATGGGAGAGGTGCCTTGTCCGACATGGACCTTGTTCTGCGCAACGGGCTGGTATGCGACGGCAGCGGCGCAGAGCCGATCATTGCCGATATTGCCATTCGGGGTGGCCGCATCGTCGAAATCGGCCAGGTGGCGGCGCGCGGTGCCGAGGAAATCGACGCCACGGGCCATGTTGTCACCCCCGGCTTTGTCGATCTCCACACCCATTATGACGGGCAGGCGATCTGGTCGAACAGGCTGAACCCCTCCTCGCAGCACGGCGTGACGACCGCGGTGCTCGGCAATTGCGGCGTCGGTTTCGCCCCGTGCCGCGCGTCGGATCGCGACCGGCTGATCGGCGTGATGGAGGGGGTGGAGGACATCCCCGAAATCGTCATGGCAGAGGGGCTGAGCTGGGATTGGGAAAGTTTTCCCGAATATCTCGATGCGCTCGATCGTCGCCCGCGCGATATCGACGTCGCCGCCTATCTCCCGCATTCGGCATTGCGCGTCTACGCCATGGGCGAACGCGGCGCGGCGCGCGAACCCGCGACGCCCGATGATATCGCCGTGATGCGCGGGCTTGTCGGTGCGGCGATGGACGCGGGCGCGCTTGGTTTCGCCACTTCGCGCCAGTTCATCCACCGCACCTGCGACGGCGATCTCATCCCCAGCTTCGATGCGTCTGAAACCGAACTGCGCGAACTGGTCGACGCGATGGGCACGGATCGGGGTGTCTTCCAGATCGTGCTCGACACCCCCCATTTCAGCTGGGCGGATGAAGTGGCGATGATGCGCCGCGTGCTGGGGCAGTCGGATCGCACCGCGATGTTCACCCTCGCGCAGGGCGGCCGCGATCCCGATGATTGGCGCAACGTGATGGCGATGGTCCACGAAGCCAATGCCAGCGGCCAGTCGATCCGACCGCAGGTTTTCCCGCGCCCGATCGGCATTGTCATCGGGCACAGCATATCGGCCAATCCCTTCATGGATCGGCCGAGCTTCAAGGCGCTGCCCGACGATTTCGACGCGCGGATCACGGCGCTTCGCGATCCCGAAACGCGCGCGCGCATTCTCGGCGAAAGCTCCACCGGAACGATGACGCCGCTGCAGGCGATGACCAATAATTTCGAGCAGATCTACGTGCTCAGCGATCCGCCGAACTACGAACCCGATCCGGCCGACAGCGTCGCCGGGCGCGCGCGCGCGCTTGGGCTGACGCCCGAGGAAGTCGCCTATGACATGCTGCTCGAAGATGGCGGCCATGCGATGCTCTACGTCGCCGTCGGCAATTATGCGCAAGGCACGCTCGATCCCGTCCGCGACATGCTGCTCGACGATGCCACGCTGCTCGGGCTGGGTGACGGCGGCGCGCATTACGGCATGATCTGCGATGCCAGCTTCCCCACCTTCATGCTCAGCCATTGGGTACGCGACCGCGAAACCGGGCGCCTCCCGCTTGCCTGGGTGGTGAAGGCACTCACGCGCGATGCCGCGCTTGCCATCGGGCTGCGCGATCGCGGGCTGATCGCGCCCGGCATGAAGGCCGATCTGAACGTGATCGATATGGATCGGGTCAGGCTGCACAAGCCCCATGTGCTTCAGGATCTGCCCGCGGGCGGACGCCGGCTGACACAGGGCGCGGACGGTTATGTCGCCACCATCGTCAACGGCACGGTAATCCAGCGCAACGGCACCCCCACCGGCCAGTCGCCCGGCCGGCTGGTGCGCGGCGCGCAGCAGGGGGCGTGCGTATGACGGCGGGTGAAACGGGCCGCATGCATTATGGCTGGGTCGTCGTCGGCGTCATGTTCGTCGCGCAGATGCTCGCCATCGGCACCACCTCCTATGGCTTTGCCTTACTCGTAAAGCCGATTTCGGCGGAATTCGGCCTGCCCCGCGCCGATGTCAATCTGGGGCTGATGATCCTCCTCATCGGCATGGCGATCGCCTCCCCGCTCGTCGGCAAATTGCTCGATCGCATTCCGGGGCGGATCATGGTGGCGCTGGGCGCGGTGCTGTTCGGTCTGGGCGCGGTCTCGATCGCGCTCGCCAAGTCGCTCTGGGTGATGGCGGCGGCGGCGTTCTTCCTGCTGGCGCTCGGCACCGCCATCCTCGGCCCGCTCGCCGCCGCCACGCTCACCTCGCGCTGGTTCGACGAAGGGCGCGGGCGCGCGCTCGGTGTCGTTTCGGTCGCCACCTCGGCGGGGGGCTTCGCGCTCATGCCGGTCATGGCGTTGATGGTCGAGCAACTGGGCTGGCGGACCGCGCTCGCCGCGCTCGGGCTGCTCGTCACGCTGCTGGTCGGTGGGCTCGCACTCTTCTTCATCCGCGAACCCGCGCGCGCCTCTGCCCCCGGCACGCCGCAACCGGCCGTCGATCCCGATGCGCGCTGGACGGCGAAGCGCCTGCTGCGTACCGCCGATTTCTGGCTGATCGCGCTGGCGGTGGGGCTTCTGTTCGCGGTCGATCAGGCGCTGCTCGCATCCCTGGTCGCTTACGGCACCGATCTCGGCTTTTCGCTCGCCGCCTCCGCAATGCTCGTCTCGGCGATTTCGATTTCGGCGATCGTCGGCAAGCTGGTGGTGGGCAGCCTTGCCGACCGCGTCGATTTGCGCTGGCTCTTCGTCGTGCTGGCGGTGATGACCGAGCTGTTCCTCGCCATCCTGCTGGCACAGCCAGGCTATGTCATGTTGATGGCCGCGTCGCTCATCGTGGGGGCTGCGGTGGGGGGCTCGTCGCCGCTCTGGGCGTCGTTCATCGCCGCCCGCTTCGGCCTTGCGTCCTATGGCGGCGTCATGGGGCTGATGGTGATGATCCAGGTGCCGCTCACCCTTACGGCGCTGCGCTATATCGGCCATGTCTATGATGTCGACCGCAGCTATTCGGCCGCGCTTGTCGCCTTCATGGTGGTGGTCGCGATTGCGGCGCTCGTCATCCTGCCCGTCCGGCTGCGCCGGGCGGCGGCCGAAACCCCGGCATCCCCACTGGAACACCAGGCTGCCTAGAGGCGTGTCGCCACGCGATTCACGTTGAACCCTTGATATCGCGGCGTCGAAACTATTTGTGTCCGGACAAATCATGCGCTTTAGCACGTGCATGAGCGTTGAGACCCCGGGCGCCGCGCGGCGCGAATTTGCAGATGGCTGGCACCTCGTTCTGGCGGCGGCGCTGGCGATCAGCGTCGGCACCATGGGCATCGGTTTCTATTCGCTCGGCCTCTTCGTGAAACCGCTTCAGGATGAATTCGGCTGGAGCCGCGCGGCGGTGTCGGGCGCGGCGACCTTCCAGCAATTCGGCATCTTCCTGTCCGCGCCCATTGTCGGGCTGCTGGCAGATCGCTTCGGCATGCGGATGATCGCGGTCGCCAGCTATATTGCGGCGCCGCTGGCGCTGGTCGCGCTTGCGCAGGCGGGCCCATCGGTCACGGGCTGGTACGCTTTGTGGCTGCTCGTATCGCTCGCGGGGTGCGGCACGACGCCCGCCATCTGGGCACGGATCGTCTCGATGCGGTTCGACAGGGCACGCGGGCTGGCGCTCGGGCTGATGCTGCTCGGCACCGGCACGGCGGCCGTGCTCGCGCCCGCGCTGCTGGGCCCCGTCTTCGTCGATTATGGCTGGCGCAACGCGGTGCTGGTAATGGCGGCGGTCACCTTCCTCATCGGCTTTCCCGTCAGCCTGATGGTGCAGGGCGAAAAGGCGAAGGCCGGAACGGTTGCTCCTGCCGAGCGGGGTCGGTTCGAACGCAACCGCCAGACGCTGATCCTGCTGGTCGTTGGCTTTCTGCTCGGTCTCTTCGTCGCCGGGCTGATCGTCCATTTCGTGCCGATGCTCGTCGATCGCGGCATGGCTGCGGGCGATGCGGCGCAGGCTGCAGCGGCGGTCGGCCTTGCCGTGATCGTCGCGCGCGTCGTCGTGGGCTATTTGTTCGATCGGTTTCACGCGCCCTATGTCGCTGCGCTGTTCCTGCTTGCTCCGGTATTCAGTGCAGTGTTGCTGTGGCTCGGCGGGCCGATCCTTCCCGCCGCGCTGATGCTCGGCCTCGCGGCCGGGGCGGAAGTCGACATGCTCGCCTATTTCACCAGCCGCTATGCGCATCTCAAAAATTACGGCGCCACCTATGGCACGATCCTCGGCCTGTTCTGCTTTGGCGCGGGCTGCGGGCCGATCCTCTTCGGCTGGTCGGTCGACCTGACGGGCAATTACGACGCGGCGCTCATCGCGTCGGCCGCCGTGCTCGTTATCGTCGTGGTGCTGGTCGCCGGCCTCGGCGGCTATCTGGAGGAAAAACGCGCGCGATAGGCGGGAAGAAACCAGTGATATTGCCGCTGAACTTTATGATATGCGGCCACTATCATGGAACTTCGACAGCTTCGCTATTTCGCCGCGCTCGCGGATGCGCAGAATTTTCACCGCGCGGCGCAGCGGCTCAACATGTCGCAACCGCCGCTCACCGTGGCGATCCGCAAGCTTGAACAGGAACTGGGGGTCGATCTCTTCGTCCGCACCCCGCGCGGGGTAACGCTGACACCGGCGGGGGAGGCCGTTCTCCCCCATGCCCGCCAGACTTTGGTTCAGGCGGAACTGGTGCGCCAGGCGGCGCGGGACGGGGGCAGTGGGCTGCGCGGACAATTGCGCATCGGCTTTGTCGGCTCCGCCATTTACGGGCTTATCCCCCGTATCGTCCCCGAATTTCGTAAGGCCTATCCGCAGGTCAATCTCGTGCTCCACGAAACCACCTCGGTCGAGGTGGTGAAGGCGCTCCATGCGGGCGAATTCGATGCCGGTCTCGTCCGCCTGCCGATCTTCGACGAACCCGAGTTGGAGACCACGGTGCTCGAACGCGATGTGCTCGCGGTCGCGCTGCCGCACGATCATCCGCTCGCGCGGCGCGACCTGATCGCGCTGGAGGAACTGCAGGGGGAGGCGTTTATCATGTATCCCCAGCCCAGCATCCTGCATGCCAAGACGCTCTGGGCCTGTCATAGCGCGGGCTTCGTCCCCACCATCGCGCAGGAAGCCGCGCAGGTGCAGACGATCCTCTCGCTCATCCAGAGCCGGCTTGGCATCGCGCTCGTACCCGCGCGCACCGCGGTGATCGCGCCGCCCGATATCCACATCGTCACGCTCGCCCCGCAGATCGTGATCGAGAACGGCCTCGCCTATCTGCGCGCCGGGCTGCACCCGATGCTGCGCAACTTCCGCGACATCGCGCTCGCCTGCCACGATATCTCGTGAATATCGCTCTTGTGGAAATCGATATTTGATTAACGGGGTGCGTGCGAACATTCTGCCCTGATCTTTGAGCGTGAGGGCGGCCTTGTTCGACAATCTGGTACTTTCCGACATTCCGGCCGAGGACGAGGCACTGCGCCCCCGCGTGCGCGAATGCATTGCCGAACACATCAAGGGCATGTCGCTCGAACGGCGTGCGCGGTCCTGGATGGGCTTTGACGGCGATTTCAGCCGCATGCTGGGCGCGGCGGGGCTGATCGGCCTCACCATGCCGCGCCGCTATGGCGGGCAGGAGCGCAGCCCCTTTGCGCGCTATGTCGTGGTCGAGGAACTATTGTCGGCGGGCGCGCCGGTCGCCGCCCACTGGATCGCCGACCGCCAAAGCGCGCCCCTCATCCTCAACTTCGGGACCGAGGCGCAGCGCGAGTTCTTTCTACCGCGCATCAGCCGGGGCGAACTTTTCTTTTGCATCGGGATGAGCGAACCCGGCTCGGGCTCGGATCTTGCCAGCGTTCGTTCGCGCGCGGTGCGCACCGCCTCGGGCTGGACGCTTAGCGGTTCCAAGATCTGGACCACCAACGCGCATCTTGCCGATTATATGATCGCGCTTGTGCGGACCGAGGGTACGCCCGAGGATCGCCACAAGGGGCTGTCGCAATTCCTCGTCGATCTGCGCACGCCCGGCATCACCATCCGCCCCATCGCCGATCTTACCGGCGACGCGCATTTCGCCGAGGTGTTCTTCGACGATGTCCATCTGCCCGAAGACGCGCTGATCGGCGAACCCGGCGCGGGCTGGCAGCAGGTGAATGCCGAACTGGCCTTTGAGCGCAGCGGACCCGAACGCATCTTTTCCAGCATCGCGTTGCTCGATGGCTGGGTCAGGCGGCTGGGTGCGGTGGGGGCGCCGCCGGGGATTGATGCTGTGGTTGGCCAGTTCACCGCTGAGCTCGCCGTGCTGCGTCAGATGTCGATCGCCGTCACCGCGCAGCTGGCGGCGGGCGAAAGCCCGGCAACCGAGGCATCGCTCGTCAAGGATCTCGGCACCGCGTTCGAGCAGGCGATCCCGGTGCGGATCGCCGATCTGCTGTCGGCCGATCTGGGTGACGCCGCCGACCGCGATCTCTACCGGACCGCGCTGTATCTCAGCCAGATCGCACCCAGCTTCTCGCTGCGCGGCGGGACGCGTGAGATTTTGCGCGGGATCATCGCGCGCGGCCTCGGGCTGCGTTGAGGAGAGGGATGATGAACGAGATCAACGACGCCTTCGATCGCCTCCTCGGCCTTACCTTCCCGTCTGAAACCGTGCGCGGCATTGAAACCGGAAACACCGACTGGCGCCCTGTCTGGGACGAGATCGAGCAATCGGGCTTCCTCGATCTGCTCGTGCCTGAGGCGGCTGGCGGTGCCGGGATTGCCTGGGCCGATTCGGGTGCGCTCTTCGCGCTGCTCGGCCGCCATGCCGTGCCCGCGCCGATCGCCGAAACCATGGTCGCGCGGCTGTTCCTCGCACAGGCGGGTGTCGCCGCGCCTGCCGGGCCGATTCTGATCGTGACACGCGCAGAGGCCCGCCCCGTGCAGCTGTTTGCGGTGCCCTTTGGCCGCGTCGCCGGCGCGGTGCTGCTGGTGTCGGCGGATGGGGCGGCGCTCGTGTCGCTCGACGGGGCGGGGATCACCCCGGCGCTTCTACCCGGGTCGCTCGCCGCCGACATCGCGTTTGTGGCCAATGCCGGCGAAACACTCATTTTCGCGCCAGGGCTCACCCTTGATACCGCCGCGCAGGCGCTTGCCGTCCTGCGCGCGCACGCCATTGCCGGCGCGGCCGCGCGTCTGCTCGACATGACGCTCGGCTATGCGGCGGATCGCAACCAGTTCGGCAAGCCGATCGGGCGCCAGCAGGCGGTGCAGCAGCAATTGGCGGTGATGGCCGAAAAGGTCGTGATGGCGCGGATGGCGGCCGACATGGGCAGCCGCGGCGCCTTTCCGCCTTCGCTGGCGGCCGCCGCGACCGCCAAACAGGTCGCGAGCACCGCGGGCGCCGACATTTGCGCGATCGCGCATGCGGTCCACGGTGCGATCGGGATCAGCGAGGAATATGACCTGCAACTCTTCACCCGCAGGATCCACGAATGGCGACTCGAGGCGGATGGGGCCACGCACTGGGCGCAGGCGCTCGGCCGCGTCCGGTTGCAGCAATCCGATATGAGCACGCTCGACTTTGTGCGCAGCGCCGAGGACACCGGCACAGTCTCGGCCTGATGCATGGTCTTCGTTGACCGTGCAGTTGTCCGTTTTTAGAGTGTCGCCGTTGCCCGATTGACGTTTAAAGATAATCGTTCGCAATATCTCTGGCGCCGCGCGCGCCATGCGGTTATGCGGGGGCATCTCATCGTCAGGAGCCCCAGTGCACGATCGCGTTCAGATTCGTCCGGTTACCCGCAAAAGCCGCAAGGCCTTCTGGCTGAAGCAATTGCATACTTGGCACTGGGTGAGTTCGGCGATCAGCCTGATCGGCCTTCTGCTCTTCGCGATCACCGGCTTCACGCTCAACCACGCCGCTGAAATCGAGGGCGCGCCCAAGGTGGTGACGCAGGAAGCCTCCTTGCCGCCCGCGCTGCTGCCCATGGTAGCCGTCGACGATGCGCCCGACGCCAAAAAGCCGCTGCCGCCCGAAATCGCGGCTTGGGTGGAAAAGGAACTGGCGCAAAAAGGGGGCGGGGACGCCGAATGGTCCGCCGCCGAAATCTATCTCCCGCTGCCGCGCCCCGGCGGCGATGGCTGGGTCTCGATCGACCGCGAAACCGGCGCGGTGAGCAGCGAGGTCACCGATCGCGGCTGGATCAGCTATCTCAACGATCTCCACAAGGGCCGCAATTCGGGCACGGTGTGGAAATGGTTCATCGACATTTTCGTGCTCGCCTGTGTCGTCTTCTCGTTCACCGGGCTTTTCCTGCTCCAGCTGCACGCCGCCAAACGACCGAGCACCTGGCCCTTGGTGGGCGCAGGGCTTGCCATTCCGGCGTTTCTCGCCGCCTTTTTCATCCATTGAGGAAAACAACATGCAGATCTCGCATCGCATCGTGATTGCAGGAATGGCCCTTGGCGGCGCGGCGCTGGGCGTCGATCCGGCCATGGCCCAGACGCTCGATCTGACGGTAACCATCCCGCGCATGTCGGTGGCCGAATATCATCGCCCCTATGTGGCGATCTGGCTGGAAAAGGAGGGGATGACCCCGCGCACCCTGTCGGTCTGGTACGATCACGATATGAAGGCGAATGAAGGCACCAAATGGCTGCGCGATGTGCGTCAATGGTGGCGCGCCTCGGGCCGCACGCTCAAATTCCCCGCCGACGGCATCACCGGCGCCACCCGCGCACCAGGCGCGCAGAAGATTTCGTTCACCGCCGGCCGCGGTTCGCTCGGCGCGCTCACGCCGGGCAATTACACGCTGCTCGTCGAGGCCTCGCGCGAGGTTGGCGGCCGCGAAGTCGTGCGCCTGCCCTTTGCCTGGCCGCCCAAGCCCGGCCAGGTCGTCCGCGTCGGCGGCACCACCGAACTGGGCGCCGTATCGCTTGGCTTCCGCAAATAAACCACGCCTCAAAAATCGATTATTCGGGGAGAATGACGTGAAGAAAAAGCTTCTGCTTCTGGCATCGACGATCGCGATGCTCCTGCCCGCCGGCGCCCATGCGCACCGCGCCTGGATGCTGCCTTCGTCGACTGTGCTGTCGGGGGACGATGTCTGGGTCACGGTCGACGCCGCGATCTCGAACGACCTATTCTATTTCGAACATCAGCCGATGCGGCTCGACACGGTGAAGGCCACCGGGCCCGACGGTGCCGAGGAAAAGATCGAGCACGCCGCCACCGGCCGCTATCGCAGCACCTTCGACGTCCATCTGGTCAAGAAGGGCACCTACAAGATCGGCTCTGCCGGCACCGGCGTCGTTGGTGGATACACGCTCAACGGCGAGCAGAAGCGCCTGCCGCGCGGCCTTTCGGCGGACAAGCTGGCCGCCGCCATTCCTGCCGGCGCCACCGATGTGAAGCTTACCGAAACCGCATCGCGCAACGAAATCTTCGTCACCGTCGGCGCGCCCACCGACACCGTTCTAAAGCCCGTGGGCAAGGGGCTTGAACTGGTGCCGGTCACACACCCCAATGATCTCATCGCGGGCGAAGCGGCGGTGTTTGGTTTCACGGTCGATGGCAAGCCTGCCGCCAATATCGAACTCACCGTCATTCCGGGCGGCATCCGCTACCGCGATGCGCTGAAGGAAATGAAGCTCACGACCGATGCCGAAGGCAAGGTCAGCATCACCTGGCCCGAAGCCGGCATGTACTGGCTGAGCGCGTCCGCCACCGACAAGGCGACGACCGTGCCGAACGCCACCGAACGGCGCATGACCTATGTCTCGACGCTCGAGGTGCTCGCACCCTGAGCCAAACCGAACGCCTCGCCGTTCCACTGAGCCTGCCGCCCGACATTTTCGTCGGGCGGGGGCTTTTGCACGACATCGTGGCGCTTGGCGGCGAAACCATGGGCACCACCTGGTCGCTGCGCGCGGGCGCGCCCGAACAGGGGCTGCCCGCAGGCGTGCGCGAGCGGATCGAGGCGGTGCTGGGCCGCGTCATCGCGCAGATGAGCAACTGGGAACCGGCTTCGGATATCAGCCGGTTCAACCGCGCGCCCCTCGGCACGTGGCAGTATATCCCCGACGATTTCCGCGCGGTGCTGCAGGCCGGGCTCGGTGTCGCGCGGCGCAGTGGCGGCGCGTTCGACCCTGCCATCGGCCAGTGCGTCGATCGCTGGGGCTTTGGCCCCGCACGGCGCGAAGTCGCAACCAAAAGCCCCGCCGGCGGCTTCTGGACCGCGATCGAACTGGACGGTAGCCGCGCGCGCCGTACGGCGGATGTCGAGCTCGATTTCTGCGGCATTGCTAAGGGCTTTGCGGTCGATGCGGTGGTGCATGCGCTTCAGGAAGCGGGCCTTCGCCATTTCATCGTCGAGATTGGCGGCGAGCTGCGCGGCGTGGGCGTCAAGCCCGACGGGCAACCCTGGTGGGTCGATATCGAGGCGCCACCAGGGCTCGCGCTGCCGCGCACCCGGGTTGCGCTCAGCGGGTTGGCGGTTGCTACCTCGGGCGATTATCGCCGCTATTTCGAGGATGCGGGCATCCGGCATGCGCACAGCATCGATCCACAGACCGGCGCGCCAGTGCTGAATGCGGTGGCGTCGGTCACCATCCTCCATGAATCGGCGATGCTGGCCGATGCCTGGGCCACCGCGCTGATGGTTTCCGGGCCTGCGCGCGGCGCTGATCTTGCGGAGCGTGAGGGGCTGGCCGCGCTTATCGTCACGCGCACGCTGGGCGGTGCCAGCGAATATCTCTCGCCCGCGCTGACGGCGATGCTCTGATCCAGAAAAAAAAGGCCATGCGCTGGGCGTTCTGCCGCGCATGGCCCGATCGTGTGGTTTAGTAGCTGAATTTCACATCGACCCCAAAGCTGCGGGGTTCAGCGAAATAGGCGCCGCCAAAGCCCAGCCCGCCAAAGTCGATGCCGTAAGCCAGCTTGTCGTTATTCGCGAGATTTTCGCCCCAAAGCGAGATTTCGGCCTTGGCCCCGGTATCGCCCACCGCCAGTTCAGAGAGCGTAAGCCGCGCCGAGAGCGTGCCCTGACTGGGCGAGGAGACCTCGGTGTTGAAGATGTTCACCCGGTCGAGCGGGAAGAAATACATCCGGCTCCGCCACGAATAATCGACCCGGGCAAGCAGCTCGCCAAAGCCGAGTGAGGGGAAGTCATATTGCGCCCCCGCGTTCCAGCTCCATTCCGGGACGTTCGAGAAACGCGCTTCGTCGGCCACGTCGATAATCTGGTTGGTCGCCGGGTCGCGGAAGTCGAAGCGTTTGAACTTGGGATCGGTATAGCCGAACGATCCGTTGATCGTCAGCCCTTCCACCGGCACGGCGGTCGCCTCGAACTCGATACCCTGGATCGTCGCCCGGCCTGCATTGAGGATGATCGACGTTGCCCCGCCCGTGCCCGAAGCGAACTGGTTGATCTGCCGGTCCTTATAATCGGTGCGGTAAAGCGCGATGTTGGTGCGCAGCCGCCGGTCGAACCAGTCGGCCTTCACCCCGCCTTCATAAGACGTCACCTTTTCCGGATCGAACGGGTTGAGCACGGTTGTGCGCGGGTTGAAGCCGCCGCTCTTATACCCCGTCGAAACGCGGGCATAGGCCATCACGTCCTCGGTAATCTTGTAGCTGGCCGAGGCGAGCCAGGACAGGTTGGTGAACCGATCCTTGCCGTTCACATCGGAAATGCCGTCGCCGTCATTGTCGATGAAGATCGTCTTTTTATCCCAGGTGTGGCGAAGCCCGCCGGTGATTTCCAACCGGCCGGCCAGCGCCGAGGGGCGCCAGCTGGCCTGCCCGAACAGCGCATAGGAATCGGCGGTGCCGCCGAAATGCCCCGGTGGGAAGGCGTTGACACCGATCAGGTCGAGCCCGGGGTTGAGCGCCTGAACGGCGTCGGCCACATCAGCGGGGAAGCCGAGAAAGGGCAGGCCCGCCACCGGGGTCACGATTGTCAGGAACTGGCGATTAAACTCGTTGGCCTTCTCGTGGAAATAATATCCGCCCAGCACATAGTTGAAATCGCCGATCGTTCCGGTCGCCTGCAATTCCTGCGAATATTGCTTCTGCTTCTGCGGCGCGTTGTTGCCCTGATAGGTCGTCACGCGCTGCACCGAGGTCAGCGTGGGGGAGGTGCCATCGAACACGACACCCAGCAGATCGCCGTTGCCGCTCAGGCCCAGAATCGTGTCCTGATCGAACTTGCGGTATGCGCTGATCGATTTCAGCGTCAGCGCATCGCTCGCCTCATATTGCAGCGTCAGCGAATGGCCCTGGGTCTTGGCACGCGAATCCCAGCGATATTTGCCGTTGCGGTCGGTAAAGCCCTCCTGCAACCCGTCACGCAGCCGCTTGCGGCTGAAGATGAACGGATCGCCGCCCAGACTTTCCGATCGGCTGAAATAATTGATCACATTGTCCGTTCCGGCGACGAACTGGAAATAGGGCGGTGCGCCCTTCCGGTCGTTCCAGTCAAAGCTGTAATCGACGCGCAGCTGTTCGCTCAGATCGCCGCGCACGCGGACCCAGATCGCGTCGCTGTTGAGCGCATTGGGGTCACGGCTGCCCGGGGTCAGCTTGTTGTCGACCCAGCCGTCCTTCTGGCGGTGGAGGTAGGACAACGTCGCCTTGAAGGGCGATCCGGCGATATAGCCGGTGTTGAGCGTCGTCTTGCTGTACCAGCTGTCGAAGCTGCCATAACCCAGCTTCTGCTCGGCGTGGAGCTCGTCGGTCGGCGCGCGCGACACCAGCTGGACCGCACCGCCGATCGTGTTGCGGCCGAACAGCGTGCCTTGCGGCCCACGCAGCACTTCCACGCGCTCCAGATCGACAAGGTCGAGGATCGCGCCGCCGGTGCGCGCGATATAGACGCCGTCCAGATACATGCCGACGCCCGGCTCTGCCACCGCCGAAGGTTCGGTCTGGCCGACGCCGCGGATCATCACCGACGCGGCGGTCAGGCTCGACGGTTGCCGCGAAATGATCAGGTTGGGGGTGAACTGCGCGATCTTGTCGACCTGCTGGATATTCTGGTTCTCCAGAAAGTCCTGCGAAAAGGCGGTGATCGATACAGGGGCATTCTGAAGGGATTCTGCGGTTTTGCGCGCAGTGACGATAATATCTTCGATCTGGGACTTATTACTGCTTGATTCCTGAGCGTGCGCTGTAATAGGAATTACATATAGGGCAGATGTCGCGAGAAAATATTTGACGAGAGTCTTGGTCATCGTACTGCATCCCCTCTTAAATGGTTGTTCTGATTATAGTTTGCTTTGAAAGCAGGCGGATTTTACATGAATTCGTCGCTGAAAGCACTTGATCCTTATGATCAGAAACGATCAATTCCGTAGCGGAAATGTCGCCGAATGCGCGCGCGGGGTACGGCGCGGTCCAGAAAAATCGGGCATCTCTGGGCGTGGGCTTCTATGGAGGGGGCAGGGGGCGGCTCTCCATCCCGCCCGACGCATAGAGGTACTATGAAAGCACGATCGATCATGCTGATGCTCGCGGCGCTGGGGCTGGCGACCGCGCCGGCACGGGCGGAACGCAAGCCGGTGGATATCGCCATCACCGACGCCACCATCGTCGATGTCGAACAGGGCCGGACAATCCCGGGCCAGATGCTCGTCATCCGCGGCGAAGACATCGTCGCCGTCGGCCCCGCCGCCACGGTCGCGCGCGATTGGCGCGCGGCCCGCACGATTTCGGCTAGGTCGCGCTATGTCATCCCGGGGCTATGGGACATGCACGTTCATTTCGGCGGCGGTCCTGAGCTTCTTGAGGAGAACAAGGCGCTCCTCCCGCTCTATGTGGCGCACGGCATCACCACGGTGCGCGATGCCGCGGGGGACATTCCCTATGACGTGCTCAAATGGCGCGAAGAGATCGCCAGCGGCACGCTGTTCGGCCCCCATCTGCTCACCTCGGGGCCCAAGATCGAGGGGCTGAAGCCGGTCTGGAAGGGCACGCTCGAAGCGGGCAGCCAGGCCGATGTCGATGCTGCACTCGCCCGGCTGCAGGGGCTGCGCGCCGATTTCGTCAAGATCACCGACAGCACGCTCGATCCCCAGCTTTTCCTCTATGCGGTGTCGCGCGCAAAGGCGCTGGGCCTCAATTCCTCGGGGCATATCCCGATGGCGCTCACCGTCCAGCAGGCCGCCGATGCCGGGCTCAGCTCGATCGAACATCTCGACTATGCCTATAAGGCCGGGGTGAAGGACGAGGCGGCGATCGCCGCCGATTTCGCGGCCGGGCGGATCGACCGGGCGGAGGCGAACCGGCGGATCGACAGCGGGTTCGACCGCGATGTCGCGATGGCCGCCTATCGCCGCTTCGCAGCCCAAGGCCTGTCGGTCACCCCGACGCTCAACGGCAGCCGCATCATCGCCTGGCTCGACAGCGACGATCATGCCAGCGACGCCTATCTCGCCTATATCGGGCCAAAACTGCGCGAGACCTATAATTGGCGCGTCGAGCGCGCGGCCAAGGCCGATGCCGCTGCCATCGCCGCCCGTCACGCGCATTTCGACCGGATGGCCGCCGTGCTGCCGATGCTGGCCGAGGCCGGCGTCCCGATCATGGCCGGCACCGATGCGGGCTTCCTCAATTCGTTCAACTATCCCGGCATCGGCCTCCACGACGAACTCAGCCTGTTCGTCGCGCGCGGGCTGTCCCCGGCACAGGCGCTGAAGGCCGCCACCTGGGCTGGCCCGTCCTGGTTCGGCAAGCTCGATCGCTACGGCGCGCTGGCGGCGGGCAAGGCGGCGGATATCGTGCTGCTCAGCCAGAACCCGCTCGAGCGGATCGAGGCGACCCGCGCGATCGACAGCGTTATCCTGCGCGGCAAGCTCTACGACCGCGCCGCGCTCGATGCGATGCTCGCGGAAACGCGCACGAAAGTGGCCGCCTGGAACGCGGCGGCCAAGGCCAACTAAGGGGGTTACGCCTGAAGCGGAAGGAAATGAGCCAACCGGTCGGTCTTTCCCTTCAGGCAGTGGCCGTGCGCCTCCATCCAGCCATCGTCGAAGCAGGTGGAGGCGTAACGATCCCCGTCATCGCACAATAGCGTGACGATCGCGCCGGTCTCGCCCGCCGCCACCATCTCCTCGATCAGGTCTAGGCACGCATGCAGGTTGGTCCCCGTCGACGGGCCACAGCGGCGGCCCAGCACGCGGCTCAGATGCCGCGTCGCGGTAAGGCTCGCGGTGTCGGGCACCGCGATCATCCGGTCGATCACGCCGGGTACGAAGCTTGGCTCGACGCGCGGCCGTCCAATCCCCTCGATGCAACTGACCGGGCCCGAGACTTCGGTGATCGACGGATCGGCGAAATGGCGGTGGAACACCGAACGCTCGGGGTCCGCCACGCATAATTGCGTCGCGTGGCGGCGATAGCGGATAAAGCGCCCGATCGTCGCGGATGTGCCGCCCGTGCCCGCGCCGCAGACGATCCAGCGCGGGATCGGATCGGGCTCGTGTGCCAGCTGCGCAAAGATCGATTCGGCGATATTGTTGTTGCCGCGCCAGTCGGTTGCGCGCTCGGCATGGGTGAACTGGTCGAGATAGAGGCCACCGCTTTCGCGCGCGATCCGTTCGGCCTCGGCATAGACGGTGCGGGGATCGTCCACCTTATGGCAGCGGCCGCCATGATGGCGGATCGCCGCGATCTTCTCGGGCGATGTGCTTGCGGGCAGCACCGCGACAAAGGGCAGCCCCAAAAGCCGCGCGAAATAGGCCTCCGAAACCGCAGTCGATCCCGAGGATGCCTCGACCACGGTCGTTCCGGGTCCGATTCGGCCGTTGCACAGCGCATAAAGGAACAGCGAACGCGCCAGCCGGTGTTTGAGGCTGCCGGTGGGGTGGCTCGATTCGTCCTTGAAATAAAGCCGGATGCCCGGGGCATGCGCCAGCGGCACTTCGAGAAGGTGGGTGTCGGCGGAGCGATTCTGCTCGGCTGCCAGCTTCGCCACCGCCTGGGCATTCCAGGCGCGATCCGACGTCGCATTCAGGGAACCGGGCGCAACACTCTCGAACATTCAACCTCCGCATCATGGATATCGCGCCGGACGGGCGGCGCGCGGCCAAGGATAGGGAGCGGCGAATCAAAAGGCACGCGGAATAAGATCATGCGCATCGCCGCGCAGGAACAGCCGCTGATGTTTTTAAGTAAAAATATGTTTGGGAGAGTAAAGGCGCTGGCGCTGTATGTTTGCACCATTTTACAAGAGCGACTATTTAAAGTCGTGCTCTTGTAAATGGTGACCCCTACGGGAATCGAACCCGTGTTTCAGCCGTGAAAGGGCCGCGTCCTAACCGCTAGACGAAGGGGCCGTGTGCCTGTGAGGGGGCATCTACGGGCAACCGGATCATCGGTCAAGGCGGGTAATGCGTTTTTTTTGATGTCGGATTAAATTTTTAATCAAACCATGCGGCGTCCTCGATGTGGATCTCCGCGGCGGGGCGGCTGGCCCAGTCGTCGATGCGTGCGCGGCCGGCGATCCATAGCCGGCGATCGCGCGGCGCGGCGAGCAGCGCCTGCCCCAGCGCGGTCTCGGCGGAGCGGAAGGCGACGGCCTTGATCTGGCGGCCGTCATCGCCCGCCAGGATCACGCGGACATGCCCGCCGCTCCCCACCTGATCGGCGCGGATGATCCGCACGGGGCCCGCCGCGACGCGCGGCGCGGGCCAGCCCATGCCATAAGGGCCACCCGCTTCCAGCGCCTCGACCAGCGCGGGGGTCACCCCGCCGGGCGCCAGCACCGCGTCGAGCAGCAGCGCGCGTTCGCCCTGCGCGCGCACGATGTCGCTCTCCAGCCGTGTGTCGAGGAAATCCGAAAATGCCTCGATCCGGTCTTCGGCGATCGTCAGCCCCGCCGCCATCGCATGGCCGCCGCCCGCCACCAGCAGCCCGTGATCCTTCGCCGCCAGCACCGCACTGCCCAGATCGACCCCGCCGATCGATCGCCCCGAACCCTTGCCCACGCCATCATCATCGAGCGCGATGACGATCGCCGGGCGGCCGAGCTTTTCCTTCAGGCGCCCCGCCACGATGCCGATCACGCCGGGGTGCCAGCCGCGCCCCGCCACCACGGTCACCGCGCGGTTGCCCTTGGACAGCGCGGCCTGCTCGGCGCCTTCCTGCACCAGCATCTCGATCGCGCGGCGCTCTTCGTTGAACTGGTTGAGTTCCTCGGCGATGAGGCGCGCTTCTTCGGGGTCTTCGGTGGTCAGCAGGCGGACGCCCAGATCGGATTTGCCGACGCGCCCGCCCGCGTTGATCCGGGGCCCCAGCGCAAAGCCGAGATCGCTGCACGTCGGCGCGCGGGTGAGGCGCGATGCTGCGATCAGCGCGTTGAGCCCGATATTGCGCCGCTGCGCCATCACCTTCAGCCCCTGCGCCACAAAGGCCCGGTTGAGGCCCTTGAGTGCGGCGACATCGGCCACCGTGCCCAGCGCCACGATGTCGAGCAGGTCGAGCAGCTTGGGCTCGGGGCGCTCGGCGAACCAGCCGCGCGTGCGCAGTTCGCGCACCAGCGCCGCGCCCAGCAGAAAGGCAACCCCCACCGCCGCCAGATGGCCGTGCGCGGCGGCGTCATCGGCCTCGTCGAGCCGGTTCGGATTGACGAGCGCATGCGCGACAGGAAGCGCGCTCGCGCATTTGTGGTGGTCGACCACGATCACATCGACGCCCGCGGCCTTCGCCATGTCGAGCGCGTCGAATGCCTGCGCGCCGCAATCGACGGTCACGATCAGCGTCGATCCACCCTGCGCCAGCCGCACAAGCGCTTCGCCCGAGGGGCCATATCCTTCCATCAGCCGGTCGGGGATATAGGCGCGCGCCTCAAGGCCAAGCTCGCGCAGCAGGCGGATGAGCAGCGCGGCCGAAGTCGCGCCGTCGACATCGTAATCGCCAAATATCGTCACCTGCTCGCGCGCGGTCACCGCATCGGCCATGCGCGCCGCCGCGCGTTCCATGTCCTGGAAGATCGAGGGGTTGGGCATGAACGCGCGGATGCTCGGCTTGCGGTGCGCCTCCAGTTCCTCGCGCGGGCAGCCGCGGGTCAGCAGCAGCTGCGCCACCAGGTCGTCCGGCGTGAAATTCTCGTCGCGCGCATCGGCTTCGGTGCCGCGCCAGCGCCAGGGCTGGCCGAGAATGGAAGTGGAGATGTTGAGCGCAGGCTGCATGATCGATGAAACTTCGCAAATAAAGGCCGGCAAACGGGCCGGCATGGGTTGAACTTCAGGCAGCAGTATAGCGCGCCGCCCGGTAAATGGATCAGAGGAAGAAGCTGCCTTCCATCACGGTCACGCACGCGCCCGACAGCCGGGCCCGCGCCCCGTCGAGCGCGCAGCCCAGATGCCCGCCGCGCGCAGACGCCTGGAACGCGGTGAAGCGCTCGTGCCCCAGCCGCGCGGCCCAAAAGGGGGTAAGCGCCGCGTGCGCCGATCCGGTCACCGGGTCCTCGTCGATGCCCCAGGCCGATACGAAGACGCGGCTGGCGATATCGGCGGTCGATCCCGGCGCGGTCACGATCGCCATCGTGTCGATCTTTGCCAGCGCGGCAAAATCGGGCGCGGTGGCGCACACGGCGGCCTCATCGTCGAGCAGTATGATATGCGCAGGGTCGGCCGCGCCCTGGCTTACAAATATCGGCGTCTCGGGCGGAAGGCCGAGCGCGGCGAGCAGCGGCGCGTTGGTCGTCTCCGCGGTCGTCACGGCGGGCAGGTCGAGCGCATAGCCGCTCTCGGCGCGCGTTACCGTCAATATCCCCGCCTTGCGCGTCCGGAAGCGGACGATCTCGCGGCGCGGATCGCCCGACAACACGACATGCCCCGCCGCCAGCGTCGCATGGCCGCACATCCCCACTTCGCGCGTCGGCGTGCACCAGCGCAGCTCGAAATCGGCATCGCCGGTCGTGGGCAGCAGATAGGCGGTTTCGGACAGATTATTCTCCATCGCGATCGCGATCAGCAGTTCGTCGGCCGGCCATGCGTCGAGCGGCATCACCGCCGCCGAATTGCCGCCAAAGGGCTTGCTGGCAAAGGCATCGACCTGCGTGATCGGCACTCTCATTCGGGTGTCTCCCTCAGCTCTTCGTCGTCTTCGCCCAGCCGGTCGATCCGGCCTTCGGGGTCGAGATGGATGAGGATCTCGGCCTTGGGGAAGGCCGCCTCCAGATCGCGCTCGATCCGCTCGGTGATCCGGTGCGCTGCAGACACGGTCATGTCGCCCGGCACCCAGATATGGAACTGGACGAAATCCTGCGCGCCGCTCGATCGGGTCCGCAGGTCGTGGATCGATCCGGGCGGGGCGCTGCGTGCGGCCACTTCCAGCAGCTGTTGGCGCCGGCTTTCGGGCCATTCCTTGTCCATCAGCTGGTTGATCGCTGCGGTCGATGCGCGCATCGCGCCGAACAACAGCCACGCCGCGATCAGCACGCCGAACACCGGGTCCGCGCCCGTCACGCCGGCGAACTGATCAAGCAGCAGCGCGAGGATGACCGCGCCGTTCAGCAGCAGGTCGGACTGGTAATGGACATTGTCGGCGGTGATCGCGATCGATTGGGTCTGGCGGATCACATGGCGTTGATAGACGATCAGGCCCAGCGTCGCGATCAGCGCCGCCACCGATACGCCAATACCATATTCGGCATTGGCGGAAACATTGCCCTCGATCAGCCGCCGCACCGCCTGAATCGCGATGCCGCAGGCCGAAATCGAAATAAGGATCACCTGGAACAGCGCGGCGAGCGCCTCGGCCTTGCCGTGCCCGAAACGGTGGCGGTTGTCGGCGGGCTGCGCGGCATAGCGCACCGAAAACAGCGTCACCAGCGAGGCGACAAGGTCGAGCCCGGTATCCGCCAGCGATCCGAGCATCGCGACCGACCCGGTGATCCACGCCGCCCAGCCTTTGAGCGCGAGCAGGAGGATCGCGACCGCAACGCTGGCCAGCGCGGCCCGCCGGGTGAGGATCGCGTCACTCACGGATAGAGCAGCCCCATCGTCCATCCGGTTTCGGTGCGGGTGAAAAGCCGGCGTTCATGCAGCCGGTGTTCGCGGTCCTGCCAGAATTCGATGCGTTCGGGGCGCACGCAATATCCCGACCAGTGCGGCGGGCGGGGGACATCCTGCCCCTCGAACCGGGCCTGAATCGCATCGAAGCGTGCCTCGAACGTCTCGCGTGCGTCAAGCGGGCGGGATTGTTCGGATGCCCAGGCGCCCAGCTGGGAATCGCGGCTGCGCGTTGCGAAATAGGCATCGGCCACTTCGGGAGTGACGGGGCTGATCGCCCCCTCGATCCGTACCTGGCGGCGCAGCGATTTCCAGTGGAACAGCAGCGCGACATGCGGGTTCGATGCGATTTCGCTCGCCTTGCGGCCTTCCTGGTTGGTGTAGAAGACAAAGCCTTCGGGGCCATGCCCCTTCAGCAGCACCATGCGCACCGAGGGGTGCCCGTCGGGCGTCGCGGTGGCAAGCGCCATGGCGTTCGAATCGTTGATCTCGTGCTGCCGCGCCTCGGCATACCACTGGTCGAACTCGGAAAAGGGATCGATGCTCATGGCTTTTGCCATAAACGATCGTGGCGGTAGAGGGAAACGGGCGTCTTGAAGATTCGCCATCGATGCCGATCTTGTTGTGCGAGCGAAAGAACCAAGCCAAATAGAGAACCATGGCAGCAGATCCCTACGTTACCCTTGGTGTCCAGCGCGGCGCGAGCGAGGCCGATATCAAAAAGGCCTATCGCAAGCTGGCGAAGGAGCATCACCCCGATCGCAACAAGGACCGTCCCGATGCGGCGGACCGGTTTGCAAAGATCACGTCGGCTTATGATTTGCTGACGGACAAGGACAAGCGTGCGCGTTTCGATCGCGGCGAAATCGATGGCGACGGCAACCCCACCGCGCCCTTCGGCTTTGGGGGCGGCCCCGGCGGCGGCGGCTTCGGCCAGCAGCGCGGCGGCCCTGGTAATTTCGAATTCGGCGATGACGGCGTCGATCTCGGCGATATTTTCGATGGTCTGTTCGGCGGCGGCGGTGGTCGTCGCGCGGGCGGCGGTGGCGGCGGAGGCTTTGGCGGTTTCGGTCGCGGGCGGCAGGCGCCCCCGGCCAAGGGCGCGAATGTCGCTTACCGCATGGCGGTGTCGTTCGAGGATGCCGCCGCGCTCAAGCCGCAGCGGATCACGCTGCAGGACGGCAAGACGATCGACCTGAAACTTCCCGCCGGTGTCGAAAACGGCACCCAGATGCGGCTTTCGGGCAAGGGCCAGCCGGGCCCCGGCGGCGCGGGCGACGCGATCGTCACGATCGAGGTGCGCCCGCATAATTTCTATCGCCGCGACGGGGATAATGTCCGGCTCGATCTGCCCGTCTCGCTCAAGGAAGCGGTGCTCGGCGGCAAGGTAAAGGTGCCCACCGTCGATGGCCCGGTCATGCTCGCCATCCCCAAGGGCACAAGCTCGGGCAAGACGCTGCGTCTCAAGGGCAAGGGTTTCCACGCCAAGGGCGGCGGGCGCGGCGATCAGCTGGTGACGCTGATGGTCGACATTCCGGCCGATGACGCCGCGCTCACCCAGTTCGCCGAAAGCTGGACCGGCGACGCGGATCGCAACCCAAGGGCGGGGCTGGGCGTATAGACTGAATGCGGGAAGACCACCCCCATTCGCCGGAAGCGCGCCGCAAGCGTCTGAGCCACCGTGCAAAAAGCGCGGTTCGCGACGGCATTTCGCGGGTGCGCCCCGGAACCTATCCGTTCACCGTCGCCAAGCGCGTGGTGGTGGGGGTGTTCGACGATGGCTTCGTCCATGCCGGCAACCTCGCCTATCTCGCGCTGGTCGCGCTCTTTCCATTCTTCATCGTCGCCGCCGCCGTGGCGCGGCTGGTCGGGCGCACCGAAGACGGGCTCGCCACGGTCAACGCCTTTCTCCAGACGGTGCCGCCGCGCGTCGCGCAGGTGCTCGAAACCCCGATCAACGACGTGCTCACCGCGCGCACGGGATCGCTCCTCTGGCTCGGCGCGCTGATCGGGCTGTGGACGACGGGCAGCTTCATCGAATCGATCCGCGACATTTTGCGCCGGGCGTACGGCGTCAAATATTCGCGCCCTTTCTGGGAATATCGGCTGGTTTCTATCGGGTTGATCATCGCCTCGGTGGTGCTCGTGATGTTCGCGTTCAGCGCGCAGGTCCTGCTCGTGGGCATCGAAAAATTCGTCCAGGCCTATTTGCCGTTCGAGGCAGAGGCGTTTCCGCTCCTCTCGGTCTCGCGCGTCGCGCCGGCCTTTGCGATGTTCGGCGCTTTCTTCATGCTTTTCGCGTCGTTAACCCCCGGCGCGTACCGCGGGCCGCGCTATCCGAAATGGCCCGGCGCGCTCTTCGTCACCCTCTGGTGGCTGGGCGTGACGGAACTGCTGCCGATCGCGCTGGGCAGCGCCACCAGCTATGATCTCACCTATGGCAGCCTTGCCGGCGTGATGATCGCGCTCATTTTCTTCTATCTTGTCGGCTTCGGCGTGGTAATCGGGGCCGAGCTCAACGCCGCGCTTGCAGAGACGCCGATAACGGCGGAGGAGGGCAGTGCGGCTTACGACGAAAAAATGGAGGAATTGTGAGCGGTTTGATGAACGGTAAGCGCGGCTTGATCATGGGGCTGGCCAATGATCGTTCGCTCGCATGGGGTATTGCGAAGCAACTGAGGGATCACGGCGCCGAGCTCGCCTTCAGCTATCATGGCGAAGCGCTTGGAAAGCGCGTGCGCCCGCTGGCGGAAGAGCTGGGATCGGATTTCCTCATTGATTGCGACGCATCGGACATGGCCTCGCTCGACACCGCGTTCGAAACGCTCGCCGCGCGCTGGCCGACGATCGACTTTGTCGTCCATGCTATCGGCTTTTCGGACAAGAACGAACTGCGCGGCGGCTATGTCGACACCAGCCTTGAAAACTTCCTGCTGACGATGAACGTCTCGGCCTACAGCCTCGTTGCCGTGACCAAGCGCGCGCGTGCGATGATGCCCGAAGGCGGCAGCATCCTGACGCTCACCTATTACGGCGCCGAAAAGGTGATCCCGCACTATAACGTCATGGGCGTTGCCAAGGCCGCGCTCGAAACCAGCGTCAAATATCTGGCGTCCGATCTTGGCCCCGAAAATATCCGCGTCAACGCGATCTCGGCTGGCCCGATCAAGACGCTGGCGGCATCGGGCATCGGCGATTTCCGCTACATTCTGAAGTGGAACGAACTGAATTCGCCGCTCCGCCGCAACGTGACGATCGAGGATGTCGGCGGCGCCGGTCTCTACATGCTCAGCGATCTGTCGGCCGGCGTGACCGGTGAGATCCACCATGTCGACGCGGGCTATAACGTCATCGGCATGAAGGCCGAGGACGCACCCGACATCGCCCTCGCCTAATCGCGATAGGCGCATGCGGGCGACGAGGTCGCCCGCATGCGCAGCACTGCCTGCTGACAGAATTGGTTGATTTCAGATGAGCTTCAACAGCTTTGGTCGCGTATTCCGTTTTACGACCTGGGGCGAAAGCCATGGGCCCGCGCTGGGCGCCGTGGTGGACGGGTGCCCGCCGGGGCTGTCGCTCTCCGAAACCGACATCCAGCCCTGGCTCGACAAGCGTCGCCCGGGCACGTCGCGCTTCACCACGCAGCGGCAGGAACCCGATCAGGTGCGCATCCTCTCGGGCGTGTTCGAAGGCCGCACCACCGGCACCCCGATCAGCCTGATGATCGAGAATGTCGACCAGCGCTCCAAGGATTATTCCGAGGTCGCCAAGGCGTATCGCCCCGGCCATGCCGATTATGCCTATGACGCCAAATATGGTTTCCGCGATTATCGCGGCGGTGGGCGCAGCTCGGCGCGCGAAACCGCGTCGCGCGTCGCGGCGGGCGCGGTCGCCCGTGCGGTGATCCCCGAGGTCACGATTCGCGCCTGGGTGTCCGAAATCGGCGGCGACGCGATCGATCCGGCACGGTTCGATCTGTCCGAAATCGACAATAACCCCTTTTTCTGCCCCGATGCCGAAGCCGCCAAGCGCTGGGAAGCGATTGTCGACGACGCCCGCAAATCGGGCTCCTCGGTCGGCGCGGTCGTCGAATGCGAGGCGGTGGGCGTCCCCGCCGGCTGGGGCGCGCCGCTCTATGCCAAGCTCGATAGCGAACTCGCGTCGGCGATGATGTCGATCAACGCGGTGAAGGGCGTCGAGATTGGCGACGGCTTTGCTGCCGCGCGGCTTCGCGGCGAGGAAAATGCCGATCCGATGCGCCCCGGCGCGGACGGCATCGAATTTCTCGCCAACCATGCGGGCGGTATTGCGGGCGGCATCTCCACCGGCCAGCCGGTGCGCGTGCGCATCGCCTTCAAACCGACCAGCTCGATCCTGATCCCGGTCGAAACCGTCGACCGCGAGGGGCAGGCCGCCGATATCCGCACCAAGGGGCGGCACGATCCGTGCGTCGGCATCCGCGGCGTCCCCGTGGTCGAAGCGATGATGGCGCTCGTCCTCGCCGACCAGAAGCTGCTCCACCGCGCCCAATGCGGTTGAGCTTTTAGCCCCGTCATCTTCAGTCAGGGTTCCTGATCGGCGGTAATGCGGCATATCCGAAGCCGCTGATCCCCGATTGCGCGCGTCCTGCCCTGAAGCGGTGCGGATTGCGCGGTGAAGCGCGGCGCGCCGCCGAACCCTTATGCATGTCCGGCGTTCTCGAATTGCCAATAATTCGGAGAGACTGAATGCGCACCAAGATGATGATGGCTATTGCGATGCTGGCGGCACCGACCGCCCTGATGGCGCAGAGCGCGCCTGTCGAAGGTTCGGCGCAGCCCGCCGAGGCCAGCGCGGCGCCCGCGCCGTCGCCAGAGGCTGCACAGGCAGCACCCGGTTATTCGGCCGAAGCTGCGGCGCAGGATGCTGCCGCACCGGCGGCTGCGGCAGATCAGGCGCAGCCCGCCCCGGGCGGCGCGGATCATGCCGATCATGCCAACAAGAAAAAGGCTGATAAGCCCCGTTAAAATCGCGGCATAAACCGCCTTAAGCGCGCATTACCCCTTTCGCGCTGCCGGGCGGCCAGACTTCGGTCTGGCCGCCCTTTGCTTATCAGTCGGCGAAGGGGTCGCGGACGAGGATCGTGTCCTCGCGTTCGGGGCTCGTGGATACCAGCGCGACCGGGCACTGGATCAGTTCCTCGACGCGGCGGATATATTTGATCGCCTGCGCGGGAAGCTGCGCCCAGCTGCGCGCACCGGCAGTCGATTCCGACCAGCCTTCGATTTCTTCGTAGATCGGCTCCACCGCGGCCTGATCGGCGGCATGGGCGGGGTAATGGTCGATCTTCTCGCCGCGCAGCATATAGCCGGTGCAGATCTTCACCGTTTCGAACCCGTCGAGCACGTCGAGCTTGGTGAGCGCGATGCCGGTAACACCCGAAACCGCAACCGACTGGCGCACAAGCACCGCGTCGAACCAGCCGCAGCGGCGCTTGCGGCCCGTGACGGTGCCGAATTCATGGCCGCGTTCGCCAAGGCGCTGGCCGGTTTCGTCTTCGAGTTCGGTCGGGAAGGGGCCCGAGCCGACGCGCGTGGTATAGGCCTTGGCGATGCCAAGCACGAAGCCCACTGCGCTCGGGCCAAGGCCCGAACCACCGGCGGCGGTGCCGGCGATGGTGTTCGACGAGGTGACGAACGGATAGGTGCCGTGGTCGACGTCGAGCAGAACGCCCTGCGCGCCTTCGAACAGGATACGGTCGCCGCGCTTGCGCGCTTCGTTGAGCTGAAGCCAGACGGGCTTGGCGAACTGCAGCACGAATTCGGCGATTTCGGCGAGTTCGGTCAGCAGGCGTTCGCGGTCGATCGGGCCTTCGCCGAAACCCGCGCGCAGCGCGTCATGGTGCGCGCACAGCCGGTCGAGCTGCGGGCCAAGATCGTCCAGATGCGCGAGGTCGCACACGCGGATCGCGCGGCGGCCGACCTTGTCTTCATAGGCCGGGCCGATGCCGCGGCGCGTGGTGCCGATCTTGCCGGCGCCGCTTGCATCTTCGCGCAGCGCGTCGAGATCGCGGTGGAAGGGCAGGATCAGCGTGCAATTGTCGGCGATGTGCAGCGTTTCGGGGTCAACCTTGACGCCCTGGCCCGACAGCTTCTCGACCTCGGCCTTGAGCGCCCAGGGGTCGAGCACCACGCCGTTGCCGATCACGCTCGGCGTGCCGCGCACGATTCCCGAGGGGAGGAGCGAGAGCTTGTAGACATTCTCGCCGATGACGAGCGTGTGCCCGGCATTGTGGCCGCCCTGAAAGCGCACGACGACGTCGGCGCGTTCGGCCAGCCAGTCGACGATCTTGCCCTTGCCCTCATCGCCCCATTGGGCGCCGATTACCGCTACATTCGCCAAGACACTATTCTCCAGGTCGGTGCGCCCCGCTCGGGCCGAGAACCTTTCTCGGTCGCGGGGCAGGAAACATGTGCGGGGCCCGCAAAAACGGGCCCGGCGGAAATTCGCAATCGCGAAACGCTCTAGTCGCGTGCGGCGGATTCGTCCACCGCGCCGGGCGTCACGCCGTAACCGCTTCCCCGTCGCGCAGGATATGCGAACAGATCTGCGCCTCGGGCGTATCGTCGGGCGTCAGCGCCGCCACCGTCACCCAGCCCTGCGCACGCATCTCCGCGGCCATCGCGGGATCGGCGCCGTAGGGCACGAACAGCCGGCGACGTTCCTGCGTCGCCAGCCCGGCATCGACCAGCGGGTCGCAATAAAGCGAAAAGCCGGTGGCCGGTTCGTCATGGCCGTCTTCATGCAGGATCGCATAGGAACCGCCCCGGCCGATCTCGCCGCTCACGCCATTGGCGAACAGCGAAAAGCCGAACCAGCTCTGATATTCAAAACCATGCCGCTCGGTCGGGTCGAGCGTCAGTGTCGCCTTGTCGCGGATCGGGGCGGCGATGGCCTCCAGCGCATCGAGCCGTCCGTCGAGCGCGCCGCCGGCAAAGCCGCGCAGCCGCGCCACCGCCGCGTCAAAGGGCCCTGCAGCTTCCACCAGCGGCAGGAACGCGCCCGCACCTGCGGCAACAAGCCCGCCTGCGTCCTTGGCGTCGAGCAGCGTGCGGATTGCGGGCACGCGCGCAGCGTCCACCGCCAGCGGGCCGGCGGCCAGCGTCTCGACCAGATCGGGCAGGGTGAAATCGATGGTGATGCCGCTGACATCGGCATGGCCCAGCGCCTCGATGGCAACGCTCACCACTTCGCGCGCGGCGGCAACGCTGTCGAGGCCGATCAGCTCGGCGCCGACCTGCATCATCTCGCGTTCGGGGCGCAGCTGCGTCGCCTTCAGCTTCAGCACCGACCCGCCATAAGCGAGGCGGACGGGGCGGGGGTGGTGCGCCATGCGCGTGGCGGCGATTCGGCCAACCTGCGCGGTGATGTCGGGGCGTACCGCCATGGTGCGCTGCGACACCGGATCGACGAAGCGGAGCAGGTCCTGCGGCCGCGTCAGCTTCAGCCGACTGGCCAGCCCGGCCTCGAATTCGGCAAGCGGCGGGGCCACGCGCTCATAGCCATGGCTGGCCGCGGTATCGAGAACGCGGCGGACGATACGGGCAATGGCTTCGGCCTCGGGCGGAAGCCGATCGCGAAAACCTTCGGGGAGCAAGCCAGCGGGAATCATGGCGCCTCCTTAATGCATGATCCGGAAAGACGGAAAGCGCCTTTCCGGATCATCGCATCTTTTCCGGATTAGAATTTGAGCGCCTTGACCTTCTTCACGCCCGGCAGGTTGCAGACCGCCCACAGGACGGGCTCGGGAACCGGCGTGTCGATCGACAGCAGAAGCGCTGCTTCACCGCCCGGGCCGTGGCTGCGACGGCCGAGGTGGAAGGTCGCGATGTTGACGTCGGCTTCACCCAGCGACGAACCGATGCGGCCGATAAAGCCCGGTGCGTCCTGGTTGATGACATAGAGCATGTCGCCGGTCAGGTCGGCTTCCATCTTGATGCCGAACAGTTCGACAAGGCGCGGTTCGCGGTTGCCGAACAGCGTGCCCGCAACCGAACGCTCGCCGCCGTCTTCCAGCGTGATCGCGACGCGCACCAGCGTGTGGTAATCGCCTTCGCGCTCGTGGCGCACTTCGCGCACGTCGAGGCCGCGTTCCTTGGCAAGGAACGGTGCGTTCACCATGTTCACCGTGTCCGAATAGACGCGCATCAGGCCGGCCAGCACGGCGGCCGTGATCGGCTTCTGGTTCAGTTCGGCGGCAGCGCCTTCGACTTCGACGGCCACCGCGCGGATACGGTCGCCTTCAAGCTGGCCGACAAGCGCGCCCAGCTTTTCAGCCAGCGCCATGTACGGCTTCAGCTTCGGGGCTTCCTCGGCCGACAGCGACGGCACGTTCAGCGCGTTGGTGACACCGCCGGTCAGCAGATATTCCGAAAGCTGTTCGGCCACCTGGATCGCGACGTTCACCTGCGCTTCCGAGGTCGATGCGCCAAGGTGCGGGGTCGAAATGAAGTTCGGCGTGCCGAACAGCGGCGATTCGGTTGCCGGCTCGGTGACGAACACGTCGAGCGCGGCGCCTGCGACATGGCCCGAATCGAGCGCGTCCTTCAGCGCCGCTTCGTCGACCAGACCACCGCGTGCGCAGTTGATGATGCGAACGCCCTTCTTGGTCTTGGCCAGGTTCTCGCGGCTCAGGATGTTGCGGGTCTGGTCGGTCAGCGGCGTGTGCAGCGTGATGAAGTCCGCCTTGGCGAGCAGTTCGTCGAGCGTCACCTTCTCCACGCCCATTTCCACCGCGCGTTCGGGGGTCAGGAACGGGTCAAAGGCGGCAACCTTCATCTTCAGGCCGCGGGCGCGGTCGGCAACGATCGAGCCGATATTGCCCGCGCCGATCAGGCCGAGCGTCTTGTTGGTCAGCTCGACGCCCATGAAGCGGTTCTTTTCCCACTTGCCGGCCTGGGTCGACACATCGGCTTCGGGAAGCTGGCGGGCAAGCGCGAACATCAGCGCAATCGCGTGCTCGGCGGTGGTGATCGAGTTGCCGAACGGGGTATTCATCACCACCACGCCCTTGGCGGACGCCGCCGGGATATCGACATTGTCGACGCCGATGCCGGCGCGGCCGACAACCTTCAGGTTGGTCGCGGCGTCGAGCACGTCCTTGGTCACCTTGGTGGCCGAACGGATCGCCAGGCCGTCATAATTGCCGATGATGGCAATCAGTTCGTCCTTGGTCTTGCCGGTGATTTCATCGACTTCGATGCCGCGCGCACGAAAGATTTCGGCGGCCTTGGGGTCCATTTTGTCGGAAATGAGAACTTTGGGCATTGGATTTTCCTTGTCCTGTTGCCGGGCGCGTCGCGCAAATCTCGGGCATCAGTGGGAAGGGGGTTCCCGCTGATGCGGGAACCGGCAATCGGATTAGGCGGCGCGCGTCTGCTGCCAGGCCCAGTCGAGCCAGGGGCCAAGCGCTTCGATGTCCGCGGTGTCGACCGTGGCGCCGCACCAGATGCGAAGGCCCGGAGGCGCATCGCGGTATCCGGCGACGTCATAGGCCGCGTCTTCGGCTTCGAGCAGCGACGCGATCTTCTTGACGAGCGCGAGCTGTGCCGCCTCGTCCAGGCCTTCGACGGCTGCGTCGGCAAACTTCAGGCAGACCGAGGTGTTCGAACGCACGCCGGCATCGGCGGCGAGGTGATCGAGCCAGTCATATTTCTGGACGATCGCGTCGAGCGCCTTGGCATTGGCCTGCGAACGCGCCTTCAGCGCATCGAGACCACCGATCGACTTCGCCCATTCGAGTGCGAAGATATAGTCTTCGACCGCGAGCATCGACGGCGTGTTGATCGTTTCGCCCTTGAAGATGCCTTCGATCAGCTTGCCGCCCTTGGTCATGCGGAAGATCTTGGGCAGCGGCCATGCCGGGGCATAGCTTTCAAGGCGTTCGACCGCGCGGGGGCTCAGGATCAGGATGCCGTGCGCACCTTCACCGCCCATCACCTTCTGCCACGAGAAGGTGACGACATCGAGCTTGTCCCAGGGCATGTCCATCGCGAACACGGCCGAGGTCGAATCCGCGAAGATCAGGCCTTCGCGGTCGTCGCGGATCCAGTCGCCATTCGGTACGCGAACGCCCGATGTGGTGCCGTTCCAAGTGAGGACGATGTCGTTCGACTGGTCGAGCGCGGCGAGGTCGGGAAGTTCGCCATAAGGCGCCTTCACGACATTCGCGTCGAGCTTCAGTTGCTTGTTGACGTCGGTGATCCAACCTTCACCGAAGCTTTCCCAGGCAACCATCGTGACGGGGCGTGCGCCAAGCATCGACCACAGCGCCATTTCGACGGCGCCCGTGTCGGAGGCGGGAACGATACCGATGCGGTGCGTATCGGGCACGCGCAGGATTTCGCGGGTAAGATTGATGGCATGCTCAAGGCGGCTCTTGCCCAGCTTGGAGCGGTGCGAGCGACCGAGCGAACCGGTGGCCAGTCTTTCGGGGGCCCAGCCCGGCGGCTTCGCGCAGGGGCCAGAGGAAAAATGCGGACGCGCAGGCTTTGCGCCGGGGCGAGGCAGTGTATCAGTCATGTAATGCTTCTCCTTGCAGAGAGCACGCGCGGCGTTGGGACCGCGTGGCCCGCTGCCGCTCCTAAGGATATGGACGATTCTGTCAACCGCCTTGCGCCGCAGCCGGCCGCAAAATTGGCGGAAAAGGGTCTTGTGGGCTTTTCTTTCCCAGCAATTCCGGGGACAAGGCGGTCATGGTGTCCATCGCGTTTTTCCGTCCCTTGGTCGTCCCTGTTCTCGCCGCACTGGTGCTTGCCGGTTGTGCGGGCGGTGGTGGGCGCAAGCCCGCGCCCAACCGGCCGGCGCCGGTGGTCAAGGAACGCCCGCGCCTCAGCGCCAGCGAACTACGCCAGTGCTTTGCCGATCTGCGCGCCGCCGATGTCCGCTTCGATGCGCTGCCCGACCGCAATTTTCCCGGCGGCTGCTCGGCGATCGATTCGGTCAAGCTGCTCGATGTCGGCGTGCCCGTCGCGAATCTCGGCGCGATGCAGTGCCCGCTCGCGCGGACCTTCGCACAGTGGGCCTATTATGCCGCAATGCCCGCCGCGCGCCGCTTCCTGCGCGGCGAACTGGTGAAGATCGAAACAATGGGCAGCTATGCCTGCCGCAACATCAACGGCGTGGCCGGGCCAGCCGCCAGCCAGCGTTCGGAACATGCCTTCGCCAACGCCGTCGACGTGTCGGCCTTCATCCTTGCCGATGGGCGGCGCGTCTCGGTCAAGGCAGGCTGGTCGGGCTCCTCGGACGAGCGCCAGTTCCTGCGTGCGCTCCACCGGTCGGCGTGCAAGCGGTTCCAGACGGTGCTGGGCCCCGACTATAACGCCGCGCATCACGATCACCTCCATTTCGACATGGGGCGGGGGCCCTATTGCCGGTAATCGCGCTTGGGTCGGCCCGCATAAGCGAGTAGAGATGGGCGGATGACAAACACTTCGACTGTACCCAACCGCGTATTTCCCCAGGCAAAGCAGGATGCCGAAACGGCGAAGCAGGGCGCGGCCACCGCCCAGACGGCGGATCCCGCCTATAAGCTCGCCTTTCAGGACACCGAATTCCTGCTGCGCGAGGATCTTCGTCCGATCCGCTTCCAGCTTGAACTGCTCAAGCCCGAACTGCTTCTCGAAGAAGCCAAGATCGGATCGACGCTCGTCTTCTATGGTTCGGCGCGCATTCCCGAACCCGCCCAGGCTGCCGCGCTGCTCGATGCCGCCACCGACGATCGCAGCCGCAAGATCGCCGAACGGCTCGTCGCCAAGTCGCATTATTACGACGTCGCGCGCGAACTCGCGCGGCTCGCCAGCGAATGCCCGCGCGATGTCGACGGCAAGCGCCAGTTCGTGATCTGCTCGGGCGGCGGCCCCTCGATCATGGAAGCCGCCAATCGCGGCGCTGCCGATGTCGGTGCGGAATCAGTCGGGCTCAACATCGTGCTCCCGCACGAACAGGCGCCCAACGAATTTGTCACGCCGTCGCTCAGCTTCCAGTTCCACTATTTCGCGCTGCGCAAAATGCACTTCCTGCTCCGCGCGCGCGCCGTTGCGGTCTTCCCCGGCGGCTTCGGCACGTTCGACGAGATGTTCGAACTGCTCACGCTCATCCAGACGGGCAAGGCCAAGCCGATGCCGGTGCTGCTGTTCGGCCGTGAATTCTGGGAACGCGTCGTCAATTTCGAGGCGCTCGCCGAGGAAGGCGTGATTTCCTACAAGGATCTCGAGCTCTTCCGCTTCGTCGAAACCGCCGAAGAGGCCTGGGCGATCATCCGCGAATTCTACGATCTGGCGCCCTGCGGCAGCTTCTGATCGCGGGCGGCGTGGTCCGGTTGCATCGCCACCGGGCGCGCTGAACGCAAAACCCAAAACAAAAAGGGGCGGCCATTATCTGGCCGCCCCTTTTTCGTTCGCTTCGCGCGTTCCGCGTCAGTGCGCGGCGGGCGCTTCCGCATTGGCCGCCGGTGCCTCGGCATTGGCCGGTGCTGCTCCTGCGTCCGCTGCTGCGGCTTCCGCCGGGGCTGCGCCTGCTGCGGGCAGCGGCAGGTTCGACCCTTGCGTGTTCATATACGCGATCAGGTTGGCGCGATCTTCGGGCTTGGAAAGGCCGGCGAAGGTCATCTTGGTGCCCGGCGCATATTTGCGCGGGCTGGCCAGCCATTTGTCCATGCCGGCAAAGTCCCAGTTGCCCGCAACGCCCTTCAGCGCGTCGGAATAGGCAAAGCCCGGAACATGGCCATGCGCCTTGCCCAGCGCGCCCCAAAGATTGGGGCCGATGCCGTTTGCGCCACCCTGGTTGATGGTGTGGCAGGCCACGCACTTCTTGAAGACGTCTGCGCCCTTGGCCGGATCGGCGGTGGGCAGAAGCGTCGCAATGTCCACTTCGGCTGCGCCGCCGGCGCCCCCGCCAGCGTTCGGATCGGCGTCCGCCACTTCGAAGCCCGGCTTTTCAGGAGCATGCTCCTTGAAATACATCCCGCTCGCGATTGAAGTGCCCAACGCCACGATACCCGCAGCCAAAACCCAACCCGCAAATGTGTTGAACCTGTCGTCCATTGAAACCCCTCTGCTCTCCCGGGCACATTTGGGGTTTCCTTTATAAGCGCAAGTTCATAACCGCAAGCCATGCCTTGCTTGGGAAGTAGTTAAGTCTTAAGCGCAGCGCCATATCATGGAAAATTATCCTCTCCCCGCTCGCCACATTGTTCAGCAGATGGTGGACGCCGCCGCGCAGGATCCCGCGCGTGCCGTGACCTTTCAGGGCGCGCCCGGCGCGAATTCACACATCGCGGTCGAACAGATGTGCCCCGATGCGATCGCGGTGCCCTGTTTCAGCTTTGAAGACGCGATCGATGCGGTAAAGGAAGGCCGCGCCGACCGCGCGATGATCCCCATCGAAAATTCGCTCCACGGCCGCGTCGCCGACATCCATTTCCTGCTGCCTGAATCTGGGCTGGTGATCATCGGCGAACATTTCCTGCCGATCCGCTACAGCCTGATGGGGCAGGGCCCGCTGGACGGCGTGCGCGAGGCGACGAGCCATCCGCAGGCGCTGGGCCAGTGCCGCAAATGGCTGCGCGCGCGCGGCATCCACCCCGTCGCCTATGCCGATACGGCGGGCGCGGCCGCGCTGGTGGCGGAAATGAACGATCCCAAGGTCGCGGCGATCGCACCGCCGCTCGCCGCCAATCTCTACGGGCTCGAAACGCTGGCCGAGGGGCTGGCCGATTCGGATGACAACACCACGCGCTTCGTCCTGCTCGCGCGCAACCCCGTGCCCGTGCCCGCGGACGGCCCGGTGATGACGACCTTCGTCTTCGAGGTGAAGAACATCCCCGCCGCGCTCTTCAAGGCGATGGGCGGCTTCGCCACCAACGGCGTCAACATGACCAAGCTCGAAAGCTATCAGCGCGGCGCCAGCTTCGCGGCCACCGAATTCTTCGCCGATATCGAGGGCAAGCCCGGCGATCCGGCGGTCGACCGCGCGCTCGAGGAACTGCGCTTCCACACCAAATGGGTGCGGCTGCTCGGCACCTATCGCCAGGCGCGCCCGCGCACCGTGGCGGGCTGAGCGTGATCGGATAACGACAAAAAGAAAAGGGGCGGAAAGACCGATCTTTCCGCCCCTTTTTCATGTCCGGCCCGTTTTCAGGGCCGGATGAACCGGGAATCAGCGCGGCTTGCGGTGCTCGCCCTTGACCCAGCGCACGGTGCCCGAGCTGGCGCGCATCACGACGCTTTCGGTTGTCATCAGGTCGCCCTTGCGGCGCTTCACGCCTTCGAGCAGCGAACCGTCGGTCACGCCGGTTGCGGCGAAGATGCAGTCGCCCTTGGCCAGTTCCTTGAGGTCGTAGATCTTGTCGAGATCTTCGATGCCCCATTTGCGCGCGCGCGCGCGTTCGTCGTCGTTGCGGAACAGCAGGCGGCCCTTGAACTGGCCACCGACGCAGCGCAGTGCCGCCGCCGCCAGAACGCCCTCGGGCGCGCCGCCCGAACCCATATAGATGTCGATCGTCGTGTCGGGATCGGTGGTCGCGATCACGCCGGCCACGTCGCCATCGGGGATCAGCATGATGCCGCAGCCGATTTCGCGCAGTTCGGCGATAAGCTTTTCATGGCGCGGACGGTCGAGCACGCAGACGATGATTTCGGCGGGGCTCACGCCCTTGGCAGCCGCCACGGCTTCGACGTTCTGGCGCACCGACTTGTCGAGGTCGATCACGCCTTCGGGATAGCCCGGGCCAACGGCCAGCTTGTCCATATAGACGTCGGGGGCGTTCAGCAGATTGCCTTCCTCGGCGATCGCGAGCACCGCAAGCGCGTTGGGGCCGGCCTTTGCGGTGATCGTCGTGCCTTCCAGCGGGTCGAGCGCGATGTCGATCTTGGGGCCGGTGCCCTGTGCCGCGCCAACCTTTTCGCCGATATAAAGCATCGGGGCTTCGTCGCGTTCGCCTTCGCCGATGACGACGGTGCCGTCCATGTCGAGTTCGTTCAGCGCCGCGCGCATGGCCTCCACGGCAGCGGCATCGGCGGCCTTTTCGTCGCCCCGTCCGATCAGCTTGGATGCGGCAATCGCGGCGGCCTCGGTGACCCGGACCATTTCAAGCACCAGGACACGATCGAGAATGCGACTTGCTTCCACCATATTTGCCATCTTTCCTTGAAATCAGTTCCCGCGCGATAGGCGAGCGCGGCCGGATTGTCGAGAATGACATGGGCAATTGCACCGCTCGATTGGCGGCGATCGTCGCTTTTCAAAGCATTACTTGCGTGTTTGGCGATAGTGGTGTCCGCTTGGGTACGAAAGGCGAACCCGCATGACGAAGGCGCTGTTCCTTGTTCTGTGTGCGATCATGCCCGGTCTTCCTATGGCTGCCGGTGCGCAAGAGGCGGCCGCGTCCGATGTCGATCAGGCGATGCAGCGTTACGACGCGCTGACGCGAAGCGCTTCGGCGCGTTGCAGCGGATCGACCATGGGGGACGAGATTCTGGTCTGTGGGCGCGGGGACCGCGATCGTTTCCGGCTGCCGCTGCCCGATGAACGCCATGTCGAAGGCGATCGGCGGGTGCGGGGAGAGGTGCCAACGGCCTCGGCCGCGCGGGTACGTTCGGGCAGTTGCGGAATGCTTTCCACCGACACATGCGGTGGTGGCTTGCCCTTGATCGGTGCGGCGGCGCTTGTCGCCAAGGCCGCCGCGCGTCTCATCGATCCCGACGCCGAATAACCCTCAGAAATCGAGGATATGCATCAGCATCGGCTGGCCGGTCAGGCTCGCCGATCCCGACAGGCGTTCCAGTGCGTCGACGACGCAGCGCTCGGCGCACTGGTGCGTGACCAGCGCGATGATCACGCCCGAATCGCTCGATACGCCGCGCTGGATGAAGCTTTCGATCGAAACCCCCGCATCGCGCATCGCGGTCGCGATCTCGGCGAGCACGCCGGGGCGGTCCTGCACGCTGAGGCGGATATAGGAACGGCCGACGCGTTCGCCCGCATCGGCGCGGCCGGGTTCGGACATCGCCGAAACCGGCATGGCAAAGGCGGTGCCATATTCGCCGCGCGCCACGTCGATCAGGTCGGCAACAACGGCCGATGCGGTCGGGCCGTCACCCGCGCCCGCGCCCTGGAACAGCAGGCGGCCGACGAAATTGCCCTCGGCCACGACGGCGTTGAGCGATCCCGCGACATGCGCCAGCGGGTGGCTGACGGGGACGAGGCAGGGGTGAACGCGCTGGAACAGGCCGTGGCCATTGGCTTCGGCCACGCCCACCAGGCGCACCTTGAACCCCAGCTGTTCGGCCTCGAAAATGTCGGCGGCAATGACGTGGCGGATGCCCGCCGTGTCGACACCGTCGAAATCGAGCGTGCTGCCGAACGCCAGGCTCGCCAGAATCGAAAGCTTGTGCGCGGCGTCGACGCCGTCAATGTCAAAGCTCGGATCGGCCTCGGCATAACCCAGCGCCTGCGCCTCGGCGAGCACCTCTGAAAAGTCGCGGCCATCCTTTTCCATCGTGGTCAGGATGTAATTGCAGGTGCCGTTGAGGATGCCGTAAACCCGCGTGATCTCGTTGGCGGCCGCGCCTTCGCGCAGGCCCTTGATCACCGGGATGCCGCCGGCCACCGCCGCCTCGAACTTCAGCGCAACGTCCTTGCCGTCGGCGATCTCGGCCAGTGCCACGCCGTGATGCGCGATCATCGCCTTGTTCGCGGTGACGAACGCCTTGCCCGCGGCCAGCGTGCGGCGCGCCAGCGCCAGCGCCGGGCCGTCCGATCCGCCGATCAGCTCAACAACGACATCCGCGCCGCTCGCCTCGGCCAGCGTCGTCATGTCGTCGACCCATTGGAAGCGGGAGATATCGACGCCGCGATCCTTCGAACGGTCGCGCGCCGAAACCGCGACGATCTCGATCGGGCGTCCGGCGCGGCGCTGAATCAGCTCGCGGTTCGCGTCGATCAGGCGAATGACGCCGCTGCCCACGGTTCCCAGTCCCGCCAGCGCTACTTTCAGCGGCTCCGCCATGATCTTTCCTTCTCCCCGCAACAAAACAGGCCCGCCTCCTAGGCCGAGGAGGCGGGCCTTGCCAAGTGCTTCGGGTGGAAAGCGGGCTAGTCGCGCAATTCTTGGGGCACGATACCGCCATTTTCAGCAAGTTCCCGCATGACCTGGCGGTGTAGCCACAAGTTCATTGCGGCGCTGTCGCCCATATCGCCCGGATAACCCAGTTCGCGCGCCAGCTCGCGGCGATTCTCCAGGCTCGAATCGAGACCGAGCAATTTCATCAGATCGACGATCGACCGCCGCCAGTCGAGGCTCTGTCCGGCGGCGGCGGCGCGCGTGTCGAGGATGGAGGCCACATTCACCCGGCTCGTCGCCGCAGGCTGGTGCGCGGGCGCGCCGGGCACGGCGGCCGGGTCCTTGGGTTCGAGCGACGTGGTTTGCGGATGCGGCATATGCTGTGGAGGCGCACTCGCCGGTGCCGCAGGGGCGGTGGCCGGCTCGGGCACCTTCTTCTTGCCGAAGATCGCGTCCTTGATCGATCCGAAAATGCTCATGGCCATCTCCTCAACGAATATGCGCTTTTCACGAAAACCCACAGGGCGTTCTTTTGGTTGCACATATCGGTGGGGCTAGGGCTGGGGCAGACGGTCGGGGCAGCGGGGCGGAGACGGGCGGGTCAGGCCTTTCCGGCTTTTGTCGCGAACCAGATCACGTGGCGCGCGCCCTTGCCGTTGCTGCGCGCACGCACCGCTACTTCGTCGACGCTGAACCCTGCCTCGGCCAGCCGCCGCGTGAACGCCTTGTCCGGCGCGGCCGACCACACTGCCAGCACCCCGCCGGGCTTGAGCGCGGCCTTTGCCGCCGCCAACCCCCGCGCCGAATATAAGGCGTCGTTGCCTACGCGCGTCAGCCCATCGGGGCCATTGTCGACGTCGAGCAGGATGGCGTCATAGCTGGCGTTGGCGCCTCGGATCACCGCCCCCACATCGCCCAGGACAAGCTGCACGCGCGGATCGTCGAGGCATCCCGCCGCCAGCTCGGCCATCGGCCCGCGCGCCCAGCTGATGATTTCGGGCACCAGTTCGGCAACGGTCACCTGCGCGCCCGCACCCAGTTCCGCCAGCGCCGACCGCAAGGTGAAACCCATGCCATAACCCCCGATCAGCATGTGCGGCGCCGCCCGCGCGGCCAGCCGTTCGCAGCTCATCACCGCCAGCGCTTCCTCCGACCCGCTCATCCGGCTGCTCATCAGCTCGTTGCGATCGAGGACGATCATGAAGTCCCCCCCACGGCGGAACAGCCGCAGCTCCTGGCCGCCGGGGATATTGGCGGTATCGATCAATTCGCGCGGGGTCATTCCGGGGCACTCCAACAAGATCAGGCCATCATCTCTCCCCCTTGGGGCACGCCCCCGCTCGCGGCAATCCGAAAGCGCGCGGCCGTTGCAGATGGCGTCGGCGGTCGCGCGATGTCGCGCGGCTTCGACGAGAGCGAGTTCTGCTGAAATGCTCCCGGATCAGATGCCGCTAAGCTTTGCCTGCCAGTCATGGTCGTCAGGTGCGCGCATTGCCGTGCCGACGAAATAGAGATTGGGCATCGGGTCAAAAGCCTTGCCCGCGATGCGCGCGTCAATCGAATTTTTGCGAAGTGCGGAGTTCCTGTCGGGATCGAGGTAACGAACCTTGAGCGGGTGGTATTTGAGAAATTCATTGTCCCGCATCATCCGAAAAAAGGGCGCGGCTATAAAGACTCCCCTTAGTCCACGTACCGAGAATACCGGATGAGCGATGTCAGCCTCGGACTTGATCGCCACAGGCTTTCCGACGGTGAAAGAACCAGCGAGCCAACGCGGGTCTACTTTCTCGTAATATTTACCTTGGCCCGGCACGCCATCGCCATCGTGATAGACCTTGTCCGTCAATGCATAGAAGTCAATAATATCGATAATATCCAATGGCTTCCAGAAGAAGCCTTCCCCAACAAGCGTGCGGTTGGATGCAATATAAGGTGAATTTTCGTGATCATGGGGCGCGTAGAATTTTAGCGGGTAAAATTCTTGCGTTTCAATTTGGAGTGTTTTTAGCGCAGATCGAAAGTCACGAGTAATTGCAAATCCAGAACTCTCACCAGAAAGCCCGACGATATGTGGCAGTCCATGCTTGTGCACTTCGCTTAGTGTAGCATCGGTTAAAACCGATAAATTCTCAGGAAATTCTGCGGCAATTGTCCCAATTCCATTGTTGCGGCCAAGAAGATTGTATATTTTTTCTGAGATGTTTGAATTTTTTAAGAAATTATTTTCAGAATACCGATTATATCCTCGAATGGGAGAAAGTTGCAAAAGGCAATTTTGTTGGAGTAAATCAACATCGCTCATGAAATCTCCATTGCGATTTGTGTTTTATTTATTGTACGTGATGGATCAGTAAATATCATCATGTGGGCGTAATAAATATTTCGTCGTTTCAGGCACCTAATAGCTCACGACCTTCCACGCACCCAAGCTGTAATCCGCTATGCCCTTGTGCGCGTCGCTGGGCTAAAGCCGGGCCATGACGCAGCAGCAGGATTCGGCGCGGGCCGGCATAATGTACGGGCTTGGTGCCTATCTCATCTGGGGGTGCCTGCCGGTCTTCTTCAAGCTTTTGGCCGATGTCGCGCCCGCAGAGCTGGTGGCGCAGCGCGTGATCTGGTCGGTGCTGTTTCTCGCGGTGCTCGTCGTCCTCAAGCGGCGCGTGGGGGAAATTCACGCGGCGTTCGCCAATCCCCGTGCGATCCTGATCCTGATGTGCACCGCGCTCCTCATCGGCGCGAACTGGCTCATCTATGTCTGGGCGGTGGTGAACCACCATGTGCTTGAATCGAGCCTTGGCTATTTCCTCAACCCGCTCGTCAACGTCGCGATGGGCGTGCTCATCCTGAAGGAAAAGCTTGGCCGTGCGCAGATGGTGGCGGTGGTGCTCGCCGGGGTCGGTGTCACCGTGCTCGCCATCGGGGCGGGGTCTGGCCTGTGGATAAGTCTCTCGCTCGCGCTCAGCTTCGCGGCGTACGGGCTGCTCCGCAAGATCGCGCCGGTGGATTCGCTCGTCGGCCTCTCGGTCGAAACGCTGCTGCTCTGCCCGCTCGCGATCGGCTATGTCGCCTATCTCCAATGGGGCGGCCAGCTTGCCTTCGGGCAGGATGCGGGCACAAGTGCGCTGCTCGCCTCGGCCGGGGTGGTGACGGCGGTGCCGCTCCTGCTCTTTGCGGCGGCGGCGCGGCTCCTGCCCTATGCCAAGCTCGGGCTGCTCCAATATCTCTCGCCCACGCTCCAGTTCCTGCTTGCGGTGGCCGTTTACGGCGAACCGCTCACCCAGGCGCATCTCATCTGCTTCGGCTTTATCTGGACGGGGTTGGTGATCTTCGCCGCAAGCGGGCTACGCGACGCGCATCGTCGCTCGGTCGCGCTGCGCGCCGCCGCCTGACCGCTTCTATGCGGGCTCAGCCGGAAAGCGGAACGATCCGCACCGGCAGCCCACCGCGCGGCCGGGGGATCGGCCAGACCTGCCATTCGATCGGCGCGGTGCCGATCGGCTCGATCCGGTAATCTTTCAGCAGGTGGAACAGAAAGATCTTCGCCTGCAGATAGGCAAAGTGCAGCCCCAGGCACATATGCGCGCCGCCGCCAAAGGGCACCCAGGCATATTTGTGCCGTGTCCGTGCCGCCTCGGGCGTGAAGCGCATCGGATCGAACCGGTCGGGTTCCGGCCAGATCTCGGCCATATGGTGCGTATAGGCTGCGCTCACGCCGACAAAGGTGCCCGCCGGGAAATCATAGCCGCCAAAGGAAAAGGCGCGGATCGCGCGGCGCGGCAGGCTGGGCACCGGCGGCATCAGCCGCATCGTTTCCTTCATCGCCTGCTCGGTCAGCACCATCTCGTCGATCCGGTCGTGCGGCAGGCTATCGCCGTTGATCCCCAGATCGCGGATTTCGGTGCGCAGCCGCTCCTGCCAGTCGGGGTGGCGCGACAATAGCCACGCCATCGAGGTCAGGCTCGATGTGATCGTGTCGTGCGCCGCCATCATCAGGAAATTGAGATGGTCGAATATCTCGTCATCGCTGAGCAGCCGTCCGTCCTCATGCTCGGCGCGGCAGAGCTGGCTGAACATGTCCTCGCCCGTGCCCTGTCGCCGCGCGGGGATCTGCCTGCCGAAATAATCGAGCAGGAAGGCGCGGCCCGCCACGCCCCGGCGCATCGCGGTGAAGGGCAGGGGAAAGCGCACGACCCCGATCGTGGCCTGGACCATGTCGACAAAGGCGGTGTTGATCCGGTCCGCCTCTGGCCCCAGCGGGATGCCGAGAAACGATGTCGCCGCCAGATCGAGCGTCAATTTCTTGATCTCGGCGTAAAAGCGGATCTCGCGCCCCGCCCATTGGGGCAGGCGGGCGGCGATGCCGTGGTTCAGATGCTCGGCATAATGGCGCATCGGTGCGGGCTTGAACGCCACCGACAGCGTCTTGCGGTGCGCGCGGTGCTTGTCGAAATCCATCAGCATCAGCCCGCGCGGGAAAAGCAGGTTGAGCATCGGGCCCCAGCCCTGTTCGGATGAGAAAACCTTGTCGCGGTCGAACAGCACCAGTTCATTCGCCTCGGGGCCGAGCAACTGGACGGTGCGCCCGCCAAAGCTGTTGATCCGGTAGACCGGGCCGTAACGCTCGACCATCTGGCGGGTAAAGGCAAAGGGGTTGGCCAGTTGCGCCAGCGTGGTGCCAAACACCGGCATTCCGTCGGTGCCGGGCACATGATCGAGCATGCGCGCCGGGTTGCGCGGCAACCAATGCGCATTGGCCTTGAAGGTGCTTGCATATGCCACCAGCCACCCCTTCGATTATTTACATCAAGGTAAATAAACTGAGGGGGTGGCCGTGGCAAGATTGGGCGCCGGCCCGCACAAAGGGGGGGGAGGGGGCTGTGCGGGCCGGCTATCGGGTCAGAACGGTCAGCCGGTGTTAGCGGCAGCGCATCTCGCCACGATCGACTTCGCGGCCCAGCAGCGCGCCGGCACCCGCGCCGATCAGCGCGCCGATGGTCTTCGAACCGCCGGGGGCGATGGTGTTGCCCAGCAGGCCGCCCACCGCGCCGCCGATCAGCAGGCCGGTCGTGCCGTCGTCGCGGCGGCAATAATAACGGCCGTTCGATCCGCGATAGACGCGGTCGTTCCGCGACAGGCGGCGTTCCTTGTAATAGCGGCCGTCGCGATAATAATCGTCGGCATAATAATTGCGCTGGCCGCGCTCGTAACGGTTCCAGTCGTAATTGCGGTACTGGCGCCAGTCGCGATTGCGGTCGCGATCCCGGTCGCGGCGGGCTTCGCGCACGTCGCGGCGATAGTCGCGCTCGGCATCGCGCACGTCGCGGCGATAGTCGCGCTGCGCGTCGCGCACATCCTTGCGATATTCGTGATTACGCGGCGGATCGGCCAGCGCGGGCGTCATCGGCGTCAGCACAGCCAGCGCGGCGGCAATAAGGGTCAGCTTCTTCATGGTGGCACTCCATTCCTCTACGCCACAAAACGTGTTGTTTATAGAATGGGTTGCGTGAACGGAAAACTACAGCGCGTTCATCCGCCGGAAAGGCGGAACGGCGGGCTACATCAGCAGATAGCGCCGCTTTGCGGGCGCGGGGCGGGGCTTGGCCTCGGGCGTGGTGAAGCGGATGGCGACCATTCGGCGCTCGGCGCGTATTGCCTCCGTCCGGCTGGCATCCGTCTGATCCGCACAGGCGATCCGGATCGGCTCGCGCGCGGCATGGCCTGCGGCGGGCATTGCCACCAGCCCCAGCCCCAGTCCGGAAAGAAGAGAGAGTCCCAGCTTCATCGCGCGGGAAGTTTATGCCCCGCGCGCGGCGATTCAACCGATTATGACAGAGCTGTCGGGCGCAGACGGATTAGGCGCTTCGCCGGAAGGGGTAGTGCGGGTCTTGCCGCGCGTCGCGCGTGCGCGCTTGGGCGGGGCTGCCCCGGTTGCCGCGAGAATCGCGCGCAGCTTCGAAAGCTCGACTTCCTCCGCAAATTCCGCGCCGAACTGCTCATCCTTCACCCAGACGATGCGCGCGATGATCGTGCCAAGCGCGGGCAGGCGCACGCGCACGCGCTGGTCGGCTTCGAATTCGCCGTTGGTTTCCGCCATGAAACCAAGCGAGGAGATGTTGCGGATGACGATATCGACGCCGTGATTGCCCGAGGCGCGCATGGTCGTCGACACCAGGATGTTTTCACGCGTGGCGCGTCGCTGGTTCTGGACTGGCGATTCGAGCGCCACTTTCGCTGCGATGTGCACGATACTTCTCCGGGTTGGGCTTCGCCTTCCTCGCGTGAAATCGTTAACATCTGGTAAGGATTTGTTTTTTGCCAATTCCGAAAGAGGGTTAAGGCAAAAGCGGCGGCATCGTCCGCCCCGCCTTAGCGCCTTAGTGCGCCGTCTGGCCGGCCGCGGTGATTCCCAACACCTGTTGCAGGCGCAGCGGATTGACCGCGTTCAGAAATTCGCCGCCCACCTGTCCGCATTTCGACCAGGCGATGCGCGCCAGCACCGTGCCGAGGCACGGCAGCTTGAGACGGACAAAACTGCCCTCGGCAATGTCGCTGCGGGTTTCGGCCATGAAACCCTGTTCAGACAGGTTGCGGACAACGACGTTGATGCCGTGATAACTTTGCGCACGCATCGTCGCGTTCATTTCGACGGGGCGTCTGGCAGAGCCGCGCTCCACCGGTACGGTCTCAACCGCCATGCGCGCCGCAATCCGCATCCTGCTGCTCCCCGAATCACCCCAGAACAGGCTTAGAACGCAAAAGTTAACGAAAGATCGCTGGTCGTAACAGTACCGTTTTGAACCTGACGGTCAGGGATTGGCGCGCGACATCGGGGCAACAAGCGGCACCATCTCGATCACGTCGAGGCGCGATTGCGCCACCGGGCTTGGCATCACGATCCGCCAGCGAAACGCGCCCACGCGCTCGACCCTGCCCACCAGATTGCGATCGTCCTTGTCGCCATATGCGGGAACGCTTTTTTCCGCGCCCAGCGCCATCGCGCCGAGAAAGACGAGATGCTTGTCATCGCCCGGCCAGATCCGACCGGCGGGGCGTTCGGAGCCTTCCTCCTTGGTGAACAGGAGAAGCGGTCCCTCGACACCGATATAGCAGGTGAAGGGGCGATAAGCGACAAAACCGCGCGCCGCGCGGCTGCCCTCGGGCAGGCGCCACACCCGGCATTCATAGCGCCCGGGCGATGGTTCGGGCCGCTCCAGTGCCACTTCGGGGTCAAGCAGATCCCCCGCCGCGCGCAGCGTGCGCATGCCTTCGCCCGGCCGGATCGCCGAAATCGCGTCGGCCCAACGGGCCGCCAGCGCGTCGATCCGCGCGATATCGGGCGCGCGGGCAATATTGCGCCACTCGGGGCGGATATCTTCTTCGGGCGATATGGTCACGCGGGAAGGGGGGGCGGGGCGCTCCTGCTTTGCGCAGCCGCTCGCCAGCAGCAGCACGGTCAGAAGCGGCGGTAGCAGGCGCAGCGGCGCGGTGCGGATGAATGATATGGGCATCGACCCTCCCCGGCCGCGCGTTGCGATTCGATGCCGTCAGTGGCGGGAGGGATGATAGGAAGGAAAACTATCGCAAAAAAGAGGGGGGTGGCAGCGTAAGATGATGAACGAGCGGTTCAAAAGGCGTAACGCCCCGAAAACGCGACCGATCAGGCCGCCTCGGTCCGGTTGATCATCCCATGCGCCATCCGGCCCAGCGCCTCGGCCATCTGCGATCCCAGATGTTCGTCCAGCCCGGGCTCCGCCGCGATCGCGCGGATCATCGCGTTGATCCACTGCCCGGCAATGTCGGTGGTGATCGCAAAGCCGTTGTGCAGCGACATGATGCACCCCTTGCCCGGCGTCTCGAACCAGTCGCGCGGGCCGCCCAGCCAGCCGGTGATGTAGCTGGCAAGCCCTTCGCGCACCGGGCCCAGATCGGGGCCATGCACCGCGCGCAGCCCGGCATAATCGGGGTCGCTCTCGATCAGGTCGTAAAACCGGCCGACAATGGCATCGACGGCGGGCTTGCCGCCAACAAGGTCAAAGGGCGTGGGGCTGGTATCGGACACGAACGGCTTCCTCGTCGATGCTTGGGGGCGCTGAATGCACCCGGGGCCCTTATCGCATGGGCACGCGGGTGCAAACCTTGACCAGGATCAATTTGCGCGCGGGTTGAGGGTCAGCCGCGTTCGGATTTGACGAAGATGCGCTGGTCCTTGCGCGCGGGATACCAGTTGATCACCGGTTCGGGCCCGTTCACGACGATCAGCGGCGCGCTATAGGCCTTGATGTCGGCGTCATAGATATCGACCACCACGGGCGCGGTCGTCTCGAATAGGAAGACGGGGGAAGTGTTGCCGCTCACCGCGCGGACATAGGGGCGGCTGATGACATAGCGCGAGCCCGCACCGCCGTGGAACGAGAAATGCGCCGTGCCGCCGATCCCGCCGCGCTTCACCGGGGTTTCGCTGCGGCAATGTTCCAGCCGCCCGGTGTTCCACAGCCGGTAGTTGCGCTTGTTGCCGCGCGCGAGGCATTCGGACAGCAGCACGCCCGTTGATTTGGTGTCGAAGCCGCCATCGGCATTCTGGGTGGCGATGCAGGCATGGTAATGGATGCCCGCATTGCTGCGCTCGTCGGAAAAGCCGTCGCCGTTCCAATATTGGCTCTGGGTGCGCGCCACCTCGGCAAAGCGGTGCGCCTCGCAGCGGCGGAAATACATGTCGCGCGCATTGTCCACCATCGCAAAGCCGACGCAGTAGCGCGCGCCATCGTCGGATCCATAGGCAATGCAATCCTCGAACTGGCCGTTGCGGCTGTCATATTTCAGCTGGAACATCCCCCGGTCGATCTTCTGCGCAACGATCCGGCGAAAGACGAAATTGGTGATCGGCGCCGCCGGGCCGCCCTCCACCGTCGAATTTTCGAAGAAGCGGTAGAAATTGCTCCCGCCGCAATCCTCGATCACCACCCGGTCCGCGCCACCCGCCGCGACACGGATCGCGCCATTGCCGAAATCGTCAAAGGTCGAATTGCGGATGCGCATGCCGGTGGTGGCATGGATCGCGGTCCCGCCTTCCATCCCGACATCGTTCACCGGGCGGGTGCCGCGAAAGGCGCGGCCGTCGATTGTTTCCGCCGCGTCCGCGCGCGTCGCAAAGGGCAGGATCGCCCCTGCGGCGATGAAACTCCGTCGAGACCAATGGCTTGTCATATGCGCGCTCCCTTTTCGTTATGGCCGGGCAACGTTCGGGCTTCGCGAATTGTTGCGGCGCAGCAGCTCCATTCGCCGCATTTGGCGAACGATCACGATCCGTCATCCATCGCGTTTGACTTCTCGGGCTGCCACCGCCTTAGTGCCCGCAAAACAGATGGAGAGGATGGAATGGCCGAGTTGCGGCACGTGCACGCCCGGATAAACGGCATTCAAATGCATTATGTGGAGGCAGGCGAAGGCCCGGTGATCGTGCTGGCGCATGGCTTCCCGCATCTCTGGCTCAGCTGGTGGCGCCAGATCCGCCCGCTCGCCGAGGCCGGCTGGCGCGTCATCGTCCCCGATATGCGCGGCATGGGGCAGACCGAGGCGCCCGGCGATCCGGCGGAATATGACATGCACCGCACCGCGGGCGATCTCGCCGCGCTGCTCGATCATCTCGGGGTGGAACAGGCGGTGTTCGCCGGGCTCGATTTCGGCATCTTCGCGATCTACGATCTGTGCTTCCTCCATCCCGAACGCGTGCGTGCGGTGATCGCGCTCGAAAATCCGGCCTGGCCCGATCGCCCCGATATCTCGCCGCTCGATGAGGCGCGCGAATGGGCGAAGAATCATTTCGTCCATATCGAATATTTCATCGAACCCGGCCGCGCCGATGCCGATCTGGCCGCTGCGCCGCGCGATTTCCTCACCCGCGTCTTCTATGCGCTGTCGGGCGACTATCACTATCTCGACGTGTGGAAACACCCCGTTGGTTCAACCTATCTCGAGGCGCTGCCTCAGGCCCCTGCGTTGCCATGGCCATGGCTCAGCGCATGGGAAATGGAATGGTATGTCGCCGAATACAGCCGCACGGGCTTTACCGGCGGGCTCAACTGGTACCGCGCGATGGATCTGCGTTGGGAACAGCGCCGCCCCTATCGCGGGCTGAAAAACCCCGCGCCCTTCTATTTCATCGGCAGCGAGAACGACGTCGATCTCGAGGCATGGCACGGCGCCGATCCGATCGCGCAGATCCACGCGCAATATGAAGAGGTCCGCCGGATCGAGATGCTCCCCCATGCCGGTCATATGGTCCAGCTCGAACGCTCCGACGATGTCACCCGGCTGATGGTGGAATTTGTGAAGGATATCGCGGCGCGCTGAACCGCGCAGGGCAACCGGAAAATTGGGGATGGCATCGATGGACGGCGAACTGGGGCGCTGGGGCGCGATCATTGGCGAGCTTGAACGGCGGCGTGGCTTTTCGCGCGCCATGGGGGGCGCGGAACGGCTGGCGAAGCACCACGCCGCGGGCAAGCTCGATGCCCGCGCGCGGATCGATGCGCTGTTCGATCCCGGCAGCTTTGTCGAGATAGGCGGCCTCGCTGCCAATCTCAGCGAGGCGGGGGAGGCACCCGCCCCCGCAGATGGGCTGATCGCGGGTTTCGGCACGGTCGATGGGCGCACCGTGCTCGCCGCGGCGGAGGATTTCACCACGCTTGCCGGGTCGATCGGCGATGCGGGCGCGGCCAAGCGCTACCGGCTGGCCGAGCTGGCCGCGCAGGAACGCGTCCCGCTCGTCTTCATGCTCGAGGGTGCGGGTCACCGGCTCACCAACGCGCATGCGGGGCGCAGCCCCAATGATCTTCAGGCGCTCGCCCGTTTGTCGGGGCTGGTGCCGATCGTCTGCCTCGTCATGGGCCCCTCGGCGGGCCACGGCGCGCTCACCGCGCCGCTTGCCGATTTCGTCGTGATGACCGGGGCGGGCGCGCTGTTCACCGCCGGCCCGCCGCTTGTGAAGGGCGCGATCGGGGAGGTCGTGACCAAGGAAGCGCTGGGCGGCCCCGATGTCCATGTCGTCCAGTCGGGCGTCGCGCATAATCTGGCGAAAGATGATGCCGAGGCGATCGCCATGGCGCGGCGCTATCTCTCACATTTCCCGTCCAATGCGTGGGAAAAGGCTGCGCCCCGGCTGCCCGGCGACGATCAGGGGCCGCGCCTGCTGGACGGGATCTTGCAGCTCATCGATCCCGATCCGCGCATCCCCTTCGATATGCGCGTGCTGCTTGGCATGGTCGTCGATCAGGACAGCCTGTTCGAAATCCAGCCGCGGTACGGCGCGGCGATTGTCACCGCGCTCGGGCGGCTGGGCGGCCAATCGGTCGCCTTCGTCGCCAACAACCCCGCCTCGGCGGCGGGGGCGGTCGATGATGCGGCGGCGCGCAAGGCCGCGCATTTCATCGAGGTTGCGGGCGCCTTCCATCTGCCCGTCATCTTCCTCACCGACAATCCCGGCGTCATGCCCGGCACCGCCGCCGAACGCGCGGGCACGCTGCGCTCGGCCGCGCGGATGTTCGTCGCGCAGCACCGGCTGCAAAGTCCCAAAATCCATGTCACGCTGCGCAAGGCCTTTGGCTTCGGCTCGTCGCTGATGGCGATGAACCCGTTTGACGGGCAGAGCCTCTCGCTCAGCTTCCCTGCGATCACGCTGGGCGCGATGCCCGCCGAAAGCGGCAGCGCGGCGGCCAAGCTCGACGAAGAAACCCGCGCGCGCATCCGCGCCGAACAGGCGGGCGGCGCCTTCCACCTCGCCGACAAGCTGGGCTTCGACGATGTGATCGACCCCCGCGAACTGCGCAATGCGCTGCTGAGCGGCCTCCGCCTCAGCGCGGCGCGGGGACAGGGCGATGCCGCGCCGGTCCAGCGCCCCGGCATCGCCCCCTAAGGCATTAACGGCAGCGCAGCTCGCCGCGGTCGATCTCGCGGCCCAGCAGCGCCCCGCCTGCCGCGCCCAGCAACGTGCCGAGCGTGCGTTCGCGCCCGCCGTCGAGCTGGCGGCCGAGCAATGCGCCCACCGCACCGCCGATGATCAGCCCCGTCGTCCCATTTTCGCGGCGGCAGTGATAATTGCCGTCGCGGCTGCGCCAGATCCGGTCGTCGCGCGACAGGCGGCGCGGTTCGTAATAGCGGCCCGAGCTGTCATACAGCCCGCGCTCCTGCGCGCGGCGGCCATGCGCGGGCGCCCATGGCGGCGGATCCGCCAGTGCCGGTGCAGCCGGAAGGGCGACCGCGGCAAGCACAAGGGCGACGATCGATTTGCGCATGATCCTGTTCCTCCAAGACTTTATGCCGCCCCAACATATCGGGTGAGCCCGAAGTTGCACGGGGCTGAAGAAACAAGCCAATAAAAAAGGGCGAGGTAGCGGCAGCCGCCTCGCCCTCGTAATTTTCTAGGTCGGATTACTCCGCCGCGACGCCCGCCTTGGCGAACATGTCTTCGCCGTCATTGGCTTCGGCCGAGGCGATCGCGGCCTTGGCGTTCTTGCGGCGGTCGAAATTGTCCCAGACCTCGCCCCAGTTGCCGCGCGTCGCCGCCTTCGAATATTCGGTGGCGCGGGTTTCGAAGAAGTTGGCGTGCTCGACCCCGTTGAGGAGCGGTGCGAGCCAGGGCAGCGGGTGTTCCTCGATCATGTAGATCGGCTTCAGGCCCAGCTGGCCAAGCCGCCAGTCGGCGATGAAGCGGACATATTTCTTGATGTCCTTGGGCGTCATCCCGGGCACCGGGCCCATTTCGAAGACGAGGTCGATGAACGCGTCCTCGATCCGCACCGTCTTCTGGCACATGTCGAGAATATCGTCCTTGACTGCGGGGGTCAGGCAATTGCGTTCCTTGCAGAAGGCGTGGAACAGCTTGATGATGCCTTCGCAGTGGAGCGTCTCGTCGCGCACCGACCAGCTGACGATCTGGCCCATGCCCTTCATCTTGTTGAAGCGCGGGAAGTTCATCAGCATCGCAAAGCTCGCAAAGAGCTGGAGCCCCTCGGTAAAGCCGCCGAACATCGCGAGCGTGCGCGCGATATCCTCGTCGCTGTCGACGCCGAAGGTGGCGAGATAGTCGTGCTTGTCCTTCATCTCCTTATATTGGAGGAAGGCCGAATATTCGCTCTCGGGCATGCCGATCGTGTCGAGCAGATGGCTGTACGCCGCGATGTGCACCGTTTCCATGTTGGAAAAGGCGGTGAGCATCATCTTGATTTCGGTGGGCTTGAACACCCGGCCGTATTTCTCGTGATAGCAGTCCTGCACCTCGACGTCGGCCTGGGTGAAGAAGCGGAAGATCTGGGTGAGCAGGTTGCGCTCATGATCGGTCAGCTTCTGCGCCCAGTCGCGGCAATCCTCGCCCAGCGGCACTTCTTCGGGCAGCCAGTGCAGCTGCTGCTGGCGTTTCCAATATTCATAGGCCCAGGGATATTCGAAGGGCTTGTAGGTCTTGGAAGCCTGAAGAAGAGGCATGGCGTGGATCCTTGCGCTTAACTTTTTAAGCTCTCCGATACGCAGAGAGCGATATTATCACGGTAGGGCGGGCATTTCAGCCCGCCAAAGGGCCTTGTCGGGCCGTTATGCCCATCACTGGCAGGCGAGGCATTCGTCGTAATCGGTCGTCTCGCCCAGCTCGAAGCGCGGGGCCTCGGGGGTGTTGTCGGCCTCGACGCCGCCGGCAAAGCCCGCGCGCTGCACGCTCTTCGAGCGGAGATAATAGAGCGACTTGATGCCCAGTTCCCACGCGCGGAAGTGGAGCATCAGGAGATCCCACTTCTCGACATCGGCCGGGATGAACAGGTTGAGCGAGGTCGCCTGGTCGATATAGGGCGTGCGGTCGGCGGCGAGTTCGAGCAGCCAGCGCTGGTCGATCTCGAAGCTGGTCTTGAACGTGTCCTTTTCTTCCTGGTTCAGGAAGTCGAGATGCTGGACCGAGCCGCCCTGCTCGAGGATCGTGTTCCACACCGCATCCGAATTCTTCGACTTTTCGATCAAAAGCTTTTCGAGGTGGACGTTGCGGACCGAGAAGCTGCCCGACAGCGTCTTGTGCGTGTAGATATTGGCGGGGATCGGCTCGATGCACGCCGAGGTGCCGCCGCAGATGATCGAGATCGACGCGGTCGGCGCGATCGCCATCTTGCAGCTGAACCGTTCCATCACGCCCATTTCGGCGGCGTCGGGGCAGGGCCCGCGCTCGGCGGCGAGCGTCATCGACGCCTGGTTCACCTGTGCCGAGATGTGCTTGAACATCCGCATGTTCCAGCTTTTCGCCAGCGCGCCTTCAAAGGGCAGGCCGCGCGCCTGGAGGAAGCTGTGATAGCCCATCACCCCGAGCCCGACCGAGCGTTCGCGCATCGCGCTATATTTGGCGCGCGCCATTTCCTCGGGCGCGCGCTCGATATAGTCGGTGAGGACGTTGTCGAGGAAGCGCATCACGTCCTCGATGAACTGCTTGTCGCCGTTCCACTCGTCCCAGGTTTCGAGGTTGAGCGACGAGAGGCAGCACACCGCGGTGCGGTCGTTGCCCAGATGGTCGCGGCCGGTGGGCAGCGTGATTTCCGAGCAGAGGTTCGAGGTCGAGACCTTGAGGCCGAGATCGCGGTGATGCTTGGGCATCGCGCGGTTCACGGTATCGCCGAAGACGATATAGGGCTCGCCCGTCTGCAGGCGGGTTTCGACGAGCTTCTGGAACAGCGCGCGCGCGTCCACCGTGGCGCGGACGCTGCCGTCCTTGGGGCTGATCAGATTCCATTCGCGGCCGTCGCGCACCGCTTCCATGAACGCGTCGCTCAGCAGCACGCCGTGGTGGAGGTTCAGCGCCTTGCGGTTGAAATCGCCCGAAGGTTTGCGGATTTCGAGGAATTCCTCGATCTCGGGGTGCGAGACGTCGAGATAGCAGGCGGCCGAACCACGGCGGAGTGAGCCTTGCGAAATCGCAAGCGTCAGGCTGTCCATCACGCGGACAAAGGGAATGATGCCGCTGGTCTTGCCGTTGAGCCCCACGGGTTCGCCGATGCCGCGCACCGCGCCCCAATAGGTGCCGATGCCGCCCCCGCGCGACGCGAGCCAGACATTCTCGTTCCAGATTTCGGTGATCGCCTGCAGGCTGTCGTCGACCGAGTTCAGATAGCAGGAAATGGGCAGGCCACGGCCGGTGCCGCCGTTCGACAGAACGGGGGTGGCGGGCATGAACCACAGCTTCGAAATATAGTCATAGACGCGCTGCGCGTGCGCCGCGTCGTCGGCATAGGCCGATGCCACGCGCACGAACAGGTCCTGATAGCTTTCGCCGGGCAGGAGGTAGCGGTCCTTCAGCGTTTCCTTGCCGAAATCGGTCAGCAGGTCGTCGCGCGAACGGTCGATCTCGATCGCATAGGGCTGCGGCATCACCGTGCGCGTGTCTACCGGCTGTGCAGCGGCCATCGCGGCGCTCGCAAGGGCTTCGGTAAGGGTCGCTGTCACGTCGCTGCTGCTCGCTTCCTGCGTATCTCTGAAATCCATGGCTGCGCTTTCCCCTGTTCGATATCCAGACCCGGAAGAATGCCTCCGGGGAACTACAGTCGGACCCGCGCTGCGCTGCGCCGAATATGGCGTTTCCGCGCGCTTTTCACAAGGACGCAGCAGCCCTTTCGCGAAACCTGCTCGCGATAAAAGCTACCAGTCGTTGTATTAGGTCCCCTGCCTTACACCACCCATTGTGCCCAGCTTTGCACAAGACGCAAGATGGGATTTTGGGGCGGATGGCTCGGCTCGTCGCTCGCTGGACTCGTTTCGATCGTGGCAGGGCGGGCGACGCGCGGAGTTTCCTAGGCTTCCCAAAAGGCAAGGGTGAAATCTGCGCCGAAAAAAAATTCAGGGGTTGACGCAGCTTGCCTGAATTTTGCTCGGGCACTCGGAATGCCGCCGGAAATTTCCGCCACATTTTTGGCGTTGGATGCTCATTCCTGTTCCAGCGTGCACAATCGCTCGACACATGCCGGCGTTCATGACCTAATCGCCCGTGAATAGCGGAGACCGGCGGAAAAGCCGGCCCGCCAGGCCATATGGAGAGGCTGGAATGCCGAATGAAAATGGGGCGCCCGCGCCCGTGTCGCATGGCAAGGCGATGATGTTTCTCGGGATCATCATCCTGGGCGTCGCGGTCTATATCGGGCTCGCAAGCGTGCTCGGGATGACAAGCTTTTACGGCGGGTTCCTGTTCATCTTTTACTGGACCGCGATCAAGCACGCCGATCTGAAGGAATATTGGCCCTGCGTCGTGGGTGGGCTCACCGGGCTCGGGCTTGCCTGGGCGCTCCACAATCTGCCGCTTCAGTTCGGCACGGTGGGCTTGGTCGCCGCACTCGTCGGGGTCCTCTTCGTCATCTATGCCAGCATCATCGGCTGGGTGCCCCTCTTCGTGAACATGGCGACGATGCTGTTCCTCACCGTGGGCACGATCCCGGCGCTTCAGGGTGCGGATGAATTTCGTGGTTTCGTCCTCTCCGTCGTCTACGGCGCGGCGCTTATTGGCGTGGTGATGTTCGCCGTCGCGCGGCTGAAAAAGCCTGCGGCCAATGTCGCGGTAACCATCTGACAAAGTGATTGGCGGGAAAAGGGCGAGGGCGCATCGGCAAGGCCGGCGCCTTCGCCCTCCCGTTTTCGGCAAAATTGCGTTAAGGGCCGCTGCGACTCTTTCATCTGACCATGCAGGACCTGCGACAGTGACGACGATCATCAAGGAAGCCGACCTTATCGAGAGCGTGGCCGACGCGCTCCAGTTCATCAGCTATTACCACCCGATGGATTATATCCGCGCGCTGGGGGAGGCCTATGAGGCCGAACAGAGCCCCGCCGCCAAGGATGCGATCGCGCAGATCCTCACCAACAGCCGCATGTGCGCCGAAGGCCATCGCCCGATCTGCCAGGATACGGGCATCATCAACGTCTTCGTCAAATGGGGCATGGATTGCCGCCTCGACAATACCGATCGCTCGCTTCAGGAAATCGTCGATGAAGGCGTGCGCCGCGCCTATCTCCACCCTGAAAACAAGCTGCGCGCCTCGGTGCTCGCCGATCCCGCCTTCACGCGCCGCAACACCAAGGACAATACGCCTTCGGTGCTGCACGTCGAAATGGTGCCGGGGTCCAAGGTCAGCATCGATGTCGCGGCCAAGGGCGGCGGCAGCGAGAACAAGTCCAAGTTCAAGATGATGAACCCCAGCGATTCGATCGTTGACTGGGTGCTCGAAATGATCCCGCAAATGGGCGCGGGCTGGTGCCCCCCCGGCATGCTTGGCATCGGCATCGGCGGCACCGCCGAACATTGCGTCCTGCTCGCCAAAAAGGCGCTGATGGACCCGATCGACATGGGCCAGCTCAAGAAGCGCGGTCCCCAGAACGATATCGAGGCGATGCGCATCGAGATCTTCGACAAGGTCAACGCGCTCGGCATCGGCGCGCAGGGCCTTGGCGGTCTGTCGACCATCCTCGACGTCAAGATCATGGACGCGCCCTGCCATGCGGCGGGCAAGCCGGTCGCGATGATCCCCAACTGCGCGGCCACCCGCCACGCGCACTTCACGCTCGACGGCAGCGGCCCGGCCTATCTCGAACAGCCCAACCTCGCCGAATGGCCCGACGTCAACTGGACGCCCGACAAGGCCGCGATCCGCGTCGATCTCGATACGCTGACGCCCGAGGTGGTGCAGAGCTGGAAGCATGGCGATCGCCTGCTCTTGAACGGCAAGATGCTCACCGGCCGCGATGCCGCGCACAAGCGGATCAAGGACATGCTCGAAGCGGGTGAGGACCTGCCCGTCGAGTTCCGTGGCCGTGTCATCTATTATGTCGGCCCCGTCGATCCCGTGGGCGAAGAAGTCGTCGGCCCCGCCGGCCCCACCACCGCGACGCGGATGGACAAGTTCACGCGCATGATGCTCGAACAGGGCCTGCTCGCGATGGTCGGCAAGGCCGAACGCGGCCCGATGGCGATCGAGGCGATCAAGGAGCACAAGTCCGCCTATCTGATGGCGGTCGGCGGTGCGGCCTATCTCGTCGCCAAGGCGATCAAGGGCTCGAAGGTCGTCGGTTTCGAAGATCTCGGCATGGAAGCGATCTACGAGTTCGAGGTGCAGGACATGCCCGTGACGGTGGCGGTCGATGCCGAGGGGCAGAGCGTCCACCATCTCGCGCCGCTCGTCTGGCAGGAAAAGATCCGCAAGGAAAAGCTGCTCGAAAACGCCTGAGGCTTTGGGGGCGCCCACGGCGTCCCCTGACACATCAGAAAGGGCCGCGTTCCTCTCCGGGACGCGGCCCTTTTCGTGTCCATCGGCCGCGCGCGCCTGCTTGGGCGGCCCCAAGAATGTCTTTGTCGACTAATACTACAAAATTAGTAGAGATATTGATGTCGGACGGTTCAACCGGCATCCCAGCTTGAACCCGCGGTTTTTGACAGGTCAGCTTGCGCCGCGAAACCAATTGCTAAAGCGCGCCGTGCCGCGCCCATCGGGGCAGGCGCCTGGACCGGGAACGAAGGCCGCCATGAAATGTTTACAGGGAAAAATCATGCGGGATCAGCGTGATAATCGAATGTGTCGCTGCTGATCCGGCATTTTCATCGAACTGTATCATTACGCCGCTAGGGGAGCGGCAAGGAGGCCGTATGTCCAAGGCAATGACACCCCGCCATGATTCGAACCGGACTTATTCGGTATCGCTGCTCCAGTCCGCCGCCGCCTTGTGGGGCGAGGATTTCTGGGGTGGTGCGAAGCCACGGCCGGTCCGGAAGCGCCCCGCTTCCTGACCCGCAATTTCCTCTTCTTCTTCCTCGAAACTCAAGCGGGGCAGGGGCGCACGGCGTTCCTGCCCCATTTTTTCAGGCGGGCCGCGCCAGCCGCAGCGCGCGCAGCGTCGCCCAGACCCCGATCAACAGCAGCGCGCAGAGCGCACCCGCATAAAAGCCCGCGCTCTCCTTGGGCGGGCCGAACAGCATATGGTCGAGCGTGGGGACAAGCAGGCTCAGCATCAGCCCGCTGAACAGCCCCCAGGCCGCCGCCAGCGGCGCCGTGCCCTGGCGCGGGGCCAGCCAGAGCGCGATCAGCAGCGCCAGCGCGACGATCAGTTCGTCAAGCACAAGCGGCAGCATGCGGGGCTTCCCCCACCATCGCCCGATCTCGCTCAGCGCAAGAAGCAGGGCGATGACAAGGGTGGACACTCTAAGCAACGTCATGTCGCCTATGTTGCAGCTTTGGGGTGTCCCGCCAACGGTCTTTAACCGTTGGTCGAAAGCTTCATCACCACCAGTCCGCCGACGATCATCAGCGCGGCGATGATCCGCATCAGGCTCGCCTGTTCGCCGAGGATCGCGATCCCGACAAGAAACGCGCCAACCGCGCCGATGCCCGTCCAGATCGTATAGGCGGTGCCCAGCGGCAGGGTTTTCATCGATATCGAGAGCAGCGCGAAGCTCATCCCCATGGTAACCAGCGTGACGATCGACGGCATCAGCCGGGTAAAGCCCTGCGACTGTTTCATCGAAAAGGCCCAGACGACCTCGAGCAAACCGGCGATAACGAGTAAAATCCAGGCCATCAGGCCCTCCTTGCGAAGAGCCGGGTCGTCCCGGACGTTGCTGCCCATGATCGGGGGAGGTCGTTCCTCCTCAGCCCCAGTTAGGAAGCGGGGGCGTGTTCGTCAACTTTTGGCGCTGCTTTCTTCGCGCCCGCGCGCGGGCGCATCCGGCGTTCGGGCGGCAGCTTCTCGATGGGCGCGGTGCCGTCATGAAGCAGGTCGAGCGACATGTCCTCGAACTGGCCGATCCAGCGCCGCACCAGCTTGGCCAGCGGCACGGGGTTCAGATAATGGTGCTTCTCGCGCCCGCGCCGGTGCACGGCAACAAGATTCACCTGTTCCAGAATCGCGAGATGCTTTGATACGGCCTGGCGCGTCATCGGCAGATCGTCGCACAGCTGCTGCAGCGTCTGACCGTTGCGGGCGACAAGCTTGTCGAGCAGCTTGCGCCGGCTTTCATCGGCAAGGGCGCGGAAAATGTCCGTCATGCAGCGCCTGCTAGTCAATCCGCGCTTCATGCGTCAACCGTGCAGGGCTTGCGGATATGGCAAGCGAGGGTATCTCTCGGCGCATTGTCTGTCGGGTAGCGGGTGCACGCGTGATCGCAAAAGTCTTCAAGTTTCTCGGAACCGGGCTGCTGTTCGCGCTCGTCGCGCTGTGTCTCGCGATCATCGTCCTGCCGCCCTTTCTCGACCGGATCTATTATACCGGGCCCGTCAGCGCGCATTTCGACGGCGCCCGTTTCTTCAACCCGGATGGGGAGGATACGCTCGCGCCGCCCACGGGCAAAAGCCGTGGCGGCTTCATGACCCGGTGGATCTTGGGGCGCAACGAACGCCCCGACTGGCCCGTTTCGGTGCCCGTCACCCAGACGCGTCCGGCGGCGCGGGTGGAGGGGGATGTCCTGCGCGCGACATGGGTGGGCCATGCCACCGTGCTGGTGCAGACGCAGGGGCTCAACATCCTGACCGATCCGATCTGGAGCGAGATTGCCGGCCCGTTCAACCTCGCCGGCCCCGCGCGGGTCACCGCCCCCGGCATCCGGTTCGAGGATCTTCCCAAAATCGATCTCATCCTCGTCAGCCACAATCATTACGATCATCTCGATGTGCCCACGCTTCGCCGGTTGTGGGAACGCGATCGCCCGATGATCCTGACCAGCCTCGGCAATGATGCCGTCATCGATGTGCCGTCAAAAGCGGTCGATTGGGGGACGCGGATATCGGTAAAGCCCGGCGTCGATGTCGTGGTGACGCGCAACCATCATTGGGGATCGCGCTGGGGCACCGATCGCAACCGCGCCTTGTGGTCGAGCTTCACGATCACCACGCCCGCAGGCAACATCTTCTTTGCCGGCGATACCGGTCCGGGTGACATGAAATGGCCCGAAGAGGCGGCCCGGCTCGGGCCCGTGCGTCTCGCCATCCTGCCGATCGGCGCGTTCCGCTTCGCGCCGGGGCAGATGATGACAGGCAGCCATATCGGCCCGCGCGAGGCGGTGGACGTGTTTCGCGGGCTGGATGCAGGCTATGGCATCCCCATCCACTGGGGAACCTTCCGCCTGTCGTTCGAAGCGTATGAAACCCCGCCTACGATGCTCGATCTGTTCACCGCCTGCGCAGGCTACCGCCCCGACATATTCGCGCGCCGGGCGATCGGTCAGCCGATCGATATTCCGCCTTATGCCGCGCCTGCGCGCGGCACGGCGGATGCTGCCACCCGCGCGCGCTGCGCAGAGGGTTCGCCCGAACTGGCCGCGCTCAAATAAGCGTCAGTCGGCTTCGACGCGCTGGTAGCGGAAATACCAGACCTCATGGCCCTTGCGGCGCGCCTTGGCTTCATAGCGCGTCTGCGGCCAGCCGCCGGGGCGCTTCAGGAAATCTTCGGGCTTTTCCGCGAGCCAGCGGAAATCGCGGCGCTGGTTCATGACCATCATCGACCATTGGCAATAGGTCGGGTCGTCGGTGCCCAGACGAAACTCGCCGCCCACCTGCAGCTTGCGCGCGATCAGGTCCATCGGGCCGTGATTGACCATGCGGCGCTTGGCGTGGCGCGCCTTGGGCCAGGGGTCGGGGTGGAGCAGATAGACGAAGCGCAGGCTCTGGTCCGGCACGCGTTCCAGCACGTCGAGCGCATCGCCATTGTGCAGCCGGACATTGGGCAGATGCTTGTCGCGAATGTGCAACAGCGCGCCGACCACGCCGTTGATGAACGGTTCGCAGCCGATAAAGCCGTGGTCGGGGAGAAGATCGGCGCGGTAGGCGAGGTGCTCGCCCGACCCGAAGCCGATTTCGAAATGAAGCGGCCGATCATCGCCGAACAGCGCTTCGGGCGTCACCGGGCCTTCGGCGGGCACGCTGATCTGCGGCAGCAGGTCTTCGAGAAGCTGGGCCTGCCCCTGACGAAGCTTGTGCCCCTTGGCACGACCATAAAGACGGCGAATGGTTGCGGGATCGTTCATGCGCGCCGCCTAGCGCAACTGATGGCGGGAGGCCAGACTGTGCGTGCCCCCCATCATACAGGCTGTCTTCTTCAGAAAGCGTGCTTGCAGGGCTTGTCCTGATATTCGTGGCGGTTGAGGCGGTACTCCGTGCCGTTCCAGCGCAGCACCGGAAAACAGAAACCGGGGCCGCCCACCTCGATGTCGGGCCATCCGTCCTGTCCTTTGCTGGTGAGGAAACGGACGATTCCCGTCCCGCTCGCCATCATTTTCCAGCCACCATCGGCCTGTTTGCTGACCAGCGAAAAGCCCTGGCCCGTATTGCCGAAGCAGAAGCTGCCGCCTTCGGTGATCAGCGCGTCGGGCGCACCGTCGCCGTTGAGGTCGTCCGCCACCTCGATCGCGCCGGGCGTATAGCTGGCGGTGCCGGGGTCGTCGCAAGCGCGCCACTGGCCGTCCTGCAACTCAAATCCGGCGGCGCTATATGCAGCGGCTTGGTCCTCGGGCGAAAGCGTCGCCCCAGCCGCCATGGCGGTGGAAGGACATGCGGCAAGCAGGGCGATGAAAGACAGTCTGATCATAGGAAAAAGGCTCGGACGATGAGAATTCGCCCGAGCCTTATCATGTTGCTTCACGGAAACGAACGCTTTCGCGTGCGCCCCGGCATCTGGTTCAGATCGCCTGCTTCAGCGCGTCGACCAGATCGGTCTTTTCCCAGGTGAAGAAATCGCCTTCGGCCTTGCGACCGAAATGGCCATAGGCAGCGGTGGGCACATAGATCGCCTTGTTGAGACCCAGATGGGTACGAATGCCCTTGGGCGTCAGGCGCACAAGCTGCGGCAAGATCGCTTCAAGGCGCGCTTCGTCGACGGTGCCGGTGCCGTGCGTGTCGACGTAAAGCGACAGCGGCTCGGCGATGCCGATGGCGTAGCTGAGCTGGATCGTGCACTTCTTGGCAAGGCCGGCTGCCACGACGTTCTTGGCAAGATAGCGCGAGACATAGGCTGCCGAACGGTCGACCTTGGTCGGGTCCTTGCCCGAAAACGCGCCGCCGCCATGCGGTGCTGCGCCGCCATAGGTGTCGACGATGATCTTGCGGCCGGTCAGGCCGGCGTCGCCGTCCGGGCCGCCGATTTCGAACAGGCCGGTCGGGTTCACATAGATCGCCGAATCGTCATTGGGCATCCAGCCCTGCGGCAGCACGTCGTTCATTACCGACTTGGCGTAATCGCGCAGCAGGCCCTGATCGGTGCCCTTGGCATGCTGGGTCGATACCACAAGCGCGGTCGCGCGCACGGGACGGCCATTTTCGAACGCGAGCGTGACCTGACTCTTGGCATCGGGCTCAAGGAAATCGACCACCTTGTTGTGGCGGTCATGCGCCATACGCTCGAGGATGCGGTGCGAGTAATAGAGCGTCGCCGGCATCAGTTCGGGGGTTTCGTCGCAGGCGAAACCGAACATGATGCCCTGGTCGCCCGCACCTTCGTCCTTGTTGCCGCTTTCATCGACACCCATGGCGATATGCGCCGACTGGCCGTGCAGGTGGCAGGCGAAATCGGCATATTGCCAGTGGAAACCGTGCTGCTCGTAACCGATCCGCTTCACCGTTTCGCGCGCGACGCTTTCGATCTCGTCGATGGTCGGCGTCACATCTTCCCGGCAGCGGACTTCACCGGCCAGAACGATGCGGTTGGTGGTGACGAGCGTTTCGCAGGCGACGCGCGCTTCCGGGTCGCGGCCAAGGAAAAGATCGACGACGGCGTCCGAAATCTGGTCGGCAACCTTATCGGGATGGCCTTCGGAAACCGATTCGGAGGTGAAGAGATAGTCGCTGCGCATTGCACTTGCCCTCATGGACATAAGGAAAACTTTATGTCCGCCTATTAGCGGCGACGGCGCCCCAAGGCAACGCCGAGCCCGGCAAGAATCATTGCAAGCGCAAAAGGCAGGATTTGTCCCAGCCGCGCGAAAGGCGTGGGGTTGTGCGGCGGCGGCATCGCGGTTTCCAGCGCGCCAGCGGTCATATGGGGGAGGCTGGCGAGCAGCCGACCTTCCGCATCGATCACCGCCGAAATACCGGTGGGGGTAGACCGGATGACCGGCATCGCCTCCTCCACTGCGCGCAGGCGGGCCTGCGCCAGATGCTGGGGCGGCCCCCAGGCACCGAACCAGGCGTCGTTCGAAGGGTTGAACAGGAAATCGGGGCGGTTGGCGCGGTCGACGACTTGTCCCGAAAAGATGATTTCGTAACAGATCTGCACGCCCATCGCGCCGAAACCGTCCAGATTCAGCGTCTGCGGCCCCGGGCCGGACCAGAAATCGATATCGCCCGGCACAAGGCGGGAGAATCCGATGGCCGAGAGCAGCGGTCGCATCGGCAGATATTCGCCGTAAGGCACAAGATGCGCCTTGTCGTACCGCCCCAGCAATTGGGCCTCGGAATCAAGGACGAACAGGCTGTTGCGCGCACCGATCACCTTGCCGTCGTTGCCCGCGATCAGCGCGAGCCCCCCGGTGAGGAGCAGGTCCTTGGGGCCAAGCAGCTTGGCCAGCCGCTCGCGCACCCAGCGCTCCTCCTCCAGAAATTCGGGAACCGCCGCCTCGGGCCAGAAAATGAGGCGGGGCCGGGCGCCGGGATGGCCGGAAAGCGCGGCAAGCTTGGCGTTGTTCAGGCGGTCGAGCGTCGCAACATGCTTGTCCTGCTGCCCGATATTGGGCTGGACCACGCGGATGCGCGCGCCCCCGTCATGGGTTGGCCGAGAGGTCGGGGCGAAGAATGCGCCGAGCGCGAGCAGGGGCAGCGCAATAAGGATGGCGATATTGCCCCGCACGCGCGGCGCGGCCAGCGCTGCGGCCAGCAGCGCGGTGAGGCCGGACAGGCCATAGGTGCCCACCAGCGCGGCCAGTTTCGCCGCCGCTGGAATATCGACCCAGACCACGCCAAGCGGATTCCACGCAAAGCCCGTGAACATCGTTGCGCGCAGCCATTCGGTGACGATCCAGGCCGCGCCGAAGATCAGGCTGAACGTCGTCGGGCTGCTTCGTCCCCATCGCCATGCCAGGCCTGCCGCCATCGCCGGATAGATGGCAAGGTACAGCGACAGCAGAATCACCGCGCCATAACCGAACCAGTGCGGCATCGCGTCCTGAAAGGTGAAGGCATGCGCGATCCAGTTGAGCCCGGTCGTGAAATGCCCGACACCAAAGGCCCAGCCCAGCCCAAGGGCCGCCTTCATGCTGCCCGCGCGAAAGACCAGATGGGCCAAAACCGCGAGACTGATGAGAAGAAGCGGCCAAAGACCGAGTGGTGCGAAGCCGGTGGCGGAGACGAGGCCGGCGACAAGGGCGATAAGGAGCGGAGAACGCAGCACGGGAACGCTATTGCGTGGAATTCGGGTGTTTTCAAGGATCGTCCGGCATGGCACACAGCAGGCCCGGGATTTTCCGGCATGTTGGAGTATCAGCGGTTGGCGCTATTCTGGTCCATGGCGCTTTTATGGGGCACTGCCGCATTGTCGCAGGGCACTGCCGCACCCGCATCCGCACCCCTTCCAAGCGCTGTCCGCTGCACCGCGATGTTCGCGATCACGCTTGAGGCGCTTGAACGCAAAAGCGGCGATCCCGCGATGACCAAGGCATTTCGCGAAGATACCGCCGCGCTCCGCCGCATCGTGATTGCCGAGACGCGCCAGACAGATGCGGAGGTGGCGGCGGATAGCGCGATCAGCCGCGAAATTGCCGTGCTGCACGGCGAAATGCATGCGCGCAATGTCGACGAGACCAGTCTCGATCTCAAATCCTGTTATCGTGTGAAAGCATTGGGGCCGCGTGGTGAATAAATCGATATCGTTCATGGTGTTGGCACTGGCATTGGGCACGCATGCGCTGCCGGCCCATGCCGCACCGGTTTCTTCTTCGGAGCAGGAAAAAACGGAAATCGCGTGCGTTGCGACGCTCGCGATACTGGCATCCGATCAGGAACGCGGCGGCACGGCCGCGCGCAACCTGCCGCGTCTGTCGACGCGCGGCGCCATGTTTGCACAGCATGTGGGGGATCGGTTGGTCGCAAAGGGGCAAACGCGCGAAGCGGTGCGCGACGCGATCCTTGCGGCGGTCGCTACCCAGCAAAATGCTGCGAAGCAGGGTGGTGCTATGCGCGATCTTCCCGAGGCGCAGGTTCAGGCGTGCGTCGCGATGCTCGATCGTGAGATTCCGGTTCCGCCGCCGCCATCGCTGCCACGCTGCGCGGCCTTGTCGGCCATAGCCTATGGTTCGATTCCCATGGCCGATCACAAGACCACGGCCGCGCGCGATCTGCAGACCATCGCTTCGGTCCTCGATCACCGCGCGCGCGAAGCGCTGCGCGCTTCGGGGAAAAGCGGCCCGCAGACCGACGCGGAAATGGGCGCGGCGCGCGAACTGGCCGAAGTTGATGTCACGCGCGCCAATGATGAGCGCTCCGAACTGGAGTTTGAGGCCTGCCTGGAAATGGCGCGTCCCTAAAAAAAGGGGTGGCGAGGCCACCCCTTTCTATCATTTTGCCGGTGCCGCTGGCGGTGCTGTGCGCGGCTGGCTCACCCGCCAGATGGCGTTGCCGACATCATCCGCGACGAGCAGGCCACCCGTCCGATCGGCGATGACGCCGACCGGGCGTCCGCGCGCCTTGCCGTCGGCGTCGAGGAAGCCGGTCAGAAAATCCTGCGGCTTTGCGTCGGTAAGCGGATAACCGGTCTTGCCGAAGGGCACATAGACGACCTTGTACCCCGACAGCGGCTTGCGGTTCCACGAACCGTGTAATCCGATGAACGCGCCATTGGCGTAATCAGGGCCCAGATTGACGCCATCGGCAAAGGCTAGGCCCAATGCAGCGACATGCGGTCCAAGCGCATAATCGGGGCGTTTCACATATTCGAGCCGGTCGGGACGGCGCGGCTCGACGCGAAGGTCCTCATACCCACCCCAATAGCTGTTGGGCCAGCCATAGTCGGCACCGAATTCGACGCGCGTCATATAATCGGGAACGAGATCGCCGCCCAGCATGTCGCGCTCGTTCACTGTGGTCCACAGCGCGCCCGATACGGGTTCATAGGCAAGGCCATTGGGGTTGCGCAGGCCGGTTGCGAAGATGCGGAAGCTCTTTTTCGCGGGATCGACCTCAAGCACCGCAGCGCGGTTCACTTCCTTGTCCATCCCGCGCTCGCCGATATTGCTGGCAGACCCGACCGTCACATAGAGGCGTTTGCCATCTTCGGTGGGGAGCAGATTGCGGGTCCAGTGATTATAGCCACCCGGCAGGTCGACGATCTTGGTGCCCTTGGCCGCGATGCTGGTTTCGCCTTCCTTGTACGGAAAGGCCAGCACGGCGTCGGTGTTGGCCACGTAAAGCGTCTCGCCGATCAGCGCCATGCCAAAGGGTGAGTTGAGGCCCTGCAGGAAAACCGAACGCTGGTCGGCAACGCCATCGCCATTGCTGTCACGCAGCAGCGTGATGCGGTTGGCGGAACTGGAACCGGCACCGGCCCGGCCCATCAGCACACCCATCACCCAATCGGTGATGCCGTCCTTCACGCGCGGCGGCGAATTGGTTTCGGCAACGAGCACATCGCCATTGGGCAGCAGATACATCCAGCGCGGATGATCGAGCTTGTCGGCAAAGGCATTGACCGTCAGCCCCTTGGCGGGGGTGGGCATCGCGCCCTGTTCCCAGCCCACGGGCTTGGCGATGTTCACCAGCGGGAAGCGTTCCCGATTGGGCACCGAAATTTCGGGCTTCGCGCCGGTAACGGCTTCCACCGACAATTGTGCGGGCTCGCCCTTGCCGACAAAATAGATGGCGCCTGCGAAAACCGCGAGCAGCACGAGCGTGATGATGATGATCGGCTTTTTCATGCGGCGACCATATGCCCGCGCGTGGTCCGGTCAAGCGTAACCGGCCCACGCGACAGGCTAATCTGCCCTTGGCGTTATTCGCTCTCGGCGGTGCGGCTTGGCGGGTGCAGCCGCAAATGGGTCACGCGGCGCTGATCGCCAGCGGTTATTTCCAGTGTCCAGCCGCTGGGGTGACACACGGTTTCTCCCGGCTGGGGAACATGGCCGGCAAGCACGAAGGCAAGGCCGCCCAGCGTGTCGACATCCTCCTCCACCTCGGCAAGGCGCGGGTCGACGGCTTCGCCCACATCTTCCAGTTCGGCGCGGGCGTCTGCGTCCCAGATACCGTCCTCGAGCGGAACGAGCAGAACCTCGGGTTCGTCGTCATGTTCATCCTCGATCTCGCCGACAATCTCCTCGACCAGATCTTCGATCGTCACGATGCCATCGGTGCCAGAATATTCGTCGAGCACCACGGCAAGATGCGTCCGTGTCGCACGCATTTCTGCCAAAAGATCGAGCACGCCCATCGATTGGGGCACGTAGCGCGGCTGGCGCAGTAATCCGCTCAGGTCGGCAGGCTCGTCCCGGCCTTCGGCGAGGGTCGCGAACACATCCTTGATGTGGATCATGCCGATGATTTCATCGAGTGTGTCGCGGTAAACGGGCAGGCGGCTATGGCCAGCCTCGATGAACAGCGCGGTTAGCTCGCGAAAACTTGCCGTTTCGGGAATGGCGATGATGTCGGCGCGGGGCACCGCAATGTCGCCGGCGTCCCGTTCGCCGAAATGCAGCAGATTCTTGAGCATCTGCCGTTCGACCCGGGAGAGGTCGCCGTTGGAGGGCGCATCGGCGTCGCCCTCATGTTCCTCAATCGCTTCTTCGATCTGATCGCGCAGCGTCAGTTCGTTGTCGTCACCAAAAAGCAGGCTTCTCAGGCCGCGCCACAATCGGCCGCTACTGTCGCCGCTACTGGAATCGTCAGGCATGTCTTTCCTGGTCAGTCCTTGTTGTCGTCATATGGGTCATCGATTCCGATCGATCCCAGCGCCTTGATTTCAAGCGCTTCCATCGTTTCGGCCTCGCTGTCCGTCTGATGGTCATAGCCTAGCAAATGGAAAGTGCCATGAACAATCAGATGCGTTGCATGGTCGGATACGCTTATCTGCTTTTCTTCGGCTTCATGCGTGCATACGCCAAGCGCAAGAACGATATCGCCCAGAAGCACTTCGCCGTCATCAGTATTGGCAAGCGCTTCGAGCAGATCGGGTTGCACCATCGGAAAACTGAGGACGTTGGTCGGCTTGTCCTTGCCGCGGTAATGATGGTTGAGGTCGTGCACCTCGTCATCATCGGTCAGGCGAACCGCAACCTCGATGCTGAGGTTGCGGCCAAGCCATTCGGCATAGGGGCTGTGCTCAAGCGCCGAGGTAACCGCGCGCGCGGCGAGTTCTTCCCAATTAACGTCATTGGGCCAACCGGCCTCGATCTGAACGGCAACGTCAAGCATGGCGGCCCTCATAGGCCTCGACGATACGGCCTACAATGGGATGGCGGACGACATCGGCCACGGTGAAGTGGACGACATTGATCCCCTCGACCCCGTCGAGCTTGTTGACGGCATCGGCAAGGCCGGATTTGCCGGGATCGGGCAGATCGACCTGCTTTGGATCGCCGCAGATGACCATGCGGCTGCCTTCACCAAAGCGGGTGAGGAACATCTTCATCTGGGCGGGCGTGGTATTCTGCGCCTCGTCGAGGATGATGAAGGCGTTGGCGAGCGTACGCCCGCGCATGAAAGCGATCGGCGCGATCTCGATTTCGCCCGAGGCGATCCGACGCTCCACCTGTTCGGCGGGCAGGCAGTCGTGCAGCGCATCATAAAGCGGGCGCAGATAGGGATCGACCTTTTCCTTCATGTCGCCGGGCAGGAAGCCGAGCTTTTCGCCCGCTTCCACGGCCGGGCGCGAAAGGATGAGCCGGTCGACCGAGCCGGTGATCAACTGGCTTACGGCTTGCGCGACGGCGAGATAGGTCTTGCCCGTCCCTGCCGGCCCCAGCGCGAAGATGATGTCGTCGCTGGCAAGCGAGCGCATATAGACTGACTGCCCGGCGGATCGCGGGACGATCGTCTTCTTGCGCGTGCGGATCATCACTTCGGGCGGCTGCGATACGTCGGCGCGGATGATGCCGTCGAGCGTGGGCTCGGCGGACATCGCGATCACCGCCTCTAGCGAACCGGTGTCGATATCCTGCCCATGCGCGATGCGGTTATAGAGCCCGGAAAGAACGTCGCGCGCGCGCGCCGTCGCCTCGGCTTCACCCTCGATCTGGATGCGGTTGCCACGGGCCGCGATATAGACGCCGAGGCGATTTTCTATCGCGACAAGGTTGCGATCAAATTCACCGAACAGTTTGCCCAGAAGCTGGGGCTTGTCGAAAAGGATTTCCAGTCGGGCCTTTTGCCCGGGTTGCGCCTGTTCGGGCTTTCGCGACATCAAAGACCTTTCGGTTGGAGGGTCATGCAAACTCCAGCGCGCCGAGCGGCGTTCCAGTGAGGCTGTTGGGGCCCGCCGCGCTGATTTCGACATCGTACATGTCGCCGATCCGGGCACCATCGGCGATCACGTGGATCGACTGGAGCCAGGGCGACTTGCCGATAAGCTGGCCGGGCAGCTTGCCGTTCCGTTCGAGCAGAACCTGCGTGCGCCGTCCAATGGTTGCCAGGTTGAAGCGGTGTTGCTGCTCGTTGAGCAGCTCCTGTAGCGCCTTCAGGCGCGCGTCCATGACATCCGCTGATATCTGCCCGTCCATGCTGGCGGCTGGCGTTCCCGGGCGCGGCGAATATTTGAACGAATAGGCCATCGCATAGTCGACGTCGCGGACGATCTGGAGCGTCGCCTCGAAATCGGCGTCGCTTTCACCGGGGAAGCCGACGATGAAGTCTCCCGACACCGCGATATCGGGCCGTACCGCACGGACGCGTTCGATAAGCCGCAAATAGCTCGATGCCGTGTGGCTGCGGTTCATCGCCTTCAATATCGGGTCGCTACCCGCCTGAACCGGCAGATGGAGGAAGGGCATGAGCTTTTCCACATCGCCGTGCGCCGCAATCAGCCCCTCGGTCATGTCGTTGGGGTGGCTGGTCATATAGCGGATGCGCGCAAGGCCAGGGAGCTTGTCGAGCGCGCGGATCAGGCCATCCAGACCTTGCATCTGGCCCTTGTCGTCCTCGCCGGTCCATGCATTCACATTCTGCCCGAGCAGCGTGATTTCGCGTGCGCCGCCGTCGACCAGCGCTTTCGCCTCATCGACGATCGCGGCCCAGGGGCGCGAAATTTCTGCGCCGCGCGTATAGGGAACGACGCAATAGGTGCAGAATTTGTCGCAGCCTTCCTGAACGGTGAGGAAGGCCGAGGGCCGCTGGTTGCGCGCGCGCTGGGGCAGCACGTCGAATTTCGAGTTGAGCGGCATGTCGGTGTCGAGCGCGTTTTCACCGCGCGCGGCCTTTGCCACGAGCTCGGGCAGGCGGTGATAGGCCTGCGGGCCGACCACGATGTCGACGTCGCGCGCGCGCCGCACGATTTCGCCGCCTTCCGCCTGCGCAACGCAGCCGGCTACCGCGATCATTGGCCGTTCGCCGGTCTCGGGCTTCGCAAGGCGGCCGATGTCCGAATAGACCCGTTCAGCGGCCCGTTCACGGATGTGGCAGGTGTTGAGCACGACGATATCGGGCGCCTCGCCATCGCTGGCGGGGCGCATGCCTTCGGCGGAAAGCATTTCAGACATGCGGTCGCCGTCATAGACGTTCATCTGGCAACCGAAGGATTTGACCTGATAGGTTTTGGGCGTGGTACGAGTCATTTCCCAAGCGCTATATGCGATGCAGCGTTGGGCGTGAAGCTAGCGTTGAGCGTGGCGTGAACGCGGGCGTGACTTTCTGCGGCGATCCGTTTGCGATCGCCCAGATTTTCATGCTCCAGCGGGTCAAGAAAATGGATGGTGAGCGCAATGCTGCCTTTGCGGTTGAGGATTCGTACGGCATTGGCAGCCGCCGATTCGCTGTCCGTCCATGCGATTTCAGGGGCCATGGCGCCGTAATCGAGCGCAACCGGTTGAACGCGCACGCCCTCAGGCGGCGGGCTTACGGCTGCAAAGAGGGATGCTCGAAAAGGGAGCATGGAAAAGCCGTTTCCGGTCGTTCCTTCAGGGAAAAGGGCTATCGGTTTGCCGTGACGGAGCGCGCTGGAAAGGGCAGAGGCCTGCCCCTGAACCGCGCGGCGATCCTCTCGCTCGACATAGACGGTATTGTTGAGGCCGGCGAGCCAGCCGATCACGCCCCAGCTGCGGACCTCCGCCTTCGACACGAACGCGGAGCGTCCGGCACCTCCGAGCGCCAGGATGTCGAGCCAACTGATATGGTTCGGCGTCAGCAATACCGACTGGCGCAGTGGCTGGCCGGTTACGCGGACGCGAAGGCCGGCCGCGCGGCCCGCCAGTCCGAGGTAGATCGACGGCCAAGGTGATCTTCGCCCTGCAACCCGCCACATGGCATGCAGCGGGAGGCAGGGGACAAGCGCTGCAGCCATCGCCGCAATGCGCGTTGCTGCACGGAAATTAAGCCGTTCAGCTCTTGCGATCGAGCGCGACGCCATAGAGCTCCATGCGGTGGTCGACGAGACGGAAGCCGAGGCGCTCGGCAATTTGACGCTGCAGGGCTTCGAGTTCGGGATCGACGAATTCGATCACATTTCCGGTTTCGACGTCGATCAGATGATCGTGATGCGCTTCGGGCGCGGCTTCATAGCGTGCACGGCCGTCACCAAAGTCATGGCGTTCGAGGATGCCCGCTTCTTCGAACAGGCGCACGGTGCGATATACCGTGGCGATCGAAATGCCCGGATCGATGGCCGCGGCGCGCTCATGCAGCTTCTCCACGTCCGGATGGTCTTCTGCCTCCGAAAGCACGCGCGCGATGACGCGGCGCTGCTCGGTAATCCGAAGGCCGTTCTCATGACACAGGGCTTCAACGTCGATCTTGCGGCTCATGATAACTGCGCTCTCACTCGAAAAAATACCTACACTTCAAACAATGTGCGCAGGCAGCCTAGCCGCTTTTGAGGGTGGGGGGAAGCCGGGGCGGCAGGTGCTGCCCCGGTATCCATGCCAGCTCTCAGCGCTTGCGGCGCTTGGTGCCGAGGCCGATCTTCTTCGCCAGGGTGCGGCGTTGTTCGGCATAGTTGGGCGCAACCATCGGATAGTCTGCAGGAAGATTCCACTTGGTGCGATACTGTTCCGGGGTCATCTGATAATGCGTCATCAGGTGCCGCTTGAGCATCTTGAGCTTTTTACCGTCCTCAAGGCAGACGATATAGTCGGGCTTCACTGAGGCGCGGACCGACACGGCCGGTTCCTGACGGACTTCGGGCTCTTCCTCGACGCCGCCAAGGCCGGCGAGCGCGTTGTGGACGTTCTGAATCAGTACTGGCAGATCAGAAACGGCAACGCTGTTGTTGCTGACATGTGCAGCAACAATGTCTGCCGTGAGCGTGATCAGAGTCTCCGACAGCTCGTTATGGTCGTTCATTTTATTGTTCTCGCTATCAACACGAAGGGGGGAGTCGTGCATTTGCTGCACTGACCGAAGCATTATGAACCCGTGTCGATAATCTTGCAATAAATTGTTGTGAAATCAGATCACGTCAACTTGAGGCTGTAAGTATGGGCGTCGAAAAACTTACCATCGGTGCCCTGATAGTAGTTCCTGCGTTCGCCAACCTTGCGAAACCCGGCGTGGTCGTAAAGATGGACGGCGGTGTTGCATGCGCGCACTTCGAGGAAAATCGTGTCCACATGTTGCCGTTGGCATTCTTCGACAACGCCTGCGAGCAGCGCTTTTCCGATGCCTGATCCTTGGGCGGACGGATGCACCGCGATGAGGAGCAACTCCGCTTCACCTGCAATCGCGCGCGTGAGCGCGAAGCCGGCCGGTTTGTCGTCCAACGTGGCGTAAAGCAGCCACACCCCGGCGCTACCCAGAATTGCCGAGCATTGGGCGAGATTCCAGGCTTCGCCGTAAACGGGATCGAATGCTGCCTGCATGATCTCCATGACGGGGCCGATCGCTGCAGCATCGGTGCGATGGAGCACGATCCGGGAGGTGCAGCTTCCTGCCGTCATTTCTGGGGCTTGGCGTCGGGCGCCCGGCCGTAAATGGGATGTGGCGGAAGCTGGCGCAGCGGGAGGGGCAGGCGCAATGCGTTCGATGCACGAAGCGCAATATCGACGGCCGTGCCAAATCCCCGCAACGCCACGAGGTCGTCGCCTGCATTGCCAACCACCAGATCATCGGACAGCGCATGGGCTGCCGCGTCGGGCAGAAGCGAGGCTAGTTCCGAAACGGGTTGCATCGGTGCATGCTCGAAACGCTGAATGAATAGCTGACCATGCCCCCCATGAATGGCAACGGCAAGAGAATGTTCATCGGTGCGCTCGATCGAAGCCGCGAGCAGGGCGAGCGACGAAAAACCGAACACGGGTACGCCCCAGCCAAGACCAAGGCCGCGCGCTGCGGCGAGCCCCACGCGAACACCGGTAAAGCTGCCGGGGCCGCAATCGACGATGATCTCGTCTGCTCGGCCACGGCCGGGCAGGTCCGCAATCATCGGAATCAGTCGTTCGGCATGTCCGCGCCCAACGTCGACATGATGCTCGGCCAAAAGACTGCCCTGATCGAACAGGGCAACCGAACAGGCTGTCGTCGCGGTTTCGATGACCAGTTGGCGCAACGGTCAGACGATCCTGTTGAACTTTTCAAAATCGGGGCGGGGCAGCCGACCGAAAATGGTAGCGGGGTCGCCATAACCCAATGTGGAGATGAAGTTGGCCTTCACCGTGGGCGTGTCTGCAAGGAATTCGGCTTCGACGGCGGCTGCGTCAAAACCCGACATCGGGCCGGTATCGAGGCCGATCGCGCGCGCGGCGAGGATGAAATAGCCGCCCTGAAGCGAACTGTTGCGCAGCGCATGGGTCTTACGAAGCGCCGGATCGGAAAACCAATTCTTCGCGTCGGGCGCGTGCGGAAAAAGCTCGGGCAAATGCTCGTGATAGTCCTCATCCATCCCGATGATGACGCTCACTGGGGCCTTACGAATCTTGTCCGGGTTGGTGCCCGTTGCGCAATTCGCTAGCTTCTCCTTGGCTTCGGGCGATACGCACCAGACCAACCGTGCGGGAAGGGTGTTGGCCGAGGTCGGTCCCATTTTCATGAGATCCCAGATTTCACGAAGCTGCGCCTCGGACACCGGCTTGTCGAGATAGCCGTTATAGCTGCGGCCAGTGCGAAAGATCGTGTCGAGCCCTTCGGGCGAAAGTGGTCCGGAAGCCATTACCTACCCTTGATTGAATGTGTGCAAATTCAAATGGCGCGTACTTCGGTCACTTCCGGCACATAATGTTTGAGAAGCGATTCGATGCCGTGCTTGAGCGTGGCGGTGGAAGAAGGGCAGCCAGCGCACGCGCCGTGCATGCGCAGATAGACCGTCCCCTTGTCGAAGCCGCGATAGACAATGTCTCCGCCGTCATTGGCGACGGCAGGGCGTACCCGCGTTTCAATCAGCTCCTTGATCTGTGCGATGATCTCTGCGTCGGCGGGGTCGTCGGCAAATTCGTCTTCAGCCGCAGGCACGCTGATTCCGGCCGCTGAACCGGGGCGGAAAAGCGGCATTTCGGCCGAGAAATGGTCGAGCAGAACGCCCAGGACCTGCGGTTTGAGATCGGACCAGTTCACGCCGGGCGCGGCGGTGACGGAAATGAATTCGCTCCCGAAGAACACGCCTTCGACATCGCCGAGCGAGAACAGGGCATCGGCCAGCGGCGATACTTCCGCCTCTTCGGGCGTGGCAAAATCGCGCGTGCCCGCGTCCATGACGCGGCGGCCAGGAAGGAATTTGAGCGTTGCCGGGTTGGGCGTGACTTCGGTCTCGATAAGCATGCTGCGCATTTGGGGGGAAAGCGTCTCCGGATCAAGTGTCCACCGGTCATCGCGTGCCGCCGCGCCTTGCTTTCGCCACGTTTCCAATGCATAGGCGTGCCAGCGCAATGCCCGGAAACGGGCCTAGACCATATTCGGCAGCGTGAACGCCCGGACGACGGGACCGGCCGAAATGCGCGACAAGCTTCCAGGCTTCCCTTTTCACGCGGGTCGTCAAGAACCCCGCGGTTCGCGTCGACATCTCCGTGTCGTGCGCGCTTCGCATGACATGTGAGTAAATAATGACCAAGTTTTCCGAACTCGGCCTTGCCGAGCCTATTGTAAAGGCACTGGCGGCAAAGGGCTATGAGAACCCGACCCCGATTCAATGCCAGTCGATCCCGCCGCTGCTGGAAGGCCGCGACCTGTGCGGCATCGCGCAGACCGGAACCGGCAAGACGGCGGCCTTCGCGCTGCCTTCGCTGCACCATTTCGCGAACAATCCCAAGCCGCGCCCCGAAGGTGGTTGCCGGATGCTCGTGCTGTCGCCCACGCGCGAACTGGCAAGCCAGATCGCGGCATCGTTCCGCGACTATGCGCGCTTCCTGCGCCTGTCGGTTGACACGGTCTTTGGTGGCGTGCCGATCGGCCGTCAGATCAACAAGCTGAAAGGCGGGGTGGACATTCTGGTGGCAACGCCGGGCCGTCTGCTCGACCTGATCGACCAGCGTGCACTGCACCTGCGCGATGTCGAGATTTTCGTCCTCGACGAAGCCGACCAGATGATGGATCTGGGCTTCATCCATTCGTTGAAGCGGATCGACAAGCTGCTGCCGCGTCAGCGTCAGAGCCTGTTCTTTTCGGCAACCATGCCAAAGGCGATTGCCGAACTGGGTGACCGCTTCCTGACCGATCCGGTCAAGGTTTCGGTGGCGCCGCAATCGACGACTGCCGAACGCGTTCGCCAGTTCGTCACCTTCGTCAACCAGAAGGAAAAGCAGGCGCTACTCACGCTCACGCTGAAGGCTGAGCCGATCGATCGCGCGCTTGTCTTCACGCGCACCAAGCACGGTGCCGACCGGGTCGTGAAGAACCTGACGGCGGCTGGCGTTGGCGCAGTAGCCATTCACGGCAATAAGTCGCAGCCGCAGCGCACCGCAGCCCTGCAGGCCTTCCGCAACGGCGAAGTGAAAATCCTCGTCGCCACCGATATTGCTGCGCGCGGGATCGACGTGTCGGGCGTAAGCCATGTCTTCAACTTCGAACTGCCCAATGTTGCCGAGCAATATGTCCACCGCATCGGTCGTACCGCGCGTGCCGGCGCCGAAGGTGTTGCGATGAGCTTCGTCGATGGCGAGGAGAAGCAGTGGCTGAAGCAGATCGAAAGGCTGACGCGCGTGAAGTGCGAAGTGCTGGAACTGCCCGAGAACTTCCTCGAGCAGGCCGAGCGTCTGCCCAAGCCGCCGCGCCATTCGCCTGCCGAGCAGGATAGCCCGCGCCGTCATGACGGTCGGCGCAAGGATGGTCGCCGGGCTGAAGGCCGTGGTGGTGAGGGGCGTGGCGACAAGCGCACTGCCGCGCAGCCCGCCGGTGCTGGCGACAAGGCGAAAAAGCCGTTCCGCCGTCGCCGTGGCAGCGTGGGCGCGCACAAGGGCGTCGTGAAGAAATTCGGCGCTAACTGATATCTGAAAACGCCTCCCCGCATGGGCGGGGAGGCGTCTGGCTGCGGCTTGACAGATGCAGCATGACGTTTGCCGATTTCATGTTGGATTAATGGACGCGGGCTACCTAGTCTCGTTCCATGACATCATCGCTTCGGCGCTTTGCCAAATATGCCCTTTTGCCCTTCGCGGCCTCGATCGCGCTGACGGGCTATCCGCTCGCCGCGCAACAGGTTGCGCAACCGGCCCCAGCCTCCGCCCAGCAATCCGCCGATACACCCTGGCTCTATCGCAACAGCGATGTGCCTCAGGAAAAGGCGTGGACGTTCGGCGTTCTCGATAATGGCGTGCGTTATGCGGTGCGCAGGAACGGCGTGCCGCCCGGTCAGGTTGCCATTCGCGTTCGGATCGATGCTGGCGCGCTGATGGAAAAGGATAGCGAACAGGGCTTCGCGCATTTCATCGAGCATCTGTCGTTCCGCGGATCGCAAAATGTGCCGGAGGGCGAATCCAAGCGGATCTGGCAGCGGCTGGGGGCGACGTTCGGGTTCGACAGCAATGCTTCGACCACGGCGACAGAGACGATTTACAAGCTCGATCTTCCTGATGCCCATGAGGCGGGGATCGACGACAGTCTGAGAATATTGGCCGATATGATGGCCGCACCCAATATCGCCGAGGCGACCGTGAATGCTGAACGGGCGGTGGTGATGGCCGAACAGCGCGAGCAGTTCAGTCCGGCGGTCACGCTGGGCGACGCGACGCGAAAACACTTCTTTGCCGGCCAGCCGCTGGCCAGCCGATCGACGATCGGTACGAGCGCCACGCTTGGCGGCGCGTCCGCTGCGGCGCTTCGGGCGTTTCATGATCGCTGGTACAGGCCTGAGCGCGCGGTCGTCGTGATCGCGGGCGACGCTGATCCAGCGATGCTTGAAGCGTTGGTGAAAAAGCATTTTTCCAGCTGGCGTGGGGAAGGATCGCCCCCGGCCGATCCCGATTTTGGCAAGCCCGATCCATCCGCACCGCGCGTTGCCACGATGGTGGAGCCCAGCTTCCCGACCATCGTGCAGATGGCGGTACTTCGCCCATGGGAACAGGTGAATGACACCATTACCTATAATGAAGGTCTGATGGTGGATTCGCTTGCGGTCCGGCTGATCAACCGTCGCCTTGAACAGCGGGCGCGCGCCGGCGGCAGTTTTTTGCAAGCGGACGTGCGTCAGGACGATGTATCGCGTTCGGCCGATGCGACGTTCGTGTCGCTGGTGCCGCTTGGCGATGATTGGCAGGCGGCGTTGCGTGATGTCCGCGCAGTCGTTGCGGATGCCACGCGTACGGCGCCGACGCGTGCGGAGATCGACCGGGAGATTCAGGAGTTGGATCTGGCTTTGCTCGCCCAGGTCGAAAATCAGGCTGCCGAGCCTGGATCGCGGCAAGCCGATGATCTGCTGCGTGCTGTCGATATCCGGGAAACGGTGACGACGGCCGAAGGCGCGCTAAGCATCTTTCGCGGGGCGCGCCGATTGTTCACGCCGGAAAATGTGCTCGCATCGACCAAGCGGCTTTTCGAAGGGGCCGGGCCACGTCTTCTCCTGAGCACGCCCAGGCCGGTGGCCAACGCCGATAAGCTGGCTGAAGCGGCGCTCACTGAAGACGTCAGCAAACTGGCGGCACGTGCCAATGCCAAACGCGTGACTTTCAACGATCTGCCGCGATTGGGTGCACCGGCAAAGATCGTGAGCCAGGAGCGGCTCGGCAATTTCCAGTTCAACACGGTTGGCCTGTCGAACGGTGTGAAGCTGGTACTGTTTCCAAATCGCGGAGAGCCGGGGAAGGTTTACGTCAATGTGCGTTTTGGCGATGGCTACAAGGCGCTCCCGGGCGACCGGGAAAACCTGTTGTGGTCAGGAAGCGGTGCGCTGGTCGGCAGCGGGATCGGCAAGCTCGGGCTTGAAGAGCTTGAGCAACTGACCAATGGCCGCAAGATCAATATGGGGTTCACCGTCGAGGAAGATGCCTTTGTTCTGAAGGCGGAGACGCGCGAGCCCGATCTTGCCGATCAGTTGCGCCTGATTGCCACGAAGCTTGCCGTGCCGGGATGGGACCCCGCACCGGTGATCCGCACGCGGGCTCAAATGCTCGCGGGATATGATCTGATGAAGGCATCGCCGAGCGGCGTCATCACCCGCGACCTTGATGCGCTGGTGCGTGGCGGGGATACGCGTTGGGTGACGCCGACGCGCAGCGAGATCGAGGCACTCACGCCGCAGCGCTTTCGTGCCTTTTGGGAGCCGATCCTGGCAAGCGGCCCGATCGAGGTGCAGATCTTTGGCGATTTTGATGCCGACAAGGCGATAGAGGCTGCGCGCCAGAGCTTTGGCGCGATGAAAATGCGTTCGCCGACGCCGCTTGTCGCAGCCAATACAAAGACCGGTGTGCCACAGCCTAACAGCGCACCGCTCGTTCGTACCCATTCGGGGGCGACGGACCAGTCCGCGGCGGTGATCGTCTGGCCGACCGGGGGTGGGCTGGCGACGATTTCGGATTCGCGGCGGCTTGAGGTGCTGGCCGCGATTTTCAATGATCGTTTGTTCGAGCAACTCCGATCGGCAGCGGGTGCCAGCTACAGCCCGACAGTGGCGAGCCAGTGGCCGACGGGTATGGACAATGGCGGTTATCTGATCGCGCTTGGCCAAATGAAGCCTGAGAGCGAGGCGCTGTTCTTCAAACTGTCGCGTGAGATCGCGGCTGACCTTGCGGCAAAGCCCGTCGATAATGACGAATTGCAGCGGACGTTGAAGCCGATCCAGCAATTCTACATGCGTGCCAGCACAGGCAATCCGTTCTGGATGCGTGAGACTGCAGGCGTAACGCGTGATCCGCAAAAGCTGGCGGCGATGGAAAGCTTGATCCGCGACCTGTTGTCGATCACCCCCGCTGACATTCAGCGAACCGCCCAGCGCTACCTGGCGGCTGACAAGAGCTGGACGATGGTGGTGCTGCCCGAGCAACAGGCGGCTGCAGCGGCGGCCAAGCCCTGAGGATCAGGCACTGACCTGGTCGATCCAGTCGGCCAGGTTGTAGTGCATCGTCAGCCGGGTGATGCGGTTGCCGCCGATCTCGAAAAAAGCGCCGGCGCGCAGCCGGTAATGCTGGCCGCGCGCGGGAGGAAACGGCTCGTCGGTCTTCACATATTTGCCCTCGAGGATGAACTCGGCAGCGGCGTGCGTAATGCCGGGCGAATAGAGCACCAGCGGATCGATTGCGCGTTCCTTGTAGCAGCGCAGCCTTTTGTCGAGAAACTCGCGGTACGCCCCGATACCCTGCCGGGGCATTGCCTGGCAGGGTTCGTGGAGAAGCCCCTCGTCGATCAGGGACAATATGCGTTCGGCATCACCATGATTGAACGCGTCGTAATAGCTTTCGATGATGCCGAGCATGGTCCGCCCTCCTAACGGGCCGGCCCGCGATCAGAGCACATATTTGCTGAGATCGGTGTTGCGGGCGACGGCTGCGAGCTGCTTTTCAACAAAGCCTGCATCGATAACGATTTTATCGCCCTTGCGATCCTCGGCCTCGAAGCTGACTTCCTCAAGCAGTTTTTCCATCACGGTCTGCAGGCGGCGGGCGCCGATATTCTCGACTTCGCCGTTCACCTCCGCCGCGATCCGCGCGACTGCGGCGATGCCGTCTTCGGTGAAATCGATGTCCACGCCCTCGGTTGCGATCAGCGCCCGATATTGCTGCGGCAACGATGCCTTGGTGTCGGAGAGGATACGGACGAAATCCGCCTCGGTGAGCGCCTGAAGCTCGACCCGGATCGGCAGGCGGCCCTGCAGTTCGGGCAGCAGATCGCTCGGCTTGGCGACATGGAAGGCGCCGCTTGCGATGAAGAGGATGTGATCGGTCTTCATCGGGCCATATTTGGTCGCAACCGTGGTGCCTTCGATCAGCGGCAGCAGATCGCGCTGGACGCCCTCGCGACTGACCGAGCCGCCGCGCACGTCGGACACGGCGATCTTGTCGATCTCGTCGAGGAAGACGATGCCATTGGCTTCGGCGTCGGCGAGTGCGGTGCGGCTCACCTCATCCTGATCGAGGCGCTTGTCGGCCTCTTCCTCGACCAGCTTGGCCCAGGCCGCGCGGACGTTCAGCTTGCGGCGCTTGAGCTGGTTGCCGCCAAAGGCCTTGCCCATCATGTCGCTGAGATTGATCATGCCGATCTGCCCGCCCTGACCGGGGAGTTCGAAGGGCATGTTGGGCGCGGCTTCGAGCTCGATCTCGATCTCGGTGTGATCGAGATGGCCGTCGTTGAACCGCTGCCGAAACGCGCTGCGCGTCGCTTCGCTCGCATCCTTGCCGGTCAGGGCGTCGAGCAGGCGCGCCATGGCGGCTTCCTCGGCCTTGTCCTTCACGGCGTTGCGGCGGCGTTCGCGTTCGAGGCGGATCGCTTCCTCCACCAGGTCGCGGGCGATCTGCTCCACGTCGCGGCCGACATAGCCGACCTCGGTGAACTTGGTGGCTTCGACCTTAACGAAGGGCGCATCGGCGAGCTTGGCCAGCCGACGGCTGATCTCGGTCTTGCCGCAGCCCGTGGGCCCGATCATCAGGATGTTCTTGGGGGTTACCTCGTCGCGCAGATCTTCGGCGAGCTTCTGGCGGCGCCAGCGGTTGCGCAGCGCGACGGCAACCGCGCGCTTGGCGTCCTGCTGGCCGATAATATGTTCATCGAGCGCGGCAACAATGGCTTTGGGGGTAAGGGCGTCGTTCATTTCGTCATCCGTGTGCCCCGCGGATGCGGGGTGTGCATAGGGAGAAGCGGGGAGAGGGCCTCAGGCAACCGAATCCATGGTTTCGATGGTCAGCTGATCATTGGTGTAGACGCACAGATCGGCGGCGATCTTCATGGCCTTGCGGCACAGCGTTTCTGCGTCTTCCTCATAATCGACCAGTGCCCGCGCGGCGGCGAGCGCGAAATTGCCCCCCGAGCCGATGGCCGCGACACCGCCCACGGGTTCGAGCACGTCGCCGTTGCCGGTGAGGATCAGCGTGGTTTCCTTGTCCGCGACGATCATCATCGCTTCGAGGTTGCGCAGATATTTGTCGGTGCGCCAGTCCTTGGCGAGTTCGACGGCGGCGCGCAGGAGCTGGCCGTTATGCCGTTCGAGCTTGGCCTCCAGCCGTTCGAACAGAGTGAAGGCATCGGCGGTGGCACCGGCAAAGCCGCCGATGACCTGGCCGGTGGCGCCGACGCGGCGTACCTTTTTGGCATTGGGCTTCATCACGGTCGGGCCCATCGACACCTGACCGTCGCCGGCGATCACGACCTTGCCGTTCTTGCGTACCGACAGGATCGTGGTGCCGTGCCATTTGGGAAGTTCGCTCATCAATAGTCCTGCAGCTTCGTTTCGCCGTCGCATATGGTGTCGATTGCGCGCAGTGCAACGGCCTCAGCACCCCCACCAGAAGGATGAGCGCGCGATTCAGGGGCGCAATCGACAGGAAAATCCTGTACGCTGCTTTCACCGGAGAGAGAGGAGACCGCGCATGGCACAAGCGAAAATGCCGCCCGGCCTGAAGATCCTGCTGGTTGAAGACAATGACATGATCGCCAGCACCCAGGCCCAGTTGCTCGAAGCAATGGGGTGCGTGGTGATGCACCGTACCTCGGCCGAATCGGCGCTGGCATGGCTGGTGGACGGCGGCGAGGCGCACATCGTGGTGACCGACATCATCATGCCCGGCATGAACGGTGTCGAGCTGGCGAGCCATGTCCGCACGCACTATCCGGACATCGCCGTGCTGCTGACCAGCGGCTATGGCGAGGCGCTGCTGGAAGAACAGCAGCGGCATTTCCCCATGATCGCCAAGCCATTCCGCAGCGAGGACCTGTCCCGCGCGATCGGTAACGCGCTGGATGGATCGACGCTTCAGGCGGCCGACTGAATTTCCAGTTCCTCCGATGCTTCCAGCCAGCGGGCCTCGGCGGTGTCGATCGCCTCGGTCAGTTCGGCGCGCAGCAGCATGAGTTCGGTCATATTGCGCTTGGCATCGGCGGGGCTGGCCGATTTGGGATCGGCCATCGCCAAATCGATCTGATCGCGGCGCTGTTCGTGCTTGCGCATATCCGCCTCGGCCGCCTTGATCGCGTTGCGCAGCACCTTGGTGCGTTCGCGGGCGTCGGCCGCCGCCTTGCGGGCGTCCTTGGCCGAGCCCTTGGGCTTGGCGCCGCCCTCGGTCGCTGAGCCGCCGCCATTGCCGCCGCGGCCGAGCACCATGTCGGTATATTCATCGAGCGTGCCGGCAAATTCGGTGGCGGTTCCGTTATCGACCAGCACCAGCCGATCGGCGGTGAGTTCGAGCATGTGGCGATCATGGCTGACGAGCACGACCGCGCCCTCATAATCGTTGAGCGCCTGAACCAATGCCTCGCGTGCATCGACGTCGAGGTGGTTGGTCGGTTCGTCGAGGATGAGCATGTGCGGCGCATCCCGCGTGATGAGCGCCAGCGCGAGCCGGGCGCGCTCGCCGCCCGACATGCTGCCCACCTTTTGCGTGGCGCGCTCGCCCGAAAAGCCGAACCGGCCAAGCTGGCTGCGCACGGCAACGGGCGTGGCATCGGGCATGGCGCGCGTCATATGTTCGAGCGGGGTGTCGTCGATGTCGAGTTCTTCGACCTGATATTGGGTGAAATAGCCGACGCGCATCTTGCCCGAGGCGGTCATCGACCCTTCCATCGGCTGGAGCTGGCCCGCGAGCAGGCGAGCGAGCGTCGTCTTGCCGTTGCCGTTGCGACCGAGAAAGGCGACGCGGTCGTCCGGATCAAGGCGGAAATTGAGCTTGCGCAGCACCGGATTGTCGGCGGCATAGCCGACCGCCGCGAGATCGAGCGTGACGAGCGGCGGGCGCAGTTCCTGCGGCGAAGGGAAGGAGAAGCTGAGGCTGGGATCTTCGACCACCGCGGCGATCGGCTCCATCCGCGCGAGCGCCTTCAAGCGGCTTTGCGCCTGCTTGGCCTTGGTGGCCTTGGCGCGCCAGCGATCGACAAAGGCCTGCAGCTTCTGGCGCTCGGCCATCTGCTTGTCGCGGGCGCTCGATTGCTGGGCGAGGCGTTCGGCGCGCTGGCGTTCAAAGGCGTTGTAGCCGCCGATGTAGAGCGTCGTCTGCCCCTTATCGAGGTGGAGGATGTGATCGACGACATTGTTGAGAAAATCGCGTTCGTGGCTGACGACGACCATCGTCGCGCGGTAGCTTTTGAGGAAGTTTTCGAGCCAGAGCGTCGCTTCGAGATCGAGGTGGTTCGACGGTTCGTCGAGCAGCAGCAGATCGGGCTCGGAAAAGAGCAGCGCGGCGAGCGCGACACGCATCCGCCAGCCGCCCGAAAAACTGTCGAGCGGGCGCTGCTGCATCGCATCGTCGAAGCCGAGGCCGACGAGAATGCGCGCGGCGCGCGCCGGGGCGGCATGCGCGTCGATCGCGATCAGCCGCTCGTGGATCTCTCCAATGCGGTGCGGATCGGTGGCGGTTTCCGATTCCACGAGCAGGGCGGCACGCTCGACATCGGCGGCGAGCACGGTTTCGATCGGCGTCGCGCTGCCCGCCGGGGCTTCCTGCGCGATATAGCCGAGCCGGGCACCGCGCGGCATTTCGGCGCTGCCTTCATCGGGTTCGGCCAGCCCGGCGATCACCTTGACCAGGGTCGATTTGCCCGCGCCATTGCGCCCGATCAGGCCGATCCGGCCGCCGGGGGGAAGCGCGGCAGTGGCGCGGTCGAGGATGGTGCGGCCACCAAGGCGCACGGTGATGCCATTGAGATTGAGCATGGGCGCGAGCGGTAGCCGAAACCCCGGCGGTCGTCACCCCGAAACAGGCCGGGATGACGGGCCGCCGGGAAGCGGGAAACTTATCCACAGCCTAGCACACAGGGGTGCCACAGGTTATCCACACACAATGTACAGGCTGCCAACAGGAAACGCACAGGGTTGCATGCAGCCTGCCAACAGCTTTTCAACATTATTGTGGGCAGGGCTGCTTGCGCACTTATCCACAGCCCTATTCCTACTGTTCTAGCGATCGACACCGCGCGCCTTTCCCCATTGGCGCGCGGCGGTGTAGCCGAGATATCCGGTGCCGAAGAGCGCGTAGAGCGGCTCTGGAATCCCCGCGAGATAGGCGTTCATGCCATGCGCGATCGCATCGGCCATATCGGGCCGCGCGGCGGCGATCAGCCCCATCGGAATCGCCCATAACAAGAGCGCGTACATGACGTAGAGGAAGCTGGGCCGCGCCCGGCTGGTCCATGGATCGTTCGAATTGGCCTCCGCCACGATGGCGGTGAGCTGGGTGCGGATCGCCTCCAGTTCCTGACTGCCTTCGAGGTTGAGCAGTTCGAGCTTGGCGCGGTCGCGCGCTTCGGGATCGGGAATGATCTTGTCGATCAGCTTGGCGACGGGGCTGATCAGCCCTTCGAGAATGGACATGATCGGGATACTCCAGGGTGACATAGGTGACACGAGAGAAGCACGGAAATCAGCGGGTGTTAGCGATGCGGCCAGACAGCCATCCGTAGAGGAACGCCTCATTGGCCGGGCGCTGTTCGGCAAGGCGCAAATAGCGTTCGCCCTGCAGCGCCTCGACCGCGCGCAGGAGTATAATTTCCCCCTGCCGGCCGCGCCGCGCCATGAGGGCGGCAAGCGCCTTTTCGGTATCGGGCGTGACGGTGGGAGCGACGGGGATATCGGCATAGTCGCTGCCGCCCCGGTTGAGCGCGTTGAGCGCGCGGTGGAGGAAATTGGTTGCAACGCCGGGCCCCATATTGACGCCGGTGTCGAACAGTTCGGCGGCGAGCCGGGGAGCGTGATGGGCAATGCGGTCGAGCCCCGGCGCGGTCCAGTAAAGCTTGCGATAAATGGCCACCGCCTGCGCGCGCGAAAAGGCGCGCATGTCGCCCGCATAGCCCTGTGCCCGGGCCACCGCCTGGGTGATCCCGAAACGCGTGGGGCCGCCGCGATCGGCGGGGTGGTTCGAATAACCGCCTTCGCGCGCGATGACCTCGTCGATCAGCGAGTCGATATCCATGAACGTCTCCTTGGTTTTAAAGGATCGTTAAATTTAACCGTTATGGATCGTTGTAGGACAGCCATACGCCGCTTCGCAGGAGACGTGAGAGAAATGGCCAAAAATGCGCGAGAAATCGACAAGACCGCGTCCGGTGCGGCTGGCATTGACGCGGCTTGTCGTGAAAACAGTCGGGCGTGGGTATGAACAGGACAGTGGCGGGCGTTGCGTGCGGGGCGGGGGCAGGGGCGCTGTGGGGGCTGGTGTTCCTTGCGCCCGAACTCACCCGGTCGTTCACGCCGATGCAGATCGCGGCCTCGCGCTATCTGGCGTACGGGGTGCTTGCGCTCGCGCTGCTCGCCCCGCGCTGGAGGCGGCTGGCGCCGCATATCGGGCGCGCCGAATGCTGGGCGCTCATCTGGCTGAGCCTGTTCGGCAATGTGCTCTATTATGTGCTGCTGACCAATGCGGTGCTCTTGGGCGGTGTGGCGATCACCTCGCTCATCATCGGGTTCCTGCCGGTGGTGGTGACGCTCATCGGATCGCGCGAACACGGCGCGGTGCCGCTCGGCAGGCTGGCGCCCTCGCTGCTGCTGAGCGCGGCGGGGATTGCGTGCATCGGCTGGCAGGCGGCGCAAGGCGCTGAAAGCGGGATGCGCGCCGGCGGGTTTCTCGGCATGGTGTTTGCGGCGGGCGCGCTCTTGTCCTGGACCGCCTTTGCGGTGGGCAATGCGCGCTGGCTGGGGCGGCTTGGCCATATGAGCGCGCATGACTGGAGCCTGCTCACCGGTGTGGTGACGGGGGCGGAGGCGCTCCTCCTCGCCATACCCGCCTTCCTCTTCGACACGACCGCGCATCCGGCGGCGGACTGGATCACCTTCTGGGCGGTGGCGGGGAGCGTGGCGGTGCTCGCCTCGATCGTCGGCAACGCGCTGTGGAACCGCGCGAGCCAGCTGCTGCCGCTGACGCTGGTGGGGCAGATGATCTTGTTCGAAACGCTGTTCGCGCTGCTTTACGCATTTCTATGGGAACAGCGTCTGCCGACCGGGGCGGAGGCGGCGGCGATGCTGCTGGTGGGCGCCAGCGTGATTACCTGCCTGCGCGCGCATCGGGTTGAGACGGCTGCGGAGCGCTAGGCGCTTTTCCGAGCCAGAACCCGACACTGGTGCGCGGGGGTGTTGCCCGACATCAACGTGAGGCGGAGTGATCGATGCCGAGTTTTAGCTAGAAAATGTGTATCCCGGCCACGGCCGTTACAAACTGGCAACCCCACTGACGAACATGGCTTAGTTGCGAAACGATCTCGGATCGTAAGTTCCATGGAAGAAGGAGCAGATAGGCCGGGCGGGTTTTCTCGATGATCTCGGGCGATACAATGGGGATCGCGCTCCCGGGCATATATCGGCCGATCTTCGCGTCATTGACGTCGGCGATAAAGTCGAGCGTGGTTGAGTCCGCCTGGCAAAAATTGAGGAATGTGTTGCCTTTGGCAGCGGCTCCGTAGCCCGCAATCGTTTTCCCGGCCGCCTGTTGTGCACACACGAATTCCTGAAATTCGTTACGAACACGCGTAATTTCCTGGTCGAAATTCGTGTACCCTTCGGGCAGGTCGAGCGACGCGCTTCGTTCCTTTTTCAAGATGGAGGCAACGGCGGCGGTGGGTTCAAACAGCGCTGCTTCATGACAGATATAGACACGGAGCGATCCGCCATGGGTATCAAGCTCCTCAACGTCGAAAACTCGTAATCCTTGATCGCTGAATATCCGGCTTACCGACAGGAGGGATAAATAAGAGAAATGCTCATGATATATCTGATCAAACTGAAGGCCGGATATTGTTTTCAGTAGATGTGGAAATTCAACTGTAAAGACGGCATCTTTTTTCAAGATAATCGATACACCTCGCGCGAAATCTCCAATGTCCGGAACATGGGCGAGAACATTTTTCGCGGTCAGATGATCGGCGGCTATGCCGCGCGAGCGCATGTCTTTAGCAGTCTGTTCTCCAAAAAAACGTATTTCAGTGTCTATCCCCAATGATTTCGCGTGTTCCGCGACATTGGCGGCAGGCTCTATTCCAAGCGTTCGGATACCTGCCGATTTGAAAAACTGGAGAAGATATCCATCATTGCTGGCAATCTCGATAACCAGATGACTGCTCGTCAGTGCGAAACGCTCAATCATTTTCCTTGCGTACTGGCTGCAATGATCCAGCCATGTATCGGAGCATGATGAAAAATATGGATAATCGGTGAATATTTTCTCAGGCGGCAGGCAGTTGTCCACCTGAACCAAAAAACATTCTCGGCAGAAACGTGCGTGCAACGGATATGTCTCGGCATTGGCTGCCTTGGATCGATTGGTAAGATAGAGATTGGAAAGGGGCTGTGATCCTAGATCAGCCCAGGTGACGGAAAGCGGTGATCGGCAATATTGGCATTCGGGATAGGCATTGTCATCTCGACCATGTTCGTCATCCAACTTTGCTCGGAGCGACATTCGAGTCTCCCGTTTCCGTATTATGCCCTAGAACATTCGTCATAGGTTTAACCGGTTCACGCATCCTTGGATGGAAGCACAGGGGTTAACCCGCCGGAAATTGGTATTAGGCGGTGCACCCATTAAGCTGAGCAGTCTGTATGGGATTGTTTTGAATCTCACCACGCGGAGCAGGGTATGATCCATCTCGATGCTGATCAAAATGATCGGTCGAGTTTGCGATTCCCGCAGACCACCTGGAAACGCAGTTGGTGGCGCCGCTTCGAAATGTGTCGCCGTTATCCACTGGGCGCGACTCTGCTGAATGTCTTCCGCGCCGGTGGCTGTTGTCGTCAGGGTGGAGAAATGATGCCTTACGGTCTGATTGCCGCTGGTGCAGCTGACGGTAATGCCCAGCTTTTGTGCTCATTGAGCTGGTGCCAATGCTGGTATCCTTGGTCGGGACGAGAGGATTCGAACCTCCGACCCCCACACCCCCAGTGTGATGCGCTACCAGGCTGCGCTACGTCCCGACCGGAGCGCGGCAAATAGGACCAGTTTCGGATTCTGGCAAGCGCGAATCCGCAAAAAACTGCAAGTCGGGCGTTGAAGCCTCTCCAAAGCAGGCGGCACGGGTGTGGCAGGGCGCCATCACCCCGTGGAAAATGGCAAAAGTTGCGCGTGGCCCCTTGAACATGATAGGCGCCCGCCTTTCATATGCGGCTGTTCACCGCAGCCAACAGACAGGTAAGACCGTCCATGTTCATTACGCCCGCATACGCACAGGCAGCCGGTGGCGCCGCAGCTGGGGGAGGCACGGCCTTCTTCGCGCAGATCGCGCCGCTGATCCTGATCTTCGTGATCTTCTGGTTCCTGCTCATCCGTCCGCAGCAGAAGCGGATGAAGGAACATGCGGCCAAGATCGCGGCCGTGGCGAAGAACGACCAGGTGGTGACCGGTGGCGGCCTTGTCGGCAAGGTGACCAAGGTCGAGGACCAGTTCGTCGAGGTGGAGATCGCCTCGGGCGTGAAGGTCAAGGTGGTGAAGTCGACGCTTTCTGATGTGACGCCGGCCGCCGGCTCGCGCCCCGCGAACGACTGAGCCCGCCCCGATGCTCGATTTCCCGCGCTGGAAGGTCTGGCTTGTCTGGATCACGATCATCGTCTGCTGTCTCTATTCCGTCCCCAGCTTCTTTCCCAAGGAGCAGGTGGCGAAATGGCCGACATTTGCGCAGGCCCGTTTCAACCTGGGCCTCGACCTTGCAGGTGGGAGCCATATTCTGCTTGAGGCCGATACCGCCGACGTCGCCAAGCAGCGCCTTGAGCTGATGGTGGAAACCGTTCGCGGCGAGATGCGCAAGAGCACGCCCGCGATCGATATCGGCGATATCTCGGTCCAGGGCGGGCAGGTTTCGTTCATGGTCCGCAACCCCGCGCAGGTCGATGCGGCGGTGGAGGCGCTCCGCGCGCAGACGCAGGGCGCCGGCATGACCGGCCAGCGCGACTGGGATGTGAGTGTGGTCGATTCGACTCGCGTCGTGCTGAAGCCGACCCAGGCCGGGCTCGACAAGGCGCTCGACGATGCGCTGGCGGTGGCCCGCGAGGTTGTTGCCCGCCGTATCGATCCCGACGGCACCAAGGAAGTGACCGTGATCCGCCAGGGCACGAACCGCATCGTGGTTCAGGTGCCGGGGCTTGAGGATCCGGAAGCGCTGAAGAGCCTGCTGGGCAAGACCGCCAAGCTCGAATTCAAGCTGGTCGACCAGAATGCCGATCCGGCGCAGGTGGCGCAGGGCCGCGCACCGGTGGGCAGCGAAGTGCTACGCATGGCCGATGGCTCGGGCGCGATGGCGGTGAAGCGCACCGCGATCATCACCGGCGACCAGTTGGCCGATGCTACCCAGGGTTTCGACTCGCGCGACAACAGCGCGGTCGTGAACATCCGTTTCGACGCGCAGGGCGGCCGCCGCTTTGCCCGCGTGACGCAGGAAAATGTCGGCAAGCCCTTTGCCATCATCCTCGACAACCAGATCCTGTCGGCGCCGAATATCAACGAACCGATCCTTGGCGGCTCGGCGCAGATTTCGGGCAGCTTCACGGTGGAAACCGCGAACCAGCTGGCGGTTCAGCTGCGTTCGGGCAAGCTGCCCGTCGCGCTGAAGGTGGTTGAGGAGCGCACGGTCGGCCCCGATCTGGGCGCCGATTCGATCCAGAAGGGCATGGTTGCCGGGACCATCGCGACGCTGGCCGTGATCCTGTTCATGATCGTCACCTATATGCGGTTCGGCGTGTACACGACCGCCGCGCTGGTGGTGAACGCGTTCATGATCCTTGGCATCATGGCGATCTTCAACGCCACGCTGACGCTGCCTGGCATTGCCGGTTTCGTGCTGACGATCGGTGCGGCGGTTGATGCCAACGTGCTGATCAACGAACGCATCCGCGAGGAATTCCGGCGCGGCCGCGGGGTGATCCAGGCGTGCGAATTCGGGTATAAGGAAGCGAGCCGCGCGATCTTCGACGCGAACATCACCAACGTGATTTCGGCGGCGATCATGTTCGCATTCGGTTCCGGCCCGGTCCGCGGTTTTGCCGTGGTGCTGACGATCGGCATCGTGACGTCGGTGTTCACCGGCGTGACCTTTACCCGATTGCTGGTGGCCGACTGGCTGAAGCGTAACCGTCCCAAAGAAATCGTGATTTAAGGACCGTATCGATGCGTCCGCTGAAGCTTGTCCCCGACAATACGAACATTCCGTTCCTCAAATATCGCCATATCGCGATGGGGTTCTCGATCCTGCTGATCGTCGCCTCGCTCGCGCTGGTGGCGGTACGGGGCTTCAACCTGGGCGTCGACTTTGTCGGCGGCCAGATGATCCGCGTGAGCTTTTCCCAGCCCGTGCAGATCGACGAGTTGCGCTCGTCCATCTCGGCGCTGAACCTGGGCGAACCCGCGATCCAGCAATTCGGCAAGCCGACCGATGTGTCGATCCGCATGCCGGTGCCCGAGGGCGGCGAGGAAGGCGCGAACAAGGCCGCGACCGTGATCAAGCAGACGATCAGCGCCAAGCATCCCGATGCGCGTTTCGATTCGGTCGAGACGGTTTCGGGGCAGGTGTCGGAAGAATTGTTCCGCACCGGCGCGCTTGCGCTCGGCCTCGCGATGCTCGCGATCTCGATCTATATCTGGTTCCGCTTCGAATGGCAGTTCGGCGTCGGCTCGTTGTTCGCGCTGTTCCACGACGTGGCGCTGACCTTGGGCTTTTTCGCGCTGACCCAGCTTGAGTTCGACCTCAACGTCGTGGCCGCGATCCTGACGATCATCGGTTATTCGCTGAACGACACCATCGTCGTGTACGATCGTATTCGCGAGAATATGCGCAAATACCGCAAGATGGACGTTTCCTCGATCCTCGACCTGTCGATCAACGAAACGCTGTCGCGCACCGTGGTGACCTCGTTGTCGCTGATCATCGCGCTTGTCGTGCTGCTGCTGCTTGGCCCCGAAGTAATCTTCGGCTTCACCGCAGCGATGCTGCTCGGCATCGGCATCGGCACTTTCTCGTCGGTCTATGTCTCGGCAGCGATCCTGCTGTGGCTGAAGGTGACACCCGACAGCTTCGTGCCGAAGGATGTTGCCAAGGGCGGCAAGGGCGCCGAACGTGTCCGCGAAGACGACGGCGCGGTGCCCTGAGGCCAATAGGATGAGCGTTCGTTTCGACCGTGAAAATGTGGGTGCGGGGCCGCGTATCTCGGGTTTCGTCGAGGGCGGCTTTTGCATCGACGGCGAGGTGCATGAAGGCGGCGTGCTGCTGACCCCGCAAGGGGTGGAGCGCTGGGACGCCCCCGCGCTCGACGCGCTGGTGCCGGCGGATGTCGAGCATTTGCTGGCATTGGCGCCTGCGCCCGAGTTTCTCCTCATCGGGACGGGGGCGGCGCTGGCGCGGCCCCCGCGCGCCTTTGTCGAGGCGCTGGAGACACGCGGAATCGGCGTCGAGCCGATGGACAGCCGGGCGGCGGCACGCGCCTGGATGGTGCTGCGCGCCGAAGATCGCTGGATCGCGGCGGCGCTGTTTCCGCTTAATCGGTGACCGGAGCGGCGAGGCGCTCGATTTCGCTTCGCCCCACCCATGAAAAAATGAGGCGCATTGCGTGCATCTCGGCGCTTGGCGAAGTCGTTTCGCTCAGCTAGAAACCGCCCCATGCGTATTTCTGCCATGAAGCCGGCCGCCCTTCTGATCGGCGTTGCCCTGATCGCCCCGCTCGCCGGTTGTGCCCGTGGTTCCGCCAGCTCCAAGGCAGATACCAACTATGTCGCGAGCGATGTGAACACGCTCTACAACGCGGCAAAGGACCGGCTGGACCGCAAGCAATACAAGATGGCGGCCGCGCTGTTCGACGAGGTGGAACGCCAGCATCCCTATTCGCCCTGGGCCCGCCGCGCGCAGCTGATGAGCGCATTCAGCTATTATGCCGCCCGGCAGTATAATGAATCGATCCAGTCGGCGCAGCGCTTCCTTGCGATCCACCCGGGCAACAAGGATGCGCCCTACGCCTATTATCTGATCGCGCTCGATTATTACGAGCAGATCACCGACGTGACGCGCGACCAGAAGATCACCCAGCAGGCGCTGAACGCGCTGGGCGAGCTGACCCGCCGTTATCCCGACACCCGCTATGCCGCCGATGCGCGCCTGAAGATCGACCTTGTCCGCGACCATCTGGCCGGCAAGGAAATGGAGATCGGCCGTTTCTATCAGCGCCGTGCGCAGTGGCTGGCGGCGAGCGTTCGTTTCCGCAACGTCGTCGACGAATATGACACGACGACGCACGCGCCCGAGGCGCTGATGCGCCTGACCGAAAGCTATCTGGCGCTGGGCATGCGCGAGGAAGCCAAGAAGGCGGCCGCCGTGCTGGGCAACAATTATCCCGGCACCAAATGGTATGAGCGTGCCTATGAACTCATGCAGAAATATCCCGCCTGACGGCCATGCGCGCTGAGGGGGCCAGGCCGTGCTGACCGGGCTTTCGATCCGCGATGTCGTGCTGATCGAGGCGCTCGACCTTGAGTTCGGGCGCGGGCTGGGGGTGCTGACCGGCGAGACCGGGGCCGGCAAATCCATCCTGCTCGATTCGCTGGGGCTGGCGCTGGGCGCGCGCGCCGATAGCGGGCTGGTGCGACAGGGGCAGACGCAGGCGGTGGTGAGCGCGAGCTTCGACCCTGAAGGCGCAGCCCATCCCGCGCTGGCGCTGCTTGCCGAAAACGGGCTGGACGCGGAGCCGGGCGAACCGATCATCCTGCGCCGCATGGTGAAGGCTGATGGCGGTAGCCGGGCGTTCATCAACGACCAGCCGGTATCGGCCGGATTGCTGCGCGAATTGGGCAGCCTGCTCGTGGAAATCCACGGCCAGCATGACGAGCGCGGGCTGCTGAACCCGCGCGGACACCGCGACCTGCTCGACAGTTTTGCCCGTGCCGATACGGGCGCGGTGGCGGCGGCGCATTCGGCGTGGCGCGCGGCGACCGACGCGCTGGAACAGGCGCGCGCCGATATCGAGAATGCCGCGCAGGACCGCGAATGGCTGGACCATGCGATCGGCGAACTCAGCCGCTTCGCGCCCGAGGACGGCGAGGAGGAAATGCTCGCCGCTGAACGCGCCGATATGCAGAAGGGCGCGCGGCTTTCGGACGATCTGGGCGCGGTGCTCGAGGCGTTTTCCGGATCGGACGGCGGGCTTTCCCAGTTGCGTCAGGCGGCGCGCCGGCTGGACCGCGTGGCGAGCGAGCATCCCTATCTCGCTGAGGCGCTGGCCGCGCTCGACCGGGCGGTGATCGAAGCGTCCGAGGCCGAGGAAAAGCTGGATGCCGCGGGCGAGGCGCTGCGCCATGACCCGGAGCGGCTGGAAGCGATCGAAACCCGGTTGTTCGAGCTGCGTGGATTGGCGCGCAAGCACCGCGTGGCGCCCGACCAGCTGGGCGCGCTGCTGCGCGAGCTTGAGGCGCGCCATGCGCGGCTGGAGGCCGGCACCGAGGGGCTCGCGCAGCTGGAAGACGATGCGCGCGCCAAGGCCAAGACGTACCGCGCGGCGGCCGAGGCGTTGAGCACGGCGCGCCGGGCGGCGGCGGGGCGGTTGGACGCAGCGGTGAAGGGCGAGCTTGCCCCGCTGAAGCTGGATGCCGCGCGCTTTCGCACCGTGGTGGAGGCGCTGCCCGAAAGCCAATGGGGGGCGGGTGGCGCTGACCGCGTGGAATTCGAGATTTCGACCAACCCCGGTGCGCCCTTCGCGCCGCTGATGAAAATTGCGAGCGGCGGTGAGCTGTCGCGCTTCATCCTCGCGCTGAAGGTGGCGCTGGCCGAGGAAGGCGGCGCGGCGACGATGATCTTCGACGAGATCGATCGCGGCGTTGGCGGCGCGGTGGCGAGCGCGATCGGCGAGCGGCTGGGCCGGCTGGCGCAGAAGACCCAGCTTCTGGTGGTGACGCACAGCCCGCAGGTGGCAGCGCGCGGCGCGGCGCATATGCTGATCGCCAAGAGCCATGACGGACTGGTGACTCGGACCGGGGTGGCGGTGCTTTCCGATCATGACCGGCGCGAGGAGATTGCGCGGATGCTGTCCGGCGCGAACATCACGCAGGAAGCGCGCGCGCAGGCCGACCGGCTGCTGGAAGCGGCATAAGAACCAATGTCTCGTCTGATCCTGTTCAACAAGCCTTATGGCGTGCTGTCGCAATTCACCGATCGCAGCACCGATGGCGCGCGTGCGACGCTATCTGACTATATCGATCTGCCCGGGGTATACCCCGCCGGGCGGCTGGACCGCGACAGCGAAGGGCTGTTGCTGCTGACCGATGACGGGCGCCTGCAGGCGAAGATCGCCGATCCGCGCTTCAAGATGGCGAAGACCTATCTGGTGCAGGTGGAGGGCGATGCGGATGCGGGCCAGCTGGAAGCGCTGCGCCGCGGCGTCGCGCTGAAGGACGGGATGACCCGGCCCGCGCTCGCCGAGCGAATCGACCCGCCCGCGCTGTGGGAGCGCGATCCGCCGGTCCGCTTTCGCAAGACCGTGCCCGATTGCTGGATCAGCCTGACGATCCGCGAGGGGCGCAACCGGCAGGTGCGGCGGATGACGGCGGCGGTGGGCTTGCCGACGCTCAGGCTGGTGCGCTGGAGCATTGGCGACTGGACGCTTGAGCAACTGGAGCCTGGCAGCTGGCGCGATGCGCCGCCGCCATCCGCACCGGCATCGCGTCGGCGCTGAGGGTTAGACCAGCTTCAGTTTGCGTGCGGTTTTGCCAAGCGCCTGACGATCATGCAGCGGGAGCGCGAAGCGGCAGCTGACCCAGACGGTGGCGAGCGTGACGATCACCACCACGGGAAGCTGCAGCGCCGCCGGTTGCAGCTTTGATGCCACGACCGCGATCAGCAGGCCGGGGACAGAGATGAGGATGCTCATCAGCGCGACCCGGGTGAAGGGCGCTTCCATCGGGTGGATCGCGTCATAGCGGTGGAGCTGGAGCAGCGGGATGAGCGCGGTGACGATGAAGCCGATGCCGGTGGCGAGCGCCATGCCGGTCAGCCCATAATGGGTGACGAGCGGCCAGCCGACGGCGACTGTCGCGCACAGCCCGATCGCGCTGGCGACGATCTGGGCGCGGTAGCCGCCGACCACCTGCTGCACCGACACCGCCGATCCGAACACGGCCTCGACCATGCGCGCGCCGATGAGGATGACGAGCGCGGCGTGCGCGGCATGCGCATCGCGCCCGAACAGGCCGAGAAACGCCTCGCCGCCGCCCGCCATCACCGCGCCGAGCGGGACGGCGATCGCGAAGATGAGGCGCGTGGCAAAGGCATAGAGCGGGATCACCTCGTCCTTGCCGCCGCGCGCGGCGAGCGAGGCGAGGGGAGCGAGCACATAGCCGAAGGACTGGCGGACGAGCTGGACGATGCTCGAGATCTTGCGCGCGATCGTATAGAGCGCGGCCGCCGTGGCGCCGCCTGCGCCGGGAATGAGCGCGTTGAGCACGATCGGCGGGGCATCGCCGAACAGCCGGCCGAGGATGTTGTTGGGCAGCATGGCGAGCCCGGCGCGCAGCGTATCGAGAAACATCGGATCGATGAGCGGGCCATGGGCGAGATGGCGCAGGTCATAGTTGCGCGCGAGCAGGCGGATGCTGAGCAGGCAGATGAGCGCGAGCGAGATGATGTGCGCCATGAACAGCCCGACAATGCCGAAACCCATCGCATAAAAGCAAATGGCGAGGAGCAGCCGGATCAGCTGTTCCCAGAAGATCCGCAGCCGGATTTCGGCGCCGAAGACCCGCCGGGCACGGAGCGCCGAGGTGGATATCTCGACAAAGGCCCAGAGCGGCAATGCCCAGGCGAAGAGCCGGATCGATTCGACCAGCACGCCCTGATCGGACGCCGCGACGTTGAAGATCGGCGCGACATGCGGCGCCAGCAATGATGCGGCGGCGGCGATGACGAGGCAGGGGATGATCCCGAGCAGCAGGGCCGAACGCAGCGCCGCGGTGGCGGCGCGTTCGTCCTCGGCCTGCGGCACGACACGCTGGAGCGAGGAGGTCATGCCGAGATCGGCAATATTTTCGACCAGGTTGATCGTCGCCCAGAGCACCGCATAGAGCCCGTAGCTGGCGAGCCCGAACAGCCAGACATAGACCGGCTGCGAAATGACATCGATCACCCCGCCGAGTCGCGCGAGCAGCGTGGTGCCCAGCCCCTTGGCGAGATCGCGGTTAGTGACGCCTGCATCGGAGGGGGCGGCTGTCATCGGTGCAGCCCGCCAAGGCATGTCCAGCCCCCGGAAATGCCGGGAGCCCGGGCGCGCGTAAGGCACCGCAGATTTGGCGTGTGCATGGTCGGGGATTGTTGAAAGGGCTGCATGTGCCTAAAGGACCTATAACCCTTTCCCCACCCACGCCAGAGCTTTGCACAGATCCCCGCCATGACAGACAAGGCCATTATCCTCAGCGCCGGTCAGGGCTCGCGCCTGTTGCCGCTGACCGCCGAACGCCCCAAATGCCTGATCGATTTTTCGGGCCGCACGCTGCTTGCCTGGCAGGTCGAGATGCTGGCACGCCACGGCATTCGCCGGATTGACGTCGTCACCGGCTTCATGGCCGATATGGTGGAAGAGGAGCTGGCACGGCTCCAGCGCCCCGGGCTGGAACTGCGCGCGCGCTTCAACCCGTTCTACAAGGTGGCGGACAATCTGGGGTCGTGCTGGATCGCGCGCGACGCGATGGAAGGCGATTTCCTGATCCTCAATGGCGACACGCTGATTTCGAACGAGATCGTAGAGACGCTGATCGGTGCGCGCCAATGGCCGATCACCGTCACCGTCGACGTGAAACAGGCCTATGACAGCGACGACATGAAGGTGAGCCGCGTGGGTGAGCGGCTGGTGGCGATCGGCAAGACGCTGACAGCCGCGCAGACCAACGCCGAATCGATCGGCTTCCTGTCGTTCCGCGGCGAGGGCGGGCGGCTGTTCCGCGAGACCGTGGAGGCCTATATGCGCACGCCCGTGGGCGTCGAGCACTGGTATCTGAAGATCATCGACGCGCTGGCGCCCAAGGGGCAGGTCGGCACAGTTTCGATCGAGGGACTGGCCTGGGCCGAGGTCGATTTCCTCAACGATATCGAGATCGCCACCGCGCTCACAGACAAATGGCGCGCTCAGGAAGCGAAGTGACCCTTTAGCCAGCCGACGAGCGCCGCGATCTGCGCGGCGTCGAGCGCGACAGCCTCGCCAAGCGCGGGCGGCTTGGGCCAGCCCGCATCGGCAATCGCCAGATCCCCATGGCTGCGCGCATCCGCATAACGCGGGATGACGTGGAAATGGACATGGGGATCGACCATCATCAGCATCAGGTAGTTGATCCGTTCATAGGCGACCGCCTGCTTGAGCGCGGATTCGATGTCGCGCGTGACGACCGCGAGTTCGGCGTGCGCCTCGGCCGGCAAATCGCCAAAGGCCGTCGCGTCGCTGCGCGCGGCGAGCACGAGCGACCCCAGCGTCGGCTGGGCGGGGCGGAGCAGCACCAGCCAGTGCGCATAGTCGCGCACCAGCGTTTCGGGATAGCCGAATTTGCGGATCGTATCGTTCATGCGTCCCCCTGAAGCCAACTGCGGATCGGCGTGCCGCCGGCCTTGGCTGCCATCGCCTGAATCAGGCGGACGGCATGGACGACGAGCGAGATGATCGTCCACCACGCCACCGCGATCAGCCCGATATCGGGGCGACCCGCGAGTGTGGCGGCCGCGAGGATGACCATGTTGGGGTTGCGGCGCGCGGTGATCAGGCGAAAATCCGAATCGAACTTGCGCCAGACATGGATGTGCATACCGAAGCGGCGGATGAATTCACCCTCGATCACGCGCTGGACGACATAGCCGCCGATGATCGCGATCATCGCGAACCAGAACTGATCCGGGCTGAGCGCAAGCCCCCAACTGGCGAGGCCCAAGCCCCAGAAATACCACCAGAAGGGCGGGTGGACGAGATCGATGCCGTGATCGAAGACATTGCCCCACCAGCTGGACGTGATCGTGCAGCGGGCGAGTTTGCCGTCGACGGTGTCGAGCACCATGAAGATGAGGCCAAGCCCCATGCCGAGCCAGTAATCGCCCTTTGCGAACAGGAAGGTGGCGACCACGCACAATATCGCGCCGACAGCGGTGACCATGTTGGGCGTGACGTGCAGCTTGGCCGCGATGCGGGTGAGCACCAGCGCCCATTCGGGCCAGAGATATTTGGTGAGGATATCGGTGACGCCCTTATAGGCGCCGAAGTAGCTGGCGCGTTCGAGCGGGCGAACGGTTTCGGGCACGAGCCGGTTGAGGAACGGCACCTCGCGCTTGCGCAGTTCCTTGTTCTCGAGCGTCGGGCCGCTTTCATAGGCGACGAGATCGAGCGTCGGCAGGATAAGCGCGCTATCTGCCTGCATCGCGGCGGCGACGGCGTCCGCCTCGGCCTGGGTGCGGGCGTGGACGACCACGGGCACCCCGCCAAGCGTGATCCCCGCGCCGGGATTGGCCGCGATATAGCGCAGCCAGCCCGGATCGAACGCGAAGCCGGCATTGACGAGGACGCAAGGGGCCTTGGCCAAGCCATTGTCGTGCCAGCCAAAACCGGCCGCCTGCGCGATGCGGCGCGTGCGTTCATGGGTGGTGAGGCCCCAGAGCCGGACGGCGTTCTCGCCGATCACGGTGATTTCAGGAGAGTGCTGGTTCTGTTGGGTCATTGCCCGCCGACCTACAAGAAAGCGACGCGACGCGACAGCCCCGCGATGCGCAGGCGCATAATTCCCTCAGCGTCATTAATGCGCTAGCGCGCGGTGATGCAGAGCAACGCCCCCCCCAGATTGACCGCCCTGATCGCTGCAGGGCGCCGCCCCGGTATCGACCCGCTGGGCGAGGCGTTCGGCGTGCGCGACAAGGCGCTGATCGAGATTGCGGGCCGCCCGATGCTGGCGCATGTGATGGTGACCTTACTGAGCCACCCGGACATCGGCGAGGTGCGCATCCTCACCCAGTCACCCGAAGTGCTGACCGCCCATGCGGATATCGCAGCACTCGCAAGCGATCCGCGCGTTTCGTTCGTGACCGGCGGGGATTCGGTGAGCGCAGCGGTTTCGGCGGCGATCGACCACGCGCCGCGCGCCTTTCCCTATCTGCTGACGACGGCGGACAACCCGCTGATTGACCATGCGATCATCGATGCCTTTCTGGCGCGGGCGCGTGCGGCGCAAGCCGATGTGGCGGCTGCGGTGGTGAGCGAGGCGGTGTTCCGCCCCGAATTCCCCGAGGGGCGGCGGACCTGGCTGCGTTTCCGGGGCGGCGCCTATTCGGGCGCGAATCTCTTCTGGTTCGGGAGCGAGGCGGCGAACCGTGTGCTGGCGGTGTGGCGGACGATCGAGCAGGATCGCAAGCGCGGTCGCGCGGTGATTCGCGCCTTCGGCCTACCGATTCTGATCGGTGCGGGGCTGCGGTTGCTGACGCTTTCGGGGGCGCTTCGCCGGGCGGGCAAAAGGCTTGGGCTGAAGGCCGTGGCGGTGGAATTGCCCTTTGCCCACGCCTGTATAGACGTAGACAAGCCCGCCGATCACGCGCTGGTGAGCGAACTGATTGCGCGGCGCAAAACCGCCTGATTGTCAAACGAAATGCGATAGGGTCTTTCATCCGCGCGCACGATTGACTATCGGGGCGACGAATATCGTACGCGAAGGATTGTAGCGACATGGCCGAATTCACGCTGCCCAAGAACAGCAAGATCAGCCCCAAGGGCAAGACGCACAAGGCGGACGCGGGCGCGACCAACGTGAAGGCGTTCAAGGTCTATCGCTACGACCCGGATTCGGGCGAGAACCCGCATTACGACACGTTCGAGATCGATCTCGACAATTGCGGCCCGATGGTGCTCGACGCGCTGCTCAAGATGAAGAACGAGCAGGACCCCTCGCTCACCTTCCGTCGTTCGTGCCGCGAAGGCATTTGCGGTTCGTGCTCGATGAACATCGACGGCCGCAACACGCTGGCCTGCACGCACGCCATCGAAGACTGCAACAAGGAAGTCCGCATCACGCCGCTTCCGCACATGGAAGTGATTAAGGACCTCGTTCCCGACTTCACCCATTTCTATGCGCAGTACGCCTCGATCAAGCCCTGGCTGCAAACCGTGACCCCGACGCCGTCGGGCAAGGAGCGCCTTCAGAGCCCCGAGGACCGTTCGAAGCTCGACGGCCTGTACGAGTGCATCCTGTGCGCCTGCTGTTCGACCTCGTGCCCGAGCTACTGGTGGAACAGCGACAAGTTCCTCGGCCCGGCAATCCTGCTCCAGGCTTATCGCTGGCTGGCCGACAGCCGCGACGAGATGACCGGCGAGCGCCTGGACGAGCTGGAAGATCCGTTCCGCCTGTATCGTTGCCACACCATCATGAACTGCTCGAACGTGTGCCCCAAGGGCCTGAGCCCCGCGCGCGCGATCGCTGAAGTGAAGAAGATGGTGGTCGAACGCCAGCTTTGAGCGCGACCGAAAAGCCCGATTTCATTCTTGAGCCAGCCCCGGATCATCCGGGCTGGCTCAGCTGGCGTCTGAGCGACGCCACGCGGTTCAACCGCAACTTCGCGGATTTCATCGTCCGCCTCGATCCCGACGGGCAGGCGCGCGTGCGCATGATGCCCGAGGTGCGGCATTCCAACCTTGCTAACAATGTCCATGGCGGCGCGACGCTGGCCTTTATCGACATGGCGCTGTTCGGCGCGGCCCGGCTGTTCGGGCTTGTCGAGGCGGGCACGTCGGTGACGCTCGACCTGTCCACCCAGTTCATTGGGGCGGGCAAGGTGGACGAGCCCATGGACGCGGTGGTGGAATTGCTGTGCGAAACGGGGCGGCTGCTGTTTCTGCGTGGCATGGTGGTTCAAGGAGAGCATAAGGTGGCGGCATTCGCCGCGACCTTGCGTAAGCCCAGTAGCAAATGACGAGCGTTATTCAGGCATATGAGGCCCTGCTGAAGGCAGGTGAGCTGCGTCCCGACGCAGAACAGCGCGCGACCGCTGAACGGCTGACGCGGCTGCAACAGGAATTGGAGGCGACGAGCCGCAAGGCGTCGCTCCTGTCCCGGCTGAAGCGCACCAAACCCGAAGTGCCGCGCGGGCTCTATGTCTGGGGCGGGGTGGGGCGTGGCAAGTCCATGCTGATGGATCTGTTCTTCGGCTGCGTCGATATCGAGCGCAAACGCCGCGTCCATTTCCATGAATTCATGATGGACGTGCACGACCGGCTGCGCATCGAACGGCAGAAGGAAGCAGGCAACCCGATCCTGCCCGTCGCCAAGGCGATAGCCGCCGAGGCGCGGTTGCTGGCATTCGACGAGATGGTGATCAACAACAGCGCGGATGCGATGATCCTGTCGCGGCTGTTCACCGCGATCCTCGCCGAGGGGGTGACGGTGGTGGCGACGTCGAACCGCGCGCCCAAGGATCTCTACAAGAACGGGCTCAACCGCGAGCATTTCCTGCCGTTCATCGATCTGATCGAGGAAAAGTTGGATGTGCTGACGCTGAACGGCCCGGTCGATTACCGGCTGGACCGCCTGGGTGGGGTGCCGACCTGGTATGTGCCGGCCGATCCGGTGGCGACGGTGGCGCTGCGCGATGCGTTTTTCCGGCTGACCGACTATCCGCCCGAGGATGCGGCGCATGTGCCGAGCGAGGATATTGCGGTGCCCGGCGGGCGCAGCCTGCATGTGCCCAAGAGCCTGAAGGGCGTGGCAGTATTCTCGTTCAAGCGGCTGTGCGCCGAGGCGCGGGGGGCGGCCGATTATCTGGCGATCGCGCGGCGGTTCCACACCGTCATCATCGTCGGCATCCCCCGGCTGGGGCCACACAACCGCAACGAGGCGGCGCGCTTCGTCACCCTGATCGACGCGCTGTACGAATATAAGGTCAAGCTGCTGGCCAGTGCGGCGGCCGAGCCCGAGGCGCTCTATCCCGAGGGGGACGGTGCGTTCGAGTTCGAGCGGACCGTCAGCCGCCTGATGGAAATGCAGTCGCAGGATTACCTGGAAGAAGGTCACGGGCTCGAGGAAGCCGGCGCGGCGCGCTAGGTTTTCGCTTCAGATCCCGCCGAAACGCTGCGCGGTGCGTGCGGCGGGGATCAGGATGCGGCGGATCAGCACATGCTGCTTGCTCGGCCAGCGTACTGGTTCGGCGCGCTCGACCGGGAAGGGGAGCGTGTCGATCCGATCCTGGCGAAGCCCGTCCGCCAGCAGCATCCCCATCAGCGGCGCCATGACATTGCCCCAGGCATTGAAGTGCATCAGCCCGTAAACGCCGGGGCGATGTTCGAAAACACCCGGAAATTCACGCGGGCGCATGCCGACTCGGCCAGTCCAATACTGATCGAGCTCGATATTCATTGCGCGCGTTTCAGGCCAGACACGGTGGATCCAGTGTAGCTGGCTTTTGAAATGCCAGGTGCCATCCTCGGGGGCGGTGGCGCGCGGGATCGATGACAGGATCAGCCGGTCGTGCCGGTCGCGGACCAGCGGGTTGAGGTCGATGGGGGCCTGCGCAAAGGTGGCGCCGCCCGGCATTATGAGGTCGCGCGCTTCGGGCGGCAGCGGTTTGGTCGTCAGCGCATAGGCGGTGAGCGGGTAATAGGCGCGCGCAAAGGCGGGGACGATATCGGTTGGATAGGCATTAGTACAGAACACCACGCGGTCGGCGTGGACGCAGCCGCGGGCTGTGGTCACGCGCCAGCGCGCACCGTCCTCGACCAGCGTCAGCGCCTCGCTGTCGCCGAAGATCGCCGCGCCCAGCCTCTCGGCAGCAGCGATCATGCCGTTGGTGAAGCGATAGGGATTGATCCGCCCGCCATTTTCATAGGCGACGCCGTAGGGATAATGGCTGGAGCCGGTTGCCGCCTCCATCTCTGCGGCGGTGTAGCGCGTCAGTTTTTGCAGCCCCTGCGCTTCGAGATGGGCCGATTGCGCGAGGAATCTGTCGAACGTGCCGCGCGAGCGCATGCCGTTCAGATAACCGCTGCGCACCGCATCGCAATCAATGCCGTGTTTCGCCGCGAGATCGAACGGGATGGTGTGATGTTCGCGGAAAATATCGAGAAAGCGTTTGCCGCCATCGGGAAAGCCGTCGAGGACGCGCAGATCCTTGAGGATGGGAAGGACATGGCCAGCGTTGCGCCCCGAGGCGCCCCAGCCGGGCTGGCGTGCCTCGAGCACGGCCACGCGCACTCCCGCTTCGGCCAGATGGAGCGCGAGCGCGCTTCCGGCGAGACCCGCGCCGACGATCGCCACATCGGTGTCGATCTCCGTTGCAAGCGCGGGATAGGCGTGCGCGGGCCCTTGCGGCTGGGTCCATCCGCTGCGAGCGACGGGCACCTGCCCGGACTCAAAGATTTTACGCTGGTTCAAGGGCAAAGCTCCGCAGTGCGCCGATATGGATGCCGAAAGCACTCAGTGAGATCAAGGTTGTTGCGATGGCGGCATGAGTCGGTTTGGGCGGCGTATCGCGAAAGGGGCCATGTGCGTTTTCGGCCGGGACGGTTGCACTTATTGACAGCCGATCAGCAGCTTGACGGTGGTGCGGATGGGGACGGGGTGTCGGTGCCGGGCTGCCATTGTCGCCGCTAGCGCGCTGATCGGGAACAATTCTTCTATAAGGCAGTAATAGGGAGCATCGTGGTGCTCCGGAGCGCCCGCTTCACGGCGCCTCGGGTCATTGTTGCAACTCATTCGCAATCGCAAAGATTTCCGGTTGGATAAGGCTTTCCTTGGTTGCTCTTGCTGACCGAAGGGCCTAAGCGGACCCCAATCTTAAAAGGCTGCGGCCCGAGTCCAGTGGTCGCGTGCCCTAATGAGGGAGAACGACTGCATGGCTCGGAAGAAGATCGCGCTGATCGGCGCAGGTAATATCGGCGGCACGCTCGCGCATCTCGCTGCGCTCAAGGAACTGGGCGATATCGTCCTGTTCGACGTTGTTGAAGGCGTCCCCCAGGGTAAGGCGCTCGACCTCAGCCAGTGCGGCCCGGTCGAAGGCTTCGACGCGAAGATCACCGGTTCGAACGACTATGCCGACATCAAGGACGCGGACGTCATCATCGTCACCGCCGGCGTCGCCCGCAAGCCGGGCATGAGCCGCGACGACCTTCTCGGCATCAACCTCAAGGTCATGAAGTCCGTTGGCGAAGGCATTCGCGACAATGCCCCCAACGCATTCGTGATCTGCATCACCAACCCGCTCGACGCGATGGTGTGGGCGCTCCGTGAATTCTCGGGCCTGCCGCACAACAAGGTCGTCGGCATGGCCGGTGTTCTCGATTCGGCACGCTTCAGCCATTTCCTGGCCGAAGAGTTCCAGGTGTCGGTCCGCGACGTGAACAGCTTCGTGCTTGGCGGCCACGGCGACACCATGGTGCCCGTCGTCCAGTATTCGACGGTTGCCGGTATCCCGATTCCCGATCTTATCAAGCAGGGCCGTTCGACGCAGGAGCGCATCGACGCGATCGTGCAGCGCACCCGTTCGGGCGGCGGCGAAATCGTAGGCCTGCTCAAGACCGGTTCGGCCTATTACGCGCCCGCAACCAGCGGCATCGCGATGGCCGAAGCCTATCTGAACGACCAGAAGCGCCTGCTGCCCTGCGCGGCCTATGTCGACGGCAAGTACGGCCTTGATGGCCTGTATGTCGGCGTGCCCGTGATCATCGGCAAGGACGGCGTCGAGCAGATCGTTGAAATCGCTCTCGACGACGAAGCCAAGGCGAACCTCCAAGTGTCCGTCGACGCGGTCAAGGAACTGCTGGTGGCGTGCAAGGGAATCGACGAAACCCTCAAATGAGTATTGTCATTCCCGTAGGATCGGGAATCCAGACGATGCAGTATGAACCATCTGGATCCCCGTTTCGGCGGGGATGACACAAAGGGAAGATGACGGCATGTCCATCCTCGTTAATGCAAATACCAAGGTAATTACCCAGGGCTTCACCGGCGCCCAGGGCACGTTCCACTCGGAACAGGCGCTTGCCTACGGCACCAAGGTCGTCGGCGGCGTGACCCCGGGCAAGGGCGGCACGACCCATATCGGTCTGCCCGTGTTCAACACGGTCGAAGAAGCCGTAGCCACGACCGGCGCCGACGCTTCGGTGATCTACGTTCCGCCCGCCTTCGCCGCTGACTCGATCCTCGAAGCGATCGACGCGGAAGTGCCGCTGATCGTCTGCATCACCGAAGGCATCCCCGTGCTCGACATGGTGAAGGTGAAGCGCGCGCTTTCGGGTTCGAAGTCGCGCCTCATCGGCCCGAACTGCCCCGGCGTCCTGACCCCGGGCGAGTGCAAGATCGGCATCATGCCGGGCAACATCTTCTCGAAGGGTTCGGTCGGCGTCGTTTCGCGCTCGGGCACGCTTACCTATGAAGCCGTGTTCCAGACCACGAACGAAGGCCTGGGCCAGACCACCGCAGTCGGCATCGGCGGCGACCCGGTCAACGGCACGAACTTCATCGACGTGCTCGAACTGTTCCTGGCCGACGACAAGACCGAATCGATCATCATGATCGGTGAAATCGGTGGTTCGGCCGAAGAAGAAGCAGCCCAGTTCCTGATCGACGAAGCCAAGCGTGGCCGCAAGAAGCCGATGGTCGGCTTCATTGCAGGCCGTACGGCGCCTCCGGGCCGCCGCATGGGCCATGCCGGCGCCATCGTTTCGGGCGGCCAGGGCGGCGCTGACGACAAGATTGCGGCCATGGAAGCCGCAGGTATCCGCGTTTCTCCGAGCCCGTCCGAGCTCGGCGTTACGCTGAAGGCCCTTCTGCAGGGCTGATCGCTCATGCCGGCCCCTTCGCCATCCGGGCGAGGGGCCGGTAACAAGGATTGTTACAATGGGATATGAAGGCCAGGATTTCGACGAAATAGCGGGCGTAAGCCCGGGTTTTGTCGAGGGGCTGTACCGCGTTTATCAGACCCACCCCGACAATGTGGAGCCCGCATGGCGGGCATGGTTTGAAGGTCTTGAATCCGCTGCTTCGGGGCCGAGTTGGGCAAAGCCGAACTGGCCGCCCGCCACGACCGACGCGCTGACCGCCGCGCTCGACCCCACGCAGATGGAAGTCGAGAAGAAGAAAGATCCCAAAAAGGCCGCCCCCGTCGCCGCCGCGCCTGCAGGCGATATCGCCAGCGCCGCCGCCGACGCCATCCGCGCCCAGATGCTCATTCGCACGTACCGCGTGCGCGGCCACCTGGCAGCCAATCTCGATCCGCTTGGCCTTTCCAAGCGCGAGCTGCCCGCCGACCTGACCCCCGAATATCACGGCTTCTCGCAGGCCGATCTCGACAAGCCCGTCTATCTTGGCGGCACGCTTGGCCTCGAGACCGCAACGGTGCGCGAACTCGTCGAGATCCTGCGCGCAAATTACTGCGGCAATGTCGGCCTTGAGTATATGCACATCGCCGACGTCGAAGAGCGTCGCTTCCTGCAGGAACGCATGGAAGGCAAGGACAAGGCGATCGAATTCACGCCCGAGGGCAAGAAGGCGATCCTGTCCAAGGTCATCCAGGGCGAGCAGTACGAAAAGTTCCTCGGCCGCAAATATGTCGGCACCAAGCGCTTCGGCCTTGATGGCGGTGAATCGATGGTCCCCGCGCTCGAAGCGGTGATCAAATATGGCGGCCAGTACGGCGTGCGCGAAATCGTTTACGGCATGGCCCATCGCGGCCGCCTGAACGTGCTCGCCAACGTGATGGGCAAGCCCTATCGCATCATCTTCCACGAATTCTCGGGCGGTTCCGCCAACCCCGACGATGTCGGCGGTTCGGGCGACGTGAAGTACCACCTCGGTACTTCGACCGACCGCGAGTTCGACGGCATCAGCGTCCACATGTCGCTGGTTCCCAACCCCTCGCACCTCGAAGCGGTGAACCCGGTCGTCCTTGGCAAGGTTCGCGCGCAGCAGTCGATCCGCGGCGACCTGAAGGAGCATGAGCAGGTTCTGCCCGTGCTGATCCACGGCGACGCGGCCTTTGCCGGCCAGGGCATCGTTTGGGAAACGCTCGGTTTCTCGGGCATCCGTGGCTATAACACCGGCGGTTGTGTCCACTTCATCATCAACAACCAGGTCGGTTTCACGACGAGCCCGCAATTCGCGCGGTCGTCGCCCTATCCGTCGGACGTGGCGAAGGGCGTTCAGGCGCCGATCTTCCACGTCAATGGGGACGATCCGGAAGCCGTGACCTTCGCGTGCAAGATGGCGATCGAATTCCGCCAGCGCTTCAAGCGCGACATTGTGATCGACATGTGGTGCTATCGCCGCTTCGGCCACAATGAAGGCGACGAGCCCGGTTTCACCCAGCCGCTGATGTACGCCAAGATCCGCCAGCACCCGCCCGTTTCGGCGATTTACGGCGATCGCCTGAAGGCTGAGGGCGTTGTCGACCAGAGCTGGGTAGACACGACCACCAAGGGCCTTGTCGACACGCTGGAAGACGAGTTCGAGGCCGCCAAGAGCTACAAGCCCAACAAGGCCGACTGGTTCGCCGGTCGCTGGACGGGCCTGAACAAGCCTGCCGATCAGGACATCATCACCCGTTCGATCGAAACCGGCATCGAAAAGAAGCTTTTCGACAGCCTTGGCCGGACGCTGACCGAAGTGCCCGAAGGCCTGACCATCCACAAGACGCTGGGCCGCGTGCTCGACGCTAAGCGTGAGATGTTCAAGACCGGACAGGGTTTCGACTGGGCAACCGGCGAAGCGCTGGCTTACGGCTCGCTCGTTTCGGAAGGTTATGGCGTCCGTCTCTCGGGCCAGGATTCGGGTCGTGGTACGTTCAGCCAGCGCCATGCTGTCTGGGTCGACCAGAACACCGAAGACAAATATGTCCCGCTGACCACCGTGCCGCACGGCAATTTCGAAGTGCTGGACAGCCCGCTTTCGGAATTCGGCGTGCTTGGTTTCGAATATGGCTTTGCCATGGCCGAGCCGAAGACGCTCGTGCTCTGGGAAGCGCAGTTCGGCGATTTCGCCAACGGCGCGCAGGTCATGATCGACCAGTTCATCGCGTCGGGTGAATCCAAGTGGCTCCGCGCCAACGGCCTGGTGATGCTGCTGCCGCACGGGTTTGAAGGTCAGGGTCCGGAACACTCGTCGGCCCGCCTGGAGCGCTATCTCCAGCTGTGCGCGAACGACAACATCCAGGTGTGCAACATCACCACTCCGGCCAACTATTACCACGTGCTGCGCCGTCAGATGCACCGCGGCTTCCGCAAGCCGCTGGTCATCATGACGCCGAAGTCGCTGCTCCGCCACAAGATGGCGGTGTCGAAGACCGAGGACTTCCTGGGCGACAGCCACTTCAACCGTATCCTGTCCGACACCAATGGTTCGGCCGATACGGAAACGAAGCGTCTGGTGCTCTGCTCGGGCAAGGTCGCCTATGACCTGATCGAAGCGCGCGATGCGGCGGGTGACAAGAACACCCAGATCGTCCGTATCGAGCAGCTCTATCCGTTCCCGGGTGAGCAGCTGACGATCCGCCTGAAGCGCATGACGAACCTCGAAGAGGTCGTCTGGTGCCAGGAAGAGCCGAAGAACAACGGCGCGTGGTTCCATGTCGAGCCCTATATCGAGCAGTGCCTCGCCGATGCCGGCGTTGGCCCCGCTCGGGCCCGTTATGCAGGCCGTGCGGCCTCGGCATCGCCCGCGACGGGCTTTGCCAAGCGTCACCTCGCCGAACAGGGCGCGCTCATCGCTGATGCGTTGGGTCACAGCGTCCGTGAAGAAATCCGTCGCCAGAAGAAGGGTTGAGCAAAACCATGGCAACCGAAGTCAAAGTCCCCGTTCTGGGTGAATCGATCACCGAAGCGACCATCGGCGAATGGCTGAAAAAGCCCGGCGAAGCGGTCGCAGCCGATGAACCCATCGCAAGCCTCGAAACCGACAAGGTCGCGGTCGAAGTCCCCGCACCCGTTGCCGGCGTGATGGGCGAGCAGATCGCCAAGCCCGGCGACACCGTCGAAGTCGGCGCGCTGATCGCGCTGATCGAAGAAGGTGGCGCAGTCGCAGCAGCCGCACCCGCGGCGGCTGCCGCAGCCGCTGCCCCGGCACCGGCGGTGCAGGCCGCTATTGCCGGCGGTGACGACAACATCGTCACGCTGTCGCCCGCAGTGCGCCGCCTTGTTCTCGAACACGGCGTCGATCCCTCGTCGATCCGTGGCACCGGCCGTGACGGCCGCCTGACCAAGGAAGACGTTCTGGCCGCGGCCAAGGGTGTCAAGGTCGATGCACCGGCAGCCCCCGCTGCCGCCGCCGCACCGGCCGTGCGTCAGGAAGAACGCGTGCGGATGACCCGCCTGCGCAAGACCATCGCGACCCGCCTAAAGGACGCGCAGAACACCGCCGCGATCCTCACCACCTTCAACGATGTCGACATGACCGCAGTCATGGAAGCGCGTGCGAAGTACAAGGATCTGTTCGAGAAGAAGCACGGCGTTCGCCTCGGCTTCATGGGCTTCTTCGTGAAGGCCGCGTGCATGGCGCTCAAGGACGTTCCGGGCGTCAACGCGCAGATCGACGGCGATGACATCGTCTATCACGACTATGCCGATATCTCGGTTGCCGTTTCGGCCCCGAACGGCCTCGTCGTGCCCGTGATCCGCGACGCGCAGGACATGAGCGTTGCGACCGTCGAAAAGACGATCGGCGATTTCGGCCGCCGCGCCAAAGACGGCACGCTGAAGATGGAAGAAATGAAGGGCGGTACCTTCACCATCTCGAACGGCGGCGTCTTCGGCTCGCTGCTGTCGACCCCGATCATCAACCCGCCGCAGTCGGCCGTTCTCGGCCTGCACCGCATCGAGGAACGCCCGGTTGTCCGTGACGGCCAGATCGTCGTGCGTCCGATGATGTACCTGGCGCTCAGCTACGACCACCGTCTGGTCGACGGCCGCGAAGCCGTGACCTTCCTCGTCGCGCTGAAGAACGCGATCGAAGATCCGACGCGTTTGCTGATCGACCTTTAAGCCGTAAAAGATCGGGCCGCGTCTCGCGGCCCGATCCATTTGCGGCTATGTAAACGGAACAGTTAGTGCCCTTTTCCCCCATATGCAGGGCAAGCGGAGTGTGTGATGGCAGAGTTTGATTTCGACGTTCTGGTGATCGGTGCCGGCCCGGGCGGCTATGTGGCCGCGATCCGTGCCGCGCAGCTGGGCCTGAAGACCGCATGTGCCGAAAGCCGCGAAACGTTGGGCGGAACCTGCCTCAACGTGGGTTGCATCCCCTCGAAGGCGCTTCTCAACGCTTCCGAAATCTATGAGGAAGCGCATGAAGGCGTGTTCGCCAAGTTCGGCATCAAGACCGAGGGCGTGAGCCTCGACCTCGACGCGATGCATGCCGAAAAGACCAAGGCGGTCGGCGAGCTGACCGGTGGCATCGAATATCTGTTCAAGAAGAACAAGGTCGAATGGCTGAAGGGTCTGGCGACCTTCACCGGCGCGAACACCGTCGAAGTGGCCGGCAAGACCGTGACCGCCAAGAAGATCGTGATCGCCACCGGTTCGAGCGTGACGCCGCTTCCGGGCGTCGAGATCGACCAGAAGGTCGTGATCGATTCGACCGGCGCGCTGGCACTGCCCAAGGTGCCCGAGCACATGGTCGTCATCGGCGGCGGCGTGATCGGCCTTGAACTGGGTTCGGTGTGGCGTCGTCTGGGCGCGAAGGTGACCGTGGTCGAGTTCCTCGACCAGATCCTGCCCGGCTTTGACGGCGAAGTCCGCAAGGAATCGACCAAGATCTTCAAGAAGCAGGGCTTCGACATCAAGACCGGCACCAAGGTGACGGGCGTTGCCGTGAACGGCGGCAAGGCCACTGTGACCGTCGAACCGGCAGCCGGCGGCGCCGCCGAAACCATCGAAGCCGACGCGGTTCTGGTATCGATCGGCCGTCGTCCGAACACCGATGGCCTTGGCCTCGACAAGATCGGCCTGGCGACCAACAATCGCGGCCAGATCGAAGTCGGCCATGATTTCCAGACCGCAGTAAAGGGCGTTTACGCCATTGGCGACGTGACCCCGGGCCCGATGCTTGCGCACAAGGCCGAGGACGAAGGCGTGGCGGTTGCCGAATTCATCAGCGGCATCACCGGCATCGTGAACCACGATGTGATCCCGAGCGTGGTCTATACCCACCCCGAGATCGCCGGCGTCGGCCTGACCGAAGAACAGGCCAAGGAAAAGGGCGCGATCAAGGTCGGCAAGTTCCCGATGATGGCGAACAGCCGCGCCAAGACCATCCGCGACACCGACGGTTTCGTGAAGGTGATCGCCGAGGCCGACAGCGACCGCGTGCTCGGCGTCTGGGTCGTCAGCTCGGTTGCGGGCACGATGATCGCACAGGCGGCGCAGGCCATGGAATTCGGCGCGACGTCGGAAGACATCGCCTATACCTGCCATGCCCACCCGACCCATTCGGAAGCCATCAAGGAAGCCGCGATGGCGGTGCAGGGCAAGCCGATCCACATCTGATCGGGGCGTCCAGCCACAACGAGCAGCAGCGGGCCGGGAACCAAATTCCCGGCCCGTTCGCTTTTTCCCGGCAACAACCAGGAGAAAAGCGTGTCGCGTGCCCTAGCCATTATGATCGTGTCGGGATCGTTGATCGCGGGGTGCGGCCCAAGGGCCATCGCCTTGCCGGACGATCCGATCGCCAGCGCCGCTACCTGCGGCGTGGTCGCCGCCGCCAAGGCACGCGCGGCGCAGGCGGACATCAAGGCGCCACTCAGCATGGCCGCGCAGGGTGATATCTTGCGCCATGCGCTTGTGGTGGGCGCGCGTACCCCCGAATTTGCGCAGGCCGATGCCTCGGCGGTGATTGCCGGGATGAGCGAACGTGCGGGCGAGGTGACCGACAGCGACTGGCAGGCGTTGATCGAACCGTGCGACAAGGCGTTTCCGCCACCCCCCGAACCCGCAAAGCTGCCCGACGATCCCTATGTCGCCGGGCTTGGCTGCGATGCGCTGGGACGCTTCATGCGGGCGGCGTTGGCGAGTGACGGCCGCTATGAGGCCGAGCTGTCGCGCTACAACAAGCTGGAAACTGCGCTGGACACGCGGATTGCGCCGCTGCTCGCCGCGCATGGTAAATCGGGCGCCGAGGCGGCGCAGGCGGAAAAACGCAAGGCGATGAGCAGCATCGTCAAGCTCGGTCGTCCGGATCTACTGATGGACGCATGCGTTGCCCGCTATGATTCAGACGGCTAGACGCTGATAGCGCGCGCCTGATTTCTTGTGGATCAGGAGGTGCTTGGCGCATCACGCGGGGATTGTCGGGGGGAAGCGTTGGCCGAGGTTCATGTCGGTTTTCTGTTGCAGTGGCTCGACCTGCTCGGTGTCGCCGTGTTCGCGGCGTCCGGCGCGCTGGCGGCCGCGCACAAGCAGCAGACGGTGGTGACCTTCGCCTTTTTCGCGTTGGTGACCGGTGTGGGCGGCGGCACGGTGCGCGACCTTCTGATTGATGCGCCGGTATTCTGGGTGCATGATTCCAATTATCTGGCGGCCTGCCTTGTCACCGCGCTGCTCGTCTGGATCACCCCGAAAAAGATCTGGAGCCCCAAGGCGCTCGACTGGTTCGATGCGGCGGGGCTGTCGGCCTATGCGGTGTTCGGCGTCGCCAAGTCGCTGTCGTTCGGCATTGACCCTTTACCCGCGATCATGATGGGGGTGTTCACGGCCTGTGTCGGCGGGATCATTCGCGACGTGCTGGCCAATGAACCGTCGATCGTGATCCGCCCCGAACTCTATGTGACGGCCGCCGCGCTGGCAGCGGTGCTGTTCGCGGTGCTCGTGATGCTGGGTGTCGACGAACCCGCTGCAGCCGTGCTGGCGGCGGTGGCGGGTTTCGTGCTGCGCGGGCTGGCGATCGTGCGGCAGTGGCATTTGCCCGCCTATCGCGGCTAAAAGGGTTTCATCATGAGTGAATATAGCTGGCGCCCGATGCGGGCGGACGATGTCGATGGAGTGGTGGCAGTGGCCGCCTCCGCCTTTCCCGATCATTTTGAGGCGCGCGCCTGTTTCGCAGAGCGCGTTGCGTTGTTCCCGCAAGCGTGTTTCGTGCTTGCGAGCGACGACGACGTGAAGGGCTATCTTATCGCCTATCCTTGGCCGCTAGGGGCGATTCCGCCGCTCGACAGTCTGCTGGGCACGCTGCCCGAGGCACGCGACGTCTGGTATCTGCACGATCTGGCGCTGCACCCCGAGATGCGCGGGCAGGGCCATGCACGGCCGATCGTCGAGCGTCTTGCCAGTGAAGCGGCAGCGGCGGGTGTTATGAAGATCGCGCTTGTCTCGGTAAACGATTCGGTCCCCTTCTGGAGCAGCATGGGCTTTGCGCCAGTGACCGGAGATCCGGCCATCGCGCGTAAGCTTCAGAGCTACGGCGACGATTCGACCTATATGGTGCGGCAACTCTGAGTAGCGGTATTAAGCCGATATGGGTGGTTAGGAGACTGGCGGTTTGCGGACAGGGAATTATTAAAAGCTGACATTTCAGCATGAGGTGCCAGATGTCTTTTTATAAGAAAGGTAAATGCCGTCAGTAGATAACATGGTGAACTGCGACAGTTCTCGTTCGTCAAGAACGCCATAACGACGCCCGTCAATGATCTTGAAGAAATACAGATACAATCCTTTGCCGGGCTGAACGATATTGTATACGTAACGGCCCCCAATTGGCTTTGCTGCAATCCGTACCTCAGCGGTCAGAGCAATGCCATTTTTATGGCGTTCCAAATGAAATCCAATCCGTGGGAATCCGCTCTGGAGTATTTTCATCCCATCTTCCGTAAGGATAATGGGTGGTCCCAAGGATGCAGTGTAGCAACCGAACACAGTAGCATTTTTTGGCGGCGGCATTGGCTTCGGCCGTAAAAACAAAACGGCTCCAATCAGGGCGGCAGTGCCTGCAACACAGACCCATCGCAGACCGAATTCGTAGTCTATGCCTTTGTAAGCCATACTGAATGTAGCATAGTCGCCCTCTTCAAACGTCTGCAATCAAACAATTTCGCATTCCGATCGGATGACCGACATTGGTCGTTAGCCGTCATCAAAAAAGGGGGCGGAAACCACCGCCTCCGCCCCTTTAAAACCGATCAGACCGGGCCGACCATGCCGACTTCGGAGAAGGGGCGGGGATCGACGGGCGGGGTCTGGGCTTCGGTCAGTTCGCGCTGCCAGATACCGACATCGTACCACTGGCTGTTCTTGAAGCCGATTTCGCGGAACACGCCCGCGCGGCGGAAGCCGAGCGATTCATGGAGGTGGATGCTGTATTCGTTGGGCAGCGAGAGCACCGAGATCGCCTGGGTGAAATCCTGCTTGGTGAGCGTTTCGATGAGCGCCGAATAGAGCAGTCGGCCATAGCCCTGGCCGCGCTGGACATTGCCGCCGAGATAGATCGAGGTTTCGACGATATAGCGATAGGCGGGGCGATCGCGGAACGGTCCAGCATAGGCATAGCCCATGACCGCGTCATTATCCTCGGTGGTGGCGACGAGCCAGGGATAATAGCCGTTATGCTCGGTCATCCGCCGCACCATTTCCTCGGGTGAGGGGGGCGTGGATTCGAACGAGATGGCGGTGGTGGTGACGAACGGCATGTAGATCGCGGCGATCTGCTGTGCGTCCCGGGCTTCGGCCGGGCGGATACGGATCATTGCATGATCCAGCCGGCAAGGCGCGCCAGCAGCGAAGTATTCAGAACGGGCATTTTTCCCCCTGTGGTTGGGCATTCGAGACATTGGGCGCGGACGGCAGGGCCCGCGGCAAGCCGGCGGGCATCGTCCACCGCGCGGATAAGGTACGCGGTGCGTGCCTGCGCCAGCCGGGTGAGCGCATCGGTGGCGGGCTGTTCGCCGTCATCATCGGTCGTCCAGCTTTTCAGCAGCTGCGTGGTGAGGCTGGGCTGGGGATCGAGATATTCGGCATGGGCCTTGGCGGAGTCGAGCCCGGCGCGGCGGGCGGCTTCGGCCACGGCTTCCTCGACGCCGCCGAAACCGTCGATCAGCCCGAGCTGGCGCGCGGTGCCGCCATCCCACACGCGGCCCTGCGCGATGCTGTCGACCCGGGCGACCGGAAGCTTGCGCGACTGGCTGACGAGACCAAGGAAACGGGCATAGATATTCTCGATGCTCGATTGCATCACCGTATCGAAGGTCGCGTTGGTGCCGCCGAGCAGATCGGGCTGACCAGAGAGGGGGGTGGTGGCAACGCCGTCGCTGGTGACGCCGACCTTGGCGAGCGCATTTTCGAAAGTGGGCAAGATACCGAACACGCCGATCGAGCCGGTGATGGTCGAGGGTTCGGCAAAGATCCGGTCGGCGGGCGTGGCGACCCAATAGCCACCCGACGCCGCGACCGAGCCCATCGAGACGACCACGGGCAACCCCTTGACCTTGGCCTGAAGCACGGCCTGACGGATCTTTTCTGACGCGAGGACCGAGCCGCCGGGGGAGTCGACGCGGACGACGAGCGCCTTCAGATTCTTCTCGGCGAGCCCCTTCAGGATGAGCTCGGAAATCGTGTCGCCGCCCGCCGTGCCGGGCAGCGCCTTGCCGTCGACGATCTCGCCCGCGACGGTGACGACGCCGATCGCGTTGCCCGAGGATTTTTCGGGGTTGGCGGCGATGAAGTTGGCCAGTCGGGTGTGACGGAAATTGCCCTCGGGCTTGCCCGATTCTGTGCCTGCGATCTCGCCAATGCGCTTGCCAAAGGCGATGCGGTCGCCGATGCGGTCGACCAGCCCCGCCTTGAGCGCGGCCTGCGCCAGATCGCCGCCGGCGGCCGCGATCTGGGTGTCAGGGCGTGCGACGAAGGCCGCGATCTGCGCCTTGGGGCGGGCGCGGGCGACATCGTCCTGCCACATCTGCCACAGCGCCGAGGCAAGCGCCTGATTGGCCTCGCGCGCCTCGGGCGACTGGTCGGTGCGGGTATAGGGCTCGACCGCCGACTTGAAGGTGCCGACGCGGTAGACCTTGGTCGAGATGCCGAGCTTGTCGATCAGCCCCTTGTAATAAAGGCGCGAGCCGCCGGGACCGGTGAACAGCGCCATGCCCATCGGATCGAGCCAGACTTCGCTGGCGTGCGCGGCGAGCTGATAACCATCATCGGTATAGCCGGTGGCGAAGGCGAGCACGGGCTTTTTCGCGGCGCGTACCTTGTCGAGCGCGGCGCCGGTGCGCGCGAGCGCGGCCTGGCCGCCGCCCGCGAAACTGTCAAGATCGAGCACGACGGCCTTGATCCGGTCATCGCCCGCCGCCGCCTCGATCGCGCGCACGACATCGCGCAGCCGGTGCTGGCGCGCGACATTGGTGGTACCGGCGAGCACCGCCATCGTGTCGCTTTCCTCGGGCTGCTCGACAAGCGTGCCCTTCAGATCGACGAGCAGCGCGCCCTTGGTGACGCTGGCCGGATTGGGCCGGGCCGAGAGCGTCGCCCACAGCAGCGCGAAGAACAGAAGCATGAAGAGGAGGACAAGCGCATCCTTGATGCCGACCAGCAACTTCCATGCGCCCCGGATGAAGGACACGATCATTCTCCCGAATTGGCTTCGCCTCAGGGCTATAGGACGGCGCCCATGCTGTAAACGGCCCGCACGGACGAGCGTTTCATCCGATGCGGCTGCCGTTCCGGCCCGGCCTGTCTCGCGACTGAAAAAATTTGGTGGCATCGACCTTGACCATGCGGAGGGCGAGCCACATATCCACCGCTGTTGGCACTCACAGGAGGTGAGTGCTAATCCGATTCCAACCATCGGGCAGGGGGCGTAGCAGGTGACTGGCGTATCCCTGTCCAGAAGCAAAGCAAGGAAAGGGTGACGCAGATGACTTTTCGTCCGTTGCACGATCGTGTTCTCGTCCGCCGCGTAGAGGCTGAAGAAAAGACCGCCGGCGGGATCATCATCCCTGACAGCGCCAAGGAAAAGCCGCAGGAAGGCGAAGTCGTCGCTGTCGGTTCGGGCGCGAAGGCCGAAGATGGCAAGGTGACCCCGCTCGACGTCAAGGCCGGCGACCGCATCCTGTTCGGCAAGTGGTCGGGCACCGAAGTCAAGATCGACGGCGAAGACCTGCTGATCATGAAGGAAAGCGACATCCTCGGCATCGTCGGCTGACACCGGCTCCGGGGCAGCGGGTCCGTGCCCGCCGCTTCCTTTCCAATACGAAATTCCTGAAAGAATAGAGGTTCAAGATCATGGCAGCGAAAGACGTAAAATTTTCGCGCGACGCGCGTGAACGCATCCTCCGCGGCGTCGACATCCTCGCCGACGCGGTGAAGGTGACCCTCGGCCCCAAGGGCCGCAACGTCGTCATCGACAAGTCGTTCGGCGCACCCCGCATCACCAAGGACGGTGTTTCGGTCGCCAAGGAAATCGAACTCAAGGACAAGTTCGAAAACATGGGCGCGCAGATGCTGCGCGAAGTTGCGTCGAAGACCAACGACGTGGCCGGTGACGGCACCACCACCGCAACCGTTCTGGGCCAGGCGATCGTTCGCGAAGGCATGAAGTCGGTTGCCGCCGGCATGAACCCGATGGACCTGAAGCGCGGTATCGACATCGCGGTTGCCAAGGTTGTCGACGACCTCAAGGGCCGTTCGAAGCCGGTTGCCGGTTCGTCGGAAATCGCCCAGGTCGGCACCATCTCTGCCAATGGCGAGAGCGACATCGGCGAGATGATTTCCAAGGCGATGGAAAAGGTCGGCAAGGAAGGCGTCATCACCGTCGAAGAAGCCAAGGGCATGGAATCGGAGCTGGATGTCGTCGAAGGCATGCAGTTCGACCGTGGCTACCTTTCGCCCTATTTCATCACCAACCCGGAAAAGATGCAGGTCGAGCTTAACGACCCCTACATCCTGATCCACGAGAAGAAGCTTTCGAACCTGCAGGCGATGCTTCCGATCCTCGAAGCAGTGGTGCAGTCGGGCCGTCCGCTCCTCATCATCGCGGAAGACATCGAAGGCGAAGCGCTCGCAACGCTCGTCGTCAACAAGCTGCGCGGCGGTCTGAAGGTTGCTGCAGTCAAGGCGCCTGGCTTCGGCGATCGTCGCAAGGCGATGCTCGAAGACATCGCGATCCTGACCAAGGGCGAAGTGATTTCCGAAGATCTCGGCATCAAGCTCGAAAGCGTCACGCTCGGCATGCTCGGTACCGCCAAGCGCGTCACGATCGACAAGGACAACACCACCATCGTCGACGGTGCGGGTGAAGCCGATGCGATCAAGGGCCGCACCGACGCGATCCGTGCGCAGATCGAAGTCACCACCAGCGATTATGACAAGGAAAAGCTCCAGGAGCGTCTTGCCAAGCTCGCCGGCGGCGTTGCCGTGATCAAGGTCGGCGGTGCGACCGAGGTTGAGGTGAAGGAACGCAAGGACCGCGTTGATGATGCGCTGCACGCGACCCGCGCAGCCGTTGAAGAAGGTATCGTCCCCGGTGGCGGCACCGCGCTTCTCTACGCAACCAAGTCGCTCGAAGGCCTGAAGGGCATCAACGACGACCAGACCCGCGGCATCGACATCGTTCGCAAGGCGCTGCAGGCTCCGGTTCGCCAGATCGCGCAGAACGCCGGTCATGACGGTGCCGTCGTTGCAGGCAACCTGCTGCGTGAAGACGATGAAACCACCGGTTTCAACGCTGCGACCGACACCTATGAAAACCTCGTCGCCGCTGGCGTGATCGACCCGACCAAGGTCGTCCGCACCGCACTTCAGGACGCTGCATCGGTTGCTGGTCTGCTGATCACCACCGAAGCCGCGATCTCGGAACTGCCGGAAGACAAGGCTCCGGTCGGCATGCCCGGTGGCATGGGCGGCATGGGCGGCATGGGTGGCATGGACTTCTGATCCAACCGCTAAGCGAACCGGAGGGCGTGGCTTTCCGGTTTCGCAAACGGCGATCGGGGTTTGCCCTGACGCAAAAGATAAGAAGGGCCGGGGGGTATCCCCTGGCCCTTTTTCATGCGCGGGCGACAGGCGTGCCGTAACGATGTGCGCTATTCGCGCGGGGCCCAGTCATAATCATCGGCGCTGTTACCTGCGTGGCCACTGCCTGCGCCGGGGGCGGCCACCCCGGACGCCTTCTCCCTTGCCCCGTCTGTCTTGCGGCCGGCGGGTGATGGAGAGGTGGGGGTGGCCTTGTTCACTATTTCGTTCTGGTGGCTGGGGGAGTCCATCTTGGCGCTTCCGCAGCCCAGCAATGCAACCGTCAGGGCCATTACCGGCCAATTTTTCATGGCGCGGACTATATCATGAAAAAGGCCGCGCCCCCAAGGAGGGACGCGGCCAATTCACGGTTTTCCACGCCGTTCTGCCGATCAGTGGCGAACGTCGTCGGCGGCCTTTTTGAGCGTGTTGCCGGCGGCGTCGAGCGCCTTGCCGGTGGCCTGGCCAGCCTTGTCGGCGGCGGCGTCGACCTTGGCGCTGGCCTTGTCGGCAGCGGCGTCAGCCTTGGCGGCGGCATTGTCGATGGCGGCACCGGCCTTGTCGGCTGCGTTTTCGGCGGCGCCGATCGCGTCTTCGCCGACATTGGCGACATCGGCGGCGGCGTTGTCGGCGGTTGCCGCAACGTCGCCCGCGATGGTGTTCGCGGCCTGGCTCGTTTCGTCCTTAGCCTTTTCGCTGCACGCGGCGAGGCCGAGCGCGGCCACAAGCGCCAGCGATGCGGTAAGCGACTTCTTCATGCAATACCCTCCTAATCGCGAAAACGACGTTAGAATGTTTGCCGGTGCAGAAAGATCCTCCGACCAGCAACAGGCGCGAAACTAACCGCAGCTTGTGAAGCGCGCAACGATGTTGCAGGGAGCGGGCGCTGAAAGACTCGCTTTGTGCGCGGGATAGAAGTGCTTCATTGACCGGATATAAAGAATTCTTTATATCACATCCCATGGTTGCCCCGCTCGAAATCTTTCGCGCCCTTGCCGATCCGACGCGCCTGCGCATTTTCGTGCTGCTGCGCGCGATGGAGCTGTCGGTGGGCGAGCTGGCGCAGGTGCTGGGGCAAAGCCAGCCGCGCGTTTCGCGCCATGTGAAGATTCTTGCCGATGCCGGTCTTGCCGCGCGGCGCAAGGAGGGCAGCTGGGTTTTCCTGGGGCTGGGCGACGAGACCGATGTGGCGCCCATTCTGGGGGCGCTCGACATCTGGCAGAAGGGGCATGTCGATCACTGGCAGACCGCCGATGCGGCGCGCCTTGCCGCGGTGCGCGCCGACCGCGCGGCCGCCGCCGAACGATATTTCGACCAGCATGCCGAACAATGGGACGCGATCCGCAGCCTATATGTGGCCGAAACCGAGGTTGAGGCAGCGATGCGCGCGCTGCTGGCCGGGCGCCGGATCGGCCGCCTCGTCGATATCGGCACGGGCACCGGCCGGATGATCGCGCTGTTCGGGCATGAGGCAGACAGCGCGCTGGGCGTCGACCGCAGCCCGCAAATGTTGCGGCTGGCGCGCGCGAAGCTGGCCGAGGCCGGGCTGGGCGCCGCCGAATTGCGGCAGGGCGACATGTACGAGCTGCCCTTGCCCGATGGCTCGGCCGATACCGTGATTTTGCACCAGCTGCTCCATTTTGCGCAGATGCCCGAGGCGGCGATTGCCGAGGCGGCGCGCCTGCTGGCGGAAGGCGGGCGGTTGATGATCGCCGATTTCGCCTCGCACGAGCGCGAGGAACTGAGAACCGATGACGCGCATGCGCGGCTTGGTTTTGCCGATGAACAGATCCGCCACTGGTTCGCGGAGGCCGGTCTTCAGACCGAAGCCATCGAGGAACTGAAGGGCGGCGAACTGACCGTGAAATTATGGCTGGGCCACCGGTCCGGCGAGAAAGCGATACAAAGGAAAGCGGCATGAGCCTGACCCTGACTCAATTGGAAGAGGCGCGGCGCGCGCTGGATGCGCCACTGTTCGCCGATCTGGCGGGCGACGCGCAGGTAAGCTTCGAATTCTTCCCGCCCAAGACCGAGAAGATGGAGCAGACGCTGTGGGAAGCGATCCAGACGCTGGCGCCGCTTGGCCCCCGCTTCGTCTCGGTGACCTATGGCGCCGGTGGCTCGACGCGTGAGCGCACCCATGCGACCGTGGCGCGCATCGTCAAGGAAACCCCGATCGCCGCCGCCGCGCACCTGACCTGTGTCGAGGCGAGCAAGGCCGATATCCGCGAGATCGCCGAAGCATATTGGGAAGCTGGCGTGCGCCATATCGTGGCGCTGCGCGGCGATCCGCCGGTGGTGGGTGCGAAGTTCGAGCCGCATCCCGAAGGCTATGCCGGTGCCGCCGAGCTGGTGGCGGGGCTGAAGGAAATCGCGCCGTTCGAGATTTCGGTGGCGGCCTATCCCGAAACGCATCCCGAGGCGGTGAGCGGGCAGGCCGACCTTGATAATCTGAAGCGCAAGCTGGATGCGGGCGCGAACCGCGCGATCAGCCAGTTCTTCTTTTCGTCCGACTGCTTCTTCCGCTTCCGCGATCGCGCGGCGGCGGCGGGGATCGATGCCGAGATCGTACCCGGCATCCTGCCGGTTTCGAACGTCGCCCAGACGCGCAAGTTCGCCGCGATGTGCGGTGCGGCGATCCCGCCCTGGATGGACCGGCTGTTCGAGGGGCTGGACGAGATGCCCTCCGCGCGCCAGTTGGTGGCTGCGACGATCGCGGCCGAGATGTGCCGCAAGCTTTATGCGGGCGGCGTGCGCAATTTCCATTTCTACACGCTCAACCGCGCCGAACTGAGCTATGCGATCTGCCATCTGCTGGGTATTCGCGCGGCATCCGGAATCGAGGAGAAGGCCGCGTGAGCGCCCGTGAAAGACTGAAGCAAGCCGCATCCACCCGCATCCTGTTGACCGACGGGGCGTTCGGCACCGAGATCCAGAACTGGAAGCTGGACGAGGCGGCGTATCGCGGGAGCCTTGATCTGGCGCGCGACCAGAAGGGCAATAACGATATCCTCGCGATCACCCGCCCCGATGTGGTGGATTCGATCACCCGCGCCTATCTGAGCGCCGGGTCGGATATCGTGTCGACCAATACCTTCAGCGCCAATGTGATCAGCCAGGCCGATTATGCCGCCGAGCATCTGGTGAAGGACATCAACATCGCCTCGGCGCAGATCGCGCGCAAGGCCGCCGACGAGTTCGCCGCTGCCGATGGCCGCCCGCGTTTCGTGGCGGGGGCGATCGGACCGACGAACAAGACGCTGTCGCTGTCCCCCGATGTGAACGATCCCGGTTACCGCGAGATCGACTTCGATTATCTGAAGGCGGTGTACCGCGAGCAGATCGACGCGCTGCTTGAGGGTGGCGTCGATTTCATCCTGATCGAGACGGTGTTCGATACGCTCAACGCCAAGGCGGGAATCATGGCCGCGATCGAGGCGGGCGAGGCGCTGGGCCGCGACGTGCCGATCATGGTATCGATGACGCTGACCGATCTTTCGGGCCGCAATCTTTCAGGCCACACGGTCGAGGCCTTCTGGCATGCGGTGCGCCACGCAAGGCCCGTGACGATCGGACTCAACTGCTCGTTCGGGGCGGAGCAGCTGCGCCCGCACGTGCAGGTGCTGAGCGGCATCGCGGACACGCTGATCATGGTCTATCCCAATGCCGGTCTGCCCAACGAGCTCGGCCAGTATGACGAACTGCCCGAACAGACGGCGGCGCTGGTTTCCGAATGGGCGAATAACGGACAGGTGAATATCCTCGGCGGCTGCTGCGGATCGACGCCGGGGCACATCGCGGCGATGTCTCGCGCGGTGGCTGACATCACCCCGCGCGGCGTGCCGACCCCGCCGGTGGTGACGCGCCTTGCCGGTCTGGAGCCGATGACGATGGCGGCTTGAGCCGCCATCGCCCCCAAGATTTCTGCCTTCGCGGCAACGACAAAAAGACGGACAACCGAGTGACCCAATCTTCCGCCACTTTCGTAAATATTGGCGAACGCACCAATGTGACCGGCTCTGCCGCGTTCAAGAAGCTGATCATGGCGGGTGATTACGCCAAGGCCGTCGAGGTGGCGCGCCAGCAGGTTGAGAACGGCGCGCAGATCGTCGACGTCAACATGGACGAAGGGTTGCTCGACGCCGAACTGGCGATGACCACCTTTTTAAAGTTGATCGCGGCCGAGCCCGATATCGCGCGCGTCCCGATCATGATCGACAGTTCCAAATGGAGCGTGATCGAGGCCGGGCTGAAATGTGTGCCGGGCAAACCCGTCGTCAACTCGATCAGCATGAAGGAAGGCGAGGCCGAGTTCCTGGCCCATGCGCGCAAGTGCATGGCCTACGGCGCCGCGGTCGTCGTCATGGCGTTCGACGAGACGGGGCAGGCGGACACAGAGGCCCGCAAGGTCGAGATCTGCGAACGCGCCTATAAGCTGCTGACGGGCATCGGCTTTCCGCCCGAAGACATCATCTTCGATCCCAATGTGTTCGCGGTGGCGACGGGGATTGAAGAGCATAACAACTATGCCGTCGATTTCATCCAGGCCGCGCGCGAGATCAAGAAGCGCTGCCCGCATGTGCATATCTCGGGCGGGCTTTCCAATTTGTCCTTCTCGTTCCGTGGCAACGAGCCCGTGCGCCGCGCGATGCATTCGGTGTTCCTCTATCATGCGATCCCCGCGGGGATGGACATGGCGATCGTCAATGCCGGGCAGCTCGAGGTCTACGACACGATCGACCCCGCACTGCGCGAGGCGTGCGAGGATGTGATCCTCAACCGCCATGCAGAGGCGACCGATCGGCTCATCGCGCTTGCCGAGAAGTTCAAGGGCAAGGACGCCGCCGCCGAAAAGGCCGCCGAGGAATGGCGCGGCTGGGACGTCGCGAAGCGGCTGGAACATGCGCTGGTCAAGGGCATCGACGCGTATGTCGTCGACGATACCGAGGAAGCGCGCCTCAATTTCGCGCGCCCGATCGAGGTGATCGAAGGCCCGCTGATGGACGGCATGAACGTCGTTGGCGATCTGTTCGGATCGGGCAAGATGTTCCTGCCGCAGGTGGTGAAATCGGCGCGCGTGATGAAGAAGGCGGTGGCGCATCTGCTGCCCTTTATCGAGGCTGAAAAGGCGGCGGGGTCGAAGGCCAAGGGCCGGGTCGTGATGGCGACCGTGAAGGGCGACGTGCACGATATCGGCAAGAACATCGTGGGCGTCGTGCTCCAGTGCAACGGCTTCGAGGTGATCGACCTTGGCGTGATGGTGCCGTGGAGCGACATTCTGAAGGCCGCGATCGACAATGATGCCGACATGATCGGGCTTTCCGGGCTGATCACCCCCTCGCTCGACGAGATGGTGACCGTGGCCGAGGAAATGCAGCGCGCGGGCATGACGATGCCGTTGATGATCGGCGGGGCGACGACCTCCAAGGTCCACACCGCGCTGCGCATCGACCCGGCCTATAAGGGCCCGGTCGTCCATGTGCTCGACGCGAGCCGCGCGGTGGGTGTTGCCTCGACGCTGGTGAGCGATACGCAGTTCGAGCCCTTTGTCGCCAAGACCGCTGCCGAATATCAGGCAGTCCGCGAGGCGCGCGAGGGCAAGGGCCAGAATGCGCTGGTGCCGATCGAGGCCGCGCGCGCCAATGGCTTCCCCACCGATTTCACGCTGAAGCCGGGCGCACCGCTGAAGCCGGGCGTGCATGCGTTCGATGACTGGTCGTTGGAAGACCTGCGCAGCTATATCGACTGGACGCCCTTTTTCCGGTCGTGGGAGCTGGCGGGCAATTACCCCGCGATCCTCGACGACGAGATCGTCGGCGAAAGCGCGCGCAGCCTGTTCGCCGATGCACAGAATATGCTCGATGTGATCATTGCCGAAAAGTGGCTGACCGCCAAGGGCGTAGCCGCGCTCTGGCCGTGCCGCCGCGAGGGCGACGATGTGCTGATCGACACCGAACAGGGCGAGGTGCGGATGCCGTTCCTGCGCCAGCAGATCCAGAAGCGCGAAGGCCGCGCGAACATGTGCCTTGCCGATTTCATCGATCCCGCAGGCGACTGGATCGGCGGTTTCGCGGTGACGGCGGGCCACGGCATCGACGACCACCTGGCGCGGTTCAAGGCGGACAATGACGATTATTCGGACATTTTGCTGAAGGCGCTGGCGGACCGCCTGGCCGAGGCCTTTGCCGAGCGCATGCACCATTATGTCCGCACCGAGCTGTGGGGCTATGCGGCGGGCGAGCAGCTGACCAACGAGGCGCTGATCAAGGAGCAATATCGCGGCATCCGCCCGGCCCCGGGCTATCCGGCCTGCCCCGATCACAGCCAGAAACCGGTATTGTTCGACATGCTGGGCGGCAATCCGGGGGGCATCACGCTCACCGAAAGCTTTGCGATGTTGCCGACGGCCGCGGTTTCGGGCTTTTATTTCGGCCATCCGCAAAGCGAGTATTTCGGCGTGGCGCGAATCGATAAGGATCAGCTGGAAGATTATGCCACGCGGCGCGGCGTGAGCGTCGAACAGGCCGCGCGCTGGCTGCGGCCCAATCTGGACTGACGCGCTTGCGAGGGACCGTCCGCTTTGTGATGCCGGCGGTCCTCGCTCTGCTATGCGCAGGGCAATCCCATGCCGAGGATGGCGAAGCTGTACTGCCCTTCGTCCATGTCGAGACAGGCATAGGCCATGCGCGGCTGGCGGACGCGGTGGCGGCGATCGGCGCGGGGGAGGGAACGATCCGGATTGCGCCGGGAAGCTACCGCGACTGTGCCGAACAGACCGCAGGCACCGTCCGCTATCAGGCCCAAATCCCGGGCCAGACGATCTTCGATGGAACCGCGTGCCCGGGCGGCGGGGTGCTGGTGCTGGCGGGGCAGGGCGCCGAGGTGGACGGGATCATCTTCCAGAACATCATGGGCGATGCGGCCGCGATCCGGCTGGTGCGCGGTGGGCTCACCGTCCGCAACGCGATGTTCCGGAACAGCGCCCGCGCGATCATGGCCGGCGCCGACCCGGCTGCGCGAATCTGGATCGATCGGAGCAGCTTTGCGGAACTGGGCCCGTGTACGGGCGATGGGGCCTGCGGCAGCGCGCTTGAAACCAGCTATTACGGGACGGTCATCATCTCGCGCTCGGCCTTCGAAAAGGGACGGCAGAGCCATTATGTGAAGACCCGCGCGCTGCGCGTCGACATCACCGGATCGCGCTTCGACGATGCCGAGGGGCAGGCGACGGGCTATCTGATCGATCTGCCGATGGGGGCGACGGGGGCGATCCGCTCGAACAGCTTCGTCCTTGGCCGTAGCAAGGCGGAGGCGGGCGGCTTTGTCGGCGTGTCGACCCAGTCGCGCGACAATGTTTCGGACGGGCTGTTCATCACCGACAACAAGGCCGCGCTCGCCGGAGACGTGCCACGCATCTTGAGCTTCGTGCAGGATGCGAGCCTTCAGCGCGTGACGGTGGCCGGCAACGAGCTGGCGCCCGGAATCCTCAGCCGGGAAGCGCAATAAAAAAAAGCCCCCTTCCCGGATGAGAAGGGGGCCTGAACGTCATTTGCAGGTGGAGGCGGCGGTGCGATCGAGATCGATGCAGCGGCCGTCAATCTCCTCGACCGGGATCTTGAGATCGATGAGCGCGGCGAGCGTGGGCAGGATATCGACCGTCTCGATGCTGAGCGGCTGCTCGAAGCCGGGCGTGCCGGGACGGTAGAACAGGATCGGCACGCGGCGATCATAAATCCAGGGCGAGCCATGGGTGGCGACATAGCCCTGACCCGGCTTGGTGATCGGGGTGACATGCGGCTTGAGCAGCACGTTCAGATCGCCTGAGCGTTCGGGATCGAACGAGGCGCGGGCGCGCTGGGCGAGATCCCATTCCTCGACCGGGGGCTTGGGATCGGCGACGCGGCGCAGCTCTTCCTTGGTGAGCACGGCGGCAATTTGCGGATGCGCGAGGAGATGCGCGCGCGCCATCTGGAGGATGCGCGGACGTTCGGCATCGGGCACTTCGCGCGACAGATACCAGTCGCCAAAGGGGCCGTCGCCGTAGAAGAGCGGGCCCTTGAGCGTGAGGCCAAGCTCTTCGCCGAGCGCCTTGCCGAAATTGGCCGGAAGCAGCGCGACATCGGCGCGTTCGGCATCAGCAAAACCGCGCTGGCGGTTGCGTTCGGGCAGATCGTGGCCACCATGATCGGCGGTCAGCGTGACGGCATAGGGGACGCCGGCGGCATCAAGCGCGGCGAGGATACGACCGATATTGGCATCGAGCCCCACCATCTGCGTGCACATTTCGGCGCCGCTGGTGCCGAAGCCATGGCCGACATAATCGGTCGCGGAAAGGCCGACGATAAGCAGATCGGTCGACGCGCCCTGGCCCAGCTTCATGTCCTTGAGCAGCGCGATGGCGAGATCGGCGGTGGCGGCGTCGAAATCGACGGCGGCGCGGAAGCTGCGGAAATCCTCTGCCTTGCGATCGGCGAGTTCGCCCACCGACTGTTTTTCGCTGACGGGCACCGCAAAGGAGCGGCCACGGCACTGCGCGGGAAGCGCGGCCTTGTGCGGGCGCGCGATGGTGCCGGCGACGCGGGCGTTGATCTGATCGACAGCGCGCGGTTTTTCACGCTCGCTGCGCTCGGGCAGCGTGACATAGGTCTTGCCGCCCCAATACCAGATCTGATCGGTGTTGTGCCCGCCCATCATGACGGCGGCGCGGTCCTTTCCGGCGACCGAGACGACGCGCGCGGCCGGATCGGCCTGCTTCATTCGGTCCCCCAGTGTAGGCACCTTCAGCATGCCGGTGGTGACGACATAATTGTCCGATGTGCTGCCCGGCGCTTCGGGATTTTCCGAGCAATAGACCTTCTTGTCGTCGCGCTTGAGCGAGAGATCGAACCAGTTGTTCGCGATGATCCCCGTGCGCGCCGGGTGCGAGCCGGTGAGGATGGTCGAATGGCCGGGGCAGGTTTCGGTGGCGGCATGGCTCTGATATCCTGACGGAAAGACCACGCCGTCCTGCAGGCGGTGGAGCCCGTCCTTGAACATCGGACGATATTCGGCGAAGACATCGGCCGAGAACTGGTCGACGGAGATGGCGACGATCAGCTTGGGCTTCGGCGCAGGTTGGGCCGATAGCGCGATGGGGGCGGCAAGGGCCGCCAGCATCGCGCCGGCACGGGCTATGGACTTCACGAATATCTCCTTGTCGGCCGGGGGTGTAGCTGCGCTAGTATCGCGCGATGGTTGCTGGATAAAGGTTGCGATGACGTTGCTTCGTTTCATGCTGATGACATTGGGTGCGCTGGTGCTGGGTGGACAGGCCCTGGCACAGGGAACGGCGCCGCACATCACGCCGAGCCTTGTGGCCGAAAGCGACCAGCCGGCCGCCGGCAGCACGGTGACGCTGGCGCTGGCCATGAAGCCCGAAAAGGGGTGGCATGGCTATTGGAAGAATCCCGGAGATGCCGGGATCACCCCGCAGTTCAACTGGACGCTTCCCGACGGGATGACGGCGGGTGAGGCGCAATATCCGGTGCCCCATCGCCTCGTCCTCGGCGGGCTGATGAACTATGTCTATGAAGGCGATTATGCGCATCTGATCACGCTGACGCTGCCCAAGGGGCTGGCCGCGGGAACGCGCCTGCCGATCACGCTGGCGGCGGACTGGCTGGCCTGCACCGATCAGGTCTGCGTGCCCGAGAGCGGGACGCTGTCGATCGCGCTGACGGTAGGCGACGGCAAGGTCGATCCGGCGCGTAAAGGCCAGTTCGATCGCTGGCGCAGCCTGTTGCCCAAGCCCTTGGGAAGCGAGGCAAGCTTTCAGGTGGTGAACGGCATGTTCCGGCTGGGCGTACCGCTGCCTGCATCGGCAAAGCTGGGCGACGTCTATTTCTACCCCGAAACCGACGGTGCGCTGGAATATGCCGCGCCGCAGAGCGTGCGCCGCGACGGCGACATGCTGACCATCGAGGTAAAGGCGCCCGACAGCGCAAGCGGATTGGACGCGGTCCAGGGCCTGCTCGCGATCGACAAGGATCAGGGGCTGGAGCTGGACGCAAAGCCCGGCACCGTCACACCCGCTGGCGCGGTGGTGACCGGCGGGGGCGCGGCTGCGGAGGCTGGCGGCCTTGCCGGGAGCCTTGCGGCTGCATTCGGGGCGGCTTTGCTCGGCGGTCTGCTGCTTAACATAATGCCGTGCGTTTTTCCGATCCTGAGCCTGAAGGCGCTGAGCCTTGCGCGCTCGGGCGAGACCGCAGGCGCGGCGCGGCGCGAGGCGCTGGCCTATAGCGCGGGGATCATCCTCGTCTGCGTTGCGCTGGGCGGCGTGCTGCTGGGCCTGCGTGCGGGCGGGGCGGCCATTGGCTGGGCGTTCCAGTTGCAGGATCCGCGCGTCATCCTCTTGCTGTTGCTGCTGGTGAGCGCGATCGCGTTCAATCTGGCAGGGCTGTTTTCGCTGTCGAGCATCGGCATGGGCGACCGGCTGACCCGGCAGGGGGGCACGGCCGGGGCGTTCTGGACCGGGGCGCTGGCGGCGTTCATCGCGACGCCGTGCACCGGCCCCTTCATGGCGGCGGCGCTGGGCGCCGCGCTGGTGATGCCGCCTTTGGCCGCGCTGTCGATCTTTGCCGGGCTGGGCCTTGGGCTGGCGCTGCCTTTCCTCGCGCTTGGCTTTATTCCAGCGCTGCGCGCGCGGCTGCCCAAGCCCGGGCCGTGGATGGCGCGTTTCCAGCGTATTCTTTCAATACCGATGTTCCTCACCGCGCTGGGGCTGGCATGGATCCTCGGTCGGCAGGCCGGGGTGAACGGCATGACGCTTGGCCTTGGCGCGACGTTGGTGCTGGCGCTCGGCCTGTGGTGGATGGGACGCAGACAAGCCAAGGGCACCGGGCGCAGCTGGCTGGCGCTGGTACCGGCGCTGGGCGTGGGCATTGCCGCGATCGCGACGGTGGGGGGCACCGCAGTGGCGCCCGCCGCCGCCAGTACCGAGGCGCGCGCGCTGGATGCGAAACCCTTTACCGAGGCGCGGCTGGCCGCGCTGCAGCAAGAGGGCAAGCCGGTCTTCGTCTATTTCACGGCCGACTGGTGCCTGAGCTGCAAGGTCAATGAAAAGACCTCGATCGAGCGGCAGGACGTGGCCGACGCCTTCAAACAGGCGGGGATCGAGACGCTGGTGGGGGATTGGACCAATGGCGATGCGGCGATCGGCCGTTTCATCGAACGCCATGGCCGAACCGGCGTGCCGCTCTATCTGTTTTACCGGCCGGGCGCGGAGCCCGAAATCCTGCCCCAGGTCCTGACGCCCGAGCGACTGAAGGCGCTTGCGGCCTGACGCAATCTGACGAGGAGATGCATGATGAAACCGATCTGGACGCTGGCGCTGGCCCCCGCGATGCTGATGGCGACGGCGCCCGTGGATGCCGCGCAGAAAACGGGTGCACCCGCCGCCAATTTCCGCGCCAATGACGCGACCGGCAAGGTGGTGGAGCTGAACCAGTTTCGCGGGAAGACGGTGGTGCTGGAATGGCACAATCCCGGCTGCCCGTTCGTGCAGAAACATTATGACAGCGGCAATATGCAAAAGACGCAGGCCGCCGCGCGCGCCGACGGGGTGGTCTGGCTGACGATCAATTCGGGTGCGCCCGGGATGCAGGGCGCGATGTCCGGCCCCGAGGCGCAGAAGCTGATGAAGGCGCAAGGCAGCAAGGCTAGCCATTATCTGTTCGACCCCAAGGGGATCGTCGGCCATGGCTATGGCGCGAAGACGACGCCGCACATGTACATCATCGATCGCAACGGCACGCTCGTCTATCAGGGCGCGATCGACGACAAGCCAACCGCACGCAAGGAAGACATTGCCGGTGCGCGCAACCATGTGCTGGCGGCGCTGGGGGAGATGAAGGCGGGCAAGCCGGTATCGGTGAAGGAAAGCCGGCCCTATGGCTGCGCGGTCAAATATGCGGGCGCCAGCTGACGCCCGCATGCATGCCGGTTCCGGTCAGACGGTGCAGCTGTCGTCGGTGCACGAAACGCCGTGCTGCGGTTCGATCGCGGCCTGCTCTTCCTGCCACACGGCTTCTAGCGCCTGAAGGAAGACGGCCGGATCCTGCCCGCCCGAAAGCGCATATTTGCGGTTGAAGACAAAATAGGGAACGCCGCGCACGCCGCTGGCCTCGGCCTCGCGCTCATCGGCGATCACCGCCTGGGTGAACTGGCCGCTTTCAAGCGCGGCGCGCGCACCGGCGGGGTCGAGCCCGGCTTCGGCGGCGATCTCGACCAGCGCATCGATGCCGCCGAGCGAACGCCCCTCGACGAAGCTGCCGGCGAAAAGCCGTTCCATCACCTCGGTCTGGCGGCCCTGCGTAGCCGCATAGTGCAGCAACTCATGGCTGCGGCGCGTGTTGAACTTGCGCGCATTGTTGAAATTCATCGCAAGCCCGGCGGCGGCACCCGCCTGAAGGCATTGTTCGCGCATGGCGAGAACGCGGTCGCGCGGGATGCCCTTTTCAACGAGATAGTCGATGCTCGAGATCGCCAGCTCCTCGGGCATCTGGGGCGCGAGCTCGTAGCTTTTCCAAGAGATTTCGACCTGATCGCGGTGCGCGAAATTGTCCAGCGCCTGTTCGAGCCGCCGCTTGCCGACATAGCACCAGGGGCAGGCGATATCCGAAAAAATCTCGATCTTCATGGCAGGCCTTTCTTGGAGCGGGGAGCAGACGTCAGGGGCGCTTGAACACGGGGCGGCCGTTCACCCAGGTTTCGAGAACCTTGGTGGCGCGCACTTCGGCGGGCGTTGCCATCAGCGGATCGGTATCGAGAAGGATGAAATCGGCGCGCATGCCGGGCATCAGGCTGCCGAGCCGATCCTCGGCAAAGGCGGCATAGGCGCCCCCGGTCGTAAAGCCCGCCAGCGCCTGTTCGCGGCTGAGCCGTTCCTGCGGCTGCCAGCCACCCATCGGTTCGCCCCTGGCATCCTCGCGCGTGAAGGCGGCTGCGATGCCGGCAAAGGGATCGGGGCTTTCGACCGGGGTGTCGGACCCGAAGGCGAGCTTGCCGCCCGCGCCGAGCAGCGATTTCCACGCATAGGCACCGGCGAGCCGATCGGGGCCGAGCCGGGCCTCGGCCATCAGCCGATCCGAGGTCTGGTGGACGGGCTGCATCGAGGCGATGATGCCGTTCTGGCCGAAGCGCGCGATATCGGGGGTGTCGAGGATCTGCGCATGCTCGATCCGCCAGCGCCGATCGCCCTTATAGGTGAACGCGAGTTCTTCGATCGCGTCGAGCAGTTGCGCGTTCGCCTTGTCGCCGATCGCGTGGACGGCCACCTGAAAATGGTCCATCGCCGCGCGGCTCATCAGGTTGCGCAGCTGTGCGTCGGTAAAGAGGCTCAATCCGCTCTGTCCCGGTGCGTCGTGATAGGGGCGCTTCAGCCAGGCGCCGCGCGATCCGAGCGCGCCGTCGGAAATCAGCTTCACCCCCGCCAGTTTCAGCCGGTCTTCATAAAGCCAGGGCGTGGGGCCGGGACCGCCGATCGCGACCATCGCGGGGACGCCGTAGGCATAGGAAACGATATGGAGATGCAGCGCGCCGCGATCACCCGCGCGCCGGAAGGTCATCCAGTCGTCGAGCGAGGTGCCCATATCGGCGATGGTGGTGATCCCGTAAGACAGCAGCGCCTGCTGCGCCTTGGCGAAGGCGGCGTCGCGGTCGCGCGGCAGCGGTTCGGGCACATGCTTGCGCACAAGATCCATCGCGGCATCGACGAATATGCCGTTGGGGGCCGTGCCCGTTTTTTCGATCCGGCCGCCGGCAGGAGCGGCGGTCTTGGCGGTGATACCGGCGATCGTCATCGCCGCGCTGTTCGCCCAGCCGGCATGGCCGTCGATCCGTTCGAGCCAGACGGGGCGGTCCTTCACCACGGCATCGAGCTCGGCGGCGTTGGGGAAGCGGCCGAGCCCCCAGCTTTCCTGATTCCAGCCGCGCCCGATCACCCATTTGCGATCGGGATAACGCTGGACATAGGCGGTGATCATCGCCTGTGCCTCGGTCAGCGAGCGCGCGGCGGAGAGGTCGAGCGTCAGCGCCTGGAAGCCGACGCCCATGACATGCCCGTGCGAATCGACGATGCCGGGCATGAGCGTCTGGCCCTTGCCATCGGTGCGGAAATCGGGCCGCTCGGGGCGCTTGTCCTTGCGGTCGAGCAGCTTGGCCACCTTGCCGTCCTTGTCGATGACCAGCCCGTTGAAACGGACGACGCGGCCATCCTTGTCGAGCGTGACGCCGTTGACATTGTCGACCAGCCCCTCGGCAAGCGCGTGCCCTGGCAGAAAAAGCGCAAGGCCCGCCAGAAAGGCTGCGCCAAAAAGCGCTGAAATCGATTTGCGGGGGAGGGCGGCGACGCGGCTGTGCGGGGCCGTTGCACCGGCATTTGCCGCGGTGCCAGGAAAAGCGAAACTTGCCATGCCGCGTGCATAAGGCTTGTTTCCCCATTGGGCTAGATAGGCTAGGGGAGCCGCACTATGGCTACACACCCCGAAAAGAGCAGCAGCTCCGCCTCGCTTCCCGTCTCGCTGAACGATGTGCGCATGGCGGCGGAGCGAATTAGTGGCTCGGTGGTGCGTACGCCGACCTTGGTGAGCCAGACGCTGTCGAAGCTCGTCGGTGCCAAGGTCTATCTGAAATTCGAGAACCTCCAATTTACCGCCGCCTATAAGGAACGCGGCGCACTCAACACGCTTCTCCAGCTGCCGCAGGAGGCGCGCGACAAGGGCGTGATCGCGGCGTCGGCTGGCAACCACGCACAGGGCCTGGCCTATCACGGCGCGAAGCTCGGCATTCCGGTCACCATCGTGATGCCGCGTTCGACCCCGACGGTGAAGGTGATGCAGACCGAAGGGCACGGCGCGACCGTGGTGCTCGAAGGCGAGACCTTCGACGCCGCCTATGCCCATGCGCGCAAGCTTGAGGTGGAACGCGGGCTGACCTTCGTCCATCCGTTCGACCAGCCCTCGATCATCGCGGGGCAGGGCACGGTGGCGCTCGAAATGCTGGCCGATGCGCCCGATATCGACACGCTGGTGATCCCCATCGGCGGCGGCGGGCTGATTTCCGGCGTCGGTACGGTCGCCAAGTCCGGCGGAAAGCCGATCGAGCTGATCGGCGTGCAGGCGGAGCTTTATCCGTCGATGTACAATCGCCGTAACCACACCGCGCTGCCGTGCGAGGGCGATACGCTGGCCGAGGGCATTGCGGTGAAGCAGCCCGGCGATCTGACCGCGCAGTTCGTGGAAGCGCTGGTCGACGATATCGTCCTGGTGAGCGAGACACGTCTGGAAGAGGCGGTGAGCCTGATGCTCCAGATTGAGAAGACCGTGGTGGAAGGCGGCGGTGCGGCTGGCCTTGCCGCGCTGCTAACCTACCCCGAACGCTTCAAAGACAAGACGGTCGGCATCATCCTGTCGGGCGGCAATATCGACACGCGGCTGCTCGCCAATGTCCTTTTGCGCGATCTGGCGCGCGATGGGCGTCTGGCGCGCGTGCGCGTGCGGCTGCAGGATCGCCCCGGCGCGCTCTACAATGTCGTGCGCATCTTTGGCGAGCAGCAGGTGAACATCATCGAGATCTATCACCAGCGCATCTTCACCTCGCTCCCGGCCAAGGGGCTGATCACCGAGATCGAGTGCGAGACTCGCGACCGGGCGCATCTGGAACGGCTGGTCGAGGCGCTGCGCGTGGGCGGTGGTTTCGAGGTCAGCCTGGTGGAGCTCGGCTGAGCGAAAATGGAACGAGCGGCCGGGAAATTTAGCCCGGTCGCTCCGTTTACCCTGATTCTCATGCGGCATGACCCCGCAGATCATGGTAAACAGACTTTTAATTATTGCGCTTGAATCACATAGTCTGGAAAACCGTAAAAAAGCGGTCGTGAAAGGCAGGGCAAGGCAGGTGAGCGCACCATTTCGCTTTCCGCGATTCTTCGTAACCAGTCCGAGTCCGTGCCCCTATTTGCCGGGGCGCAGCGAGCGCAAGGTGTTCACCGAACTCGCTGGCCCGCACGCGTCCGAGCTGAACGATGCGCTGGGCCGGATCGGCTTTCGCCGCAGTCAGGGCGTCGCCTATCGGCCGAGTTGCCAGGATTGCCAGGCCTGTGTGTCGGTGCGCGTGGCCGCAGGGCGCTTTTCGCCCAACGCCACGCAGCGCAAGCTTTTGCGCCGCCACGGCGATATCGAGATTTCGGTGTGCAAGCCTTGGTCGACCGAAGAGCAGTTCGATCTTCTCCAGCGTTATCTGACGGCCCGTCATCCGGGTGGCGGTATGGCTGATATGGACGAGATGGACTATGCCGACATGGTCGAGCACACGCCGGTCGACAGCTATGTCATCGAATATCGCGAGCCATCGCAGGGCGGGCTTTCGGGCAAGTTGCTGGGCGCGTGCCTGACCGATTTCCAAGGCGATGGGCTGTCGATGATCTACAGCTTTTTCGATGCCGCGAACGAGGCACGACGCGGGTTGGGGACGTTCATCATCCTCGACCATATCCGCCGCGCGGCGGATATGGGGCGCCCTTATGTCTATCTCGGCTATTGGATCGAGGGATCGGAACGCATGGCCTATAAGGCGCGGTTCCAGCCGATCGAGAAGCTGACGGCTTCGGGCTGGCACGAATTCCAGCCCATATTCACCGCGCCCGACGCCAGGCCCGAAACCGGGCAGGGCGACTGACGCGGGTCAGCGTGCCGCCCGCGCCTGTTTCTGTTCGCGGCGCCAATCCTCGGGCCGGGTGAAATCGCCCGCCCAGATGCCGCGGGCGGCGCTCCGTGCACGCACTTCATCGACACTATAGGGCGGGATTTTTTCACGACTGTAGGAAACGGCCATGCCCGCGCGCACCATGGCTGCGCCGATATCGGGCGTGCGCGCGGTGCGGCAGGTGGCGAGCGTGCGGCCATATTTGTCCGGCCCGCGATCGGCGCATTCGAGCGTCTCGGGATCGATCAGCCCGGCCAGATAGGTGCGGGCCTGCTGGCCACACGCCCATTCCCGTCCCTTGGCATCGGTGCAGGACTGTTTCGATTCGGGGGCGTCGATGCCGTGGAGGCGATAGCGCGTGCCATCGAGGCGAAAGCTGTCGCCGTCGCTGATACGCAGCGACGGATCGGATGCGCCAAGCGCCTGGAATTCGCGGGTGGGATCTGAAAAGCCGAACAGCGCGGCAAGGGCGACAAAGGCAAGGGCCGCCAGGCTGCCAAACAGCCGGCGAATTACGCGATACATACTGGAACAACTCAGATTTGGGAGAGGAAGGGAGGATCCGGAATGGCATCGAGAGCGTCCCGCAACAGGCCGCCCCACTGGATGGAAATCATGTTGAAATAGTCATCGTCACTTTCGATGCGGCGCCGCGTGACAGGGAGCACCGGGTCCTCGGGGATGACGATTAGGTCGATCGGCCGCCCGACCGCAAGGTTTGATCGCATCGTGCTGTCGAAGGACAGCAATCCGATCTTCACCGTCTCGCTGAGCGTGGTTTCATAATGGAGCGCGCGGTCGAGGATCGGCTTGCCATATTCCATCGATCCGATCTGCAGAAACGGCGTTTCGGAATGGCATTCGATGAAATTGCCCTGGCTGTAGATCATGTAGAGCTTGAGCGGTTCGTTGCCGATCCGGCCGCCGAGCAGGATCGAAACCCCCGTGCTGATCCCCTCGGCGCGCACCGTCGTGTCGATTTCGCGGCGCGCCGAATAGATCGCCTCGCCCACAAGCTGGGCGGCGCGGAACAGGGTGGGCATGTCGGATATCCGGCGGGGCATCGCGCCCTCCTCGCGCGGGGGAAGCCCTTCCTCGATCATCGTGATCGCCGACTGGGTGACCGAGAGATTGCCCGCCGTCATCGCGACGACGATGCGGTTGCGCGATTCGCTCAGCACGTGAAGCTTGCGATAGGTGGAGATGTTGTCGACGCCGGCATTGGTGAGCGTATCGGCCATCATCACCAGCCCGTCCTCGACGAGCATCCCGACACAATAGGTCATAGCGTCCCCATGGCTGGCAGGTGCCGTCCGATAACGAACGGATCGCCGATGGGTGCCCGCCGGGCATGAAAAAAGCCGGGAAGCGATTGCTTGCCCGGCTTTTTTGCCTGGGAACCGGGGTGGCTCAGGCCATTTCCAGCTCGACCGCCTCGTCTTCCGAATCGCGCAGCACATAGCCGCGACCCCAGACGGTCTCGATATAATTGTCGCCGCCACAAGCGAGGCTGAGCTTCTTGCGCAGCTTACAGATGAAGACGTCGATGATCTTGAGTTCGGGTTCGTCCATCCCGCCATAGAGGTGGTTGAGGAACATTTCCTTGGTGAGCGTGGTGCCCTTGCGCAGCGACAGCAGCTCGAGCATCGCATATTCCTTGCCGGTGAGGTGGACGCGGTTGCCATCCACTTCCACGGTCTTGGCATCGAGGTTGACCGCGAGCTTGCCGGTGCGGATGACCGACTGGCTGTGCCCCTTGGACCGGCGCACCACGGCATGGATGCGGGCAAGCAGTTCTTCGCGGTGGAAGGGCTTGGTCACGTAATCGTCGGCGCCGAAGCCGAACGAGCGCACCTTCGATTCCATCTCGTTTATGCCCGAAAGGATGAGCACCGGGGTCTGCACCCGCGCGGTGCGCAGCTTCTTCAGCACGTCATAGCCGTGCATGTCGGGCAGGTTCAGGTCGAGAAGGATGATGTCGTAATCATAGAGCTTGCCGAGGTCCAAGCCCTCTTCGCCCAGATCGGTGATATAGACATTGAAACCTTCCGCCATCAGCATGAGCTCGATGGCCTTGGCGGTTGTCGGCTCGTCTTCGATCAGCAGCACGCGCATTCGCAATCCCCTGTCGTTCAGGTCGCGTGCGTCCTTTTCTGCACAGCGGCCCAGCCCCCATTTTTCACTAACGAAGGTGTGAACGCAAAAGGTTAATTTGAAATTAATCGAAGTAAACGGCGAGAATGCGCGGGCGACTCGGCGAAATGCGCCTTAATCGGGGCATGTTTTGGTAAATCTTTTCGCCAGAAATTCGATCGCGAGGCGGACTCGGGCGGGTCGTGGACCGCTGGGCGGGGTGAGAATGTGGAGCGCGGCTGGGTCCATTTTCCAGTTTTCCATTACGGGTTCGAGCGCGCCGGAGGCGATGTCCTGATCGATGATGAAGCCGGGAAGGCGGGCCACGCCAAGCCCCGTACGCAGCGTGGGCAGCATCGCTTCGCCGCTGTTGCAGCTGAGCGGGCCGGTGATGCGGATCGCGGCTTCCTCGCCATCCGGCCCGCGAAAGCGCCAGACATCGGGTGTGCTCATATAGGCATAGCGGATACAGGCATGGCGGGCGAGTTCGGCGGGATGGCCGGGGCGGCCGTGGCGATCCCAATAGGCGGGCGCCGCGACGATATGCGAGGTAACCGCCCCCACGCGGCGCGCGCGCAGGCTGCTGTCGGGCATAGAGGCGATTCGCAGCGCGATGTCGAACCCCCCTTCGACGATATCGACCTTTTCGTCGCTGAGATGGAGATCGATCGAGATGCCGGGATGGTCGGCGAGGAAATCGGCAATCGCCGGGCCGACATGCATCAGCCCGAAGGTCATCGGCGCGGCGATGCGGACCAAGCCTTGCGGCGCGGCGGCTTCGTTGCGGGCAGCTTCTTCGGCGGCCTGCGCCTCGGCCAGGATGCGCGCGGCATGGGAGGAGAGCGCCCGTCCGCTTTCGGTGAGCGACAGGCGCCGCGAGGTGCGGTGGAACAGCGCGGTGCCCAGCGCCTGCTCAAGCCGGGTAACCGCCTTTGACACGGTGGCCTTGGACAGGCCGAGCGCCTCGGCGGCGGCGGTGAAGGAGCGATGCTCCACGACGGAGGCGAAGATGGCCCAGGCCTCAAAATCCGGAAGGCGCATTTTCTGAAACGATCCGTTTCAAAGGTTTCTATTTATTATCCGATCATGCGGCCTATCTTCACCTCAAGCAAGCAGGAACTTTCCTGCGACGGAGTTGAAGATATGGTCGACAAAAGGACATTCGAAAGCCTTGGCCATGCCGATCATGGCTGGCTGAACGCGCGCCATCATTTCTCGTTCGCGGACTATCATGATCCGGCCCGGATGGGCTGGGGTGCGATCCGCGTCTGGAACGACGACGAGATCGCCCCGAACAGCGGCTTCCCGCCGCACCCGCACCGCGACATGGAAATCATCACCTATGTCCGCACGGGCGCGATCACGCACCAGGACGATATGGGCAATGTCGGCCGCACCGAGGCGGGCGACGTCCAGGTGATGAGCGCCGGCACCGGTGTGCGCCATGCCGAATATAATCTGGAGGCCGATACGACGCGGATCTTCCAGATCTGGATCATGCCCGACAAGGCAGGCGGCGCCCCCAGCTGGGGCACCAAGCCCTTTCCCAAGGGCGACCGTTCGGGCCGTTTCGTGACGCTGGCCAGCGGCATGGACGGCGACGAAGGGGGCCTGCCGATCCGCGCCACCGCGCGGGTGATGGGCGCGACGCTGAAGGCCGGCGAAAGCGCAACCTATGCCGTGTCCGAAGGGCGCCATGCCTATCTGGTGGCGGCCGAAGGCCGGTTCGAGATGGATGGTCAGACCTTCGCCGCGCGGGACGGGGCGGCAATCCCCGGCGGCGCGACGGTGACGATCACCGCGATCGAGGACAGCGAACTGGTTCTGGTCGACGCCCGGTAAACGATCCCCCCGGCCGCCCGCATAACGCCCCGCTCCCTCATGGCGGGCGGCCACCCCCATTATTCTGCTCAAAAAGGAAGGCCCATCATGGCAAAAGTGCTTGTTCTTTATTACTCTACCTATGGCCATATCGAGACGATGGCGCACGCCATTGCCGAGGGCGCCCGCGCGACCGGCGCGACCGTCGATGTGAAGCGCGTTCCCGAAACCGTTCCCGAAGCGATCGCCCGCGCCAATCATTTCAAATATGATCAGGACGCGCCGATCGCGACCGTCGCCGATCTCGAGAATTACGATGCGATCATCGTCGGCACCGGCACGCGTTTCGGCCGGATCAGCTCGCAGATGGCGGCGTTCCTCGATCAGGCCGGCGGCCTGTGGGCACGCGGCGCGCTGAACGGCAAGGTCGGCGCGGCCTTCACCGCGACGGGCAGCCAACATGGCGGCCAGGAAACCACGCTGTTCTCGATCCTGACCAACCTGCTCCACTTCGGCATGACGATCGTCGGCCTCGACTATGGTTTTGCCGGGCAGATGGGCGTGGACGAGGTGAAGGGCGGCGCACCTTATGGCGCGACCACGCTTTCGGATGGCGATGGCAGCCGCATGCCGAGCGAGACCGAACTCGACGGTGCCCGCTATCTCGGCGCGCGCGTGGCCAACACTGCGGCCAAGCTGTTCGCCTGATCCGCTAACCCGATAGTGCCGGTTGCCCTGCGTATCCGGGCAACCACCAGGCGCAGGCGCGTTTCCAATCGACGCGCCTGCGCATTTGCCCCGATGCATTTGCTTTGTGGGCGCGACGGTGACATGGCGGTGCCATGCTGTCAGACCGTGTAATCTTCATCGATGGCGAGGCGATCATCCTCGACAAACCCGCTGGCCTTCCCGTGGATGCGCCGCGCGACGGCTCGTTGAGCCTGGAAAATCACCTTTCCACCCTCACTTTCGGGTTTCAGCGCTGGCCGCTGCCCGTCCACCGGCTGGACCGCGATACCAGCGGCTGCCTGTTGCTGGCGCGCAACCCCAAGGCGCATAAGCGCTTTGCCCAGGCATTCGAGCAGGGGCGCGTGGAAAAACTCTATCTTGCAGTGATCGAGGGTGTGACCGCCGAGGCCGAAGGGTTGATCGATCTGCCGCTGTTCAAGATCAGCTCGCGCGAGGAAGGCTGGCGGATGACCGTCGATCCGCGCGGCAAGGCGGCGCGCACGCATTGGAGCCGCGTGGCCGAGAAGGATGGCCGGACGTTGATCGCCTTCCGCCCCGAAACGGGCCGGACGCACCAGATCCGCGCGCATGCGCTGCACGGTCTGGGCGCGCCCATTGTCGGCGACTTCATCTATGGCTCGCGCGCGCAGACGGGCATGCTGCTGCACAGCTATCGCCTGTCGATCCCGCGCGATGGCAAGCCGCCGGTCGAGGCGGTGGCGCCGCTTCCCGAGCGGTTCGTCCAGGCCGGCTTCACCTATGGCGAAGGCTGACTATCCCCCCATTCCCGAAAGCGCGATCGTCGAGGAGAAATTCCTCGCGGCGACGGGGCCGGGCGGCCAGAATGTCAACAAGGTGGCCACCGCCTGCCAGTTGCGGGTGGATGCGTTCCGGCTGGGGCTGCCGCCCTATGCCTGGACCCGTTTCAAGGAACTGGCGGGCAGCCGCCTCACCGCAGCCGGCGAACTGGTGATCACCGCGCGCAACTATCGCACACAGGAAGCCAACCGTGCCGATGCGCGCGAGCGCGCCGCCGAACTGGTGGCCAAGGCGCGCGAACGGCAGGCCAAGCGCGTCAAGACCAAGCCCAGCCGCGCTGCCAAGGCGCGCCGGCTCGATACGAAATCGGCGCGCTCGGCGGTGAAAAAGGGGCGCGGCAAGGTCTCGTTCGACTGAACCCGAAGGATCGGAACTACCCATGTACACATTCGATATCGCGGCGGGTGAAGACAAGGCCGCGCTTTACCATGATCTTCTGGGCGCCCTCGGCGCGCTGACCGAGGGGGAGAGCGATGCGGTGGCCAATATGGCCAATGCGGCGGCGCTGATCTGGGAATATCTGCCCGATCTCAACTGGGCGGGGTTTTACCGCGTGGTCGGCGATGAACTGGTGCTTGGCCCGTTTCAGGGCAAGGCGGCATGCATCCGGATCGCGTTCGGCAAGGGTGTGTGCGGCACCGCCGCCGCCACGCGCGCCACGCAGCTGGTGCCCGATGTCCACGCCTTTCCCGGCCATATCGCCTGCGACGCAGCAAGCGAATCCGAACTGGTCGTGCCGATTGTTCATGATGGCCGGCTGATCGGCGTGCTCGATCTCGATAGCCCGAACAAGGGGCGCTTCGATGCCGAGGATGCCAAAGGCTGCGAAGCGCTGATGGCGCTGCTGGCCCCGCGCATCGCCGCCTGAACCGCGCGCGCGGCGGCTAGCTCAGCCGGTCGATCGCCTCGCCGCTGAGCGAGCCGGGGATGATCATGATGGGGCAGGGCAACTTGCCCGCATCGGCCCCGGTAAAGTGGCTGACGAGCGGCCCCGGCGCCCCCGTGGCTGCCGCGCCGAGCACGAGCGCAGCGATATGCGCGTTCTCGGCCAGCATCTGGCGAACGACGGGAATGGGTTCGCCCTGTTTCACCGTGATCGAGGGGCGGACGCCCGCTTCCTCGACTAGAGTGCCGGCGGCACCGGCGACCAGCGCTTCTGCGCGCAGCCGCGCCTCTTCTTCGATCGTCGCCTGAACGCCGCCCCACTGAACGAACTCTGACGGCGGGATAAGCGCCAGAATTTCTACCGTTCCGCCGGTTTTCGCGGCGCGTCGGGCGGCGAAACGAAGTGCGATTCCCGCCTCCTCCGTCTCGTCGATTACGACAAGATATGTGCGCATTTCAGGACCTATCGTTTATTGTGTAATAATGGTGCGCGAATAACGAAAAACACGCAAGTCTGCAGCCTTGACCCAAGGGACCAAAACGGCTGAGAGGTAGGGAAATAACTCTACGGAACAGGAAGGCTTCGTCCGCGTCATGCCGATCGAACTCAAGATGCCCGCTCTCTCGCCCACGATGGAGGAAGGCACGCTCGCAAAATGGCTGGTGAAAGAGGGGGATACCGTTTCTTCCGGTGACTTGCTGGCCGAGATCGAGACCGACAAGGCAACGATGGAATTCGAGGCCGTCGACGAAGGCGTGATCGCCAAGCTCATGGTGGCCGAGGGTACCGACGGCGTGAAAGTGGGCGAAGTGATCGCGATCATCGCCGAGGAAGGCGAAGATGTTTCGGCTGCGCCCGCGCCCAAGAAGCAAGCTGCGCCCGCCAAGGCCGAGGACAAGCCCGCCGTAACGGCCGAGGCACCGAAGCCCGCCGCCGCAGCGCCCGCCCCCGTCGCAAAGCCCGCCGACGATGGCAGCCGTGTCAAGGCGAGCCCGCTCGCGCGTCGCATCGCCGAGGCGCGCGGTGTCGATCTTTCGGGCGTCGCCGGATCGGGGCCCAATGGCCGCATCGTGAAGGCTGACGTGGAAGCCGCGACGCCGGGCGCCGCCAAGGCTGCCGCACCGGCGCCTGTGGCCGCCGCCGCACCGGTAGCAGCCCCTGCGCCCGTGGCCGCGATCGAGGGCATTCCGTCCGAAACGGTCAAGCTGTCGAACATGCGCAAGACGATTGCGAAGCGTCTGACCGAATCCAAGCAGCAGGTGCCGCATTTCTACCTGACGCTCGACTGCAACCTCGACGCGTTGCTCAAGCTGCGCACCGATCTCAACGCCGGTCTCGCTGCGCGCAACATCAAGCTTTCGGTCAACGACCTGCTGATCAAGGCACTGGGCGTTGCGCTGGAACAGGTGCCCGACGCGAATGTGAGCTATGCCGGCGACCAGCTGATCAAATATGCGCGCGCCGATGTCTCGATGGCGGTGGCGATCCCCGGCGGGCTCATCACCCCCGTGATCACCGATGCGGGCAGCAAGGCGGTGTCGAAGATCGCGACCGAGGCGAAGGACCTTGCCACCCGCGCGCGCGACGGCAAGCTGCAGCCACATGAATATCAGGGCGGTACCGCCTCGATCTCCAACCTCGGCATGTTCGGCATCAAGCAGTTCGACGCCGTGATCAATCCGCCCCAGGGCATGATCCTGGCGGTGGGCGCTGGCGAAAAGCGCCCCTATGTCGTCAATGACGCGCTGGCGATTGCCACCGTAATGACGGCAACCGGCAGCTTCGATCACCGCGCGATCGACGGCGCGGTCGGCGCGGAGCTGATGGCGGCGTTCAAGGCGCTCATCGAAAACCCGCTGGCGCTGGTCGCCTGAGATGACAGCGATCCGGGCAGTCATCATCGGCGGTCTCTCCGCACTGGGGCTGCCCACGATCCTGAAGAACCTCGATGGGCCGGTGGGTGACTTCCTTGCGCGGTCGTCCATCCATTTCCAGCTTTACGACACATGGCTTCGCTGGAGCTGGGCAGTGTTCGCGGCGGCGACGCTGTTTTCCTTCCTTGTGATGCTGGCGACGCGAAACCGGTGATCCGGCACGCCGCCGCATTCTTTCCATTCTCCCGTCCGGGCCCCGCCCGGGACCAATGAGGAGCAGAAAATTGGCTGACACTTACGACCTTATCGTCCTCGGTTCGGGCCCCGGCGGCTATGTGGCCGCGATCCGCGCCGCCCAGCTTGGCATGAAGACCGCGATCGTCGAGCGCGAACGCCTGGGTGGCATCTGCCTCAACTGGGGCTGCATCCCGACCAAGGCGCTGCTGCGTTCGTCGGAAATCTATCATTACATGACCCATGCCGGCGATTACGGGCTTGAGGCGGACGATATCGGTTTCGACCTGTCGAAGATCGTCAAGCGCAGCCGCAAGGTGGCCGACCAGCTGAACGGCGGAGTCAAGGGCCTGATGAAGAAGCACAAGATCGATGTGCACGAAGGCCTTGGCACGCTCATCGGCAAGGGCAAGCTGAAGGTGGAGAAGGACGGCGCGAAGACCGAACTGACCGCCAAGAACATCCTGATCGCAACCGGCGCGCGCGCACGCGATCTGCCCTTCGCCAAGACCGATGGCAAGAAGATCTGGACCTATCGCCACGCGATGGTGCCCGAGGAAATGCCGACCGATCTGCTGGTGATCGGTTCGGGCGCCATCGGCGTCGAATTCGCAAGCTTCTATTCGGACATGGGCGCCAAGGTGACCATCGTCGAAATGCTCGACCGGATCATGCCGGTGGAGGATGACGAGGTGAGCGCGTTCATGCAGAAGGCGCTGACCAAGCAGGGCATGACGATCCTGTCGGGCACCGGCGTGCAGAAGCTCGAAGCGACCGCCAAAGGCGTGACCGCCGAGATCAAGCACAAGGACGGCAAGGTCGAGGCGAAGGAATTCAGCCACGCCATCGTCGCCATCGGCATCGTCCCCAATGTCGAGAATATCGGGCTCGAGACGCTGGGCATCAAGCAGCTGCCCAACCGTCATATCGAAACCGACGGCTATGGCCGCACCAATGTGGACGGCATCTGGGCGATCGGCGACGTGACCGCAGGCCCCTGGCTGGCGCACAAGGCTATGCACGAGGCGGTTGTCACGATCGAGGCGATGGCCGGGCTGAAGGGCGTCCATGCGGTGGACAAGGGCAACATTCCGGGCTGCACCTATTCGCGCCCGCAGGTGGCGTCGGTTGGCATGACCGAAGCCAAGGCGAAGGAAGCCGGGTATAAGGTGAAGGTGGGCAAATTCCCGTTCATCGGCAATGGCAAGGCGATCGCGCTGGGCGAAGCCGAGGGCTTTATCAAGACCGTGTTCGACGAAGCGACCGGCGAATTGCTGGGCGCGCACATGGTGGGTGCCGAAGTGACCGAGCTGATCCAGGGCTATGTGATCGGCCGAACGCTGGAGACCACCGAGGCCGAACTGATGCAGACGACCTTCCCGCACCCGACGCTTTCGGAAATGATGCATGAAAGCGTTCTGGGCGCCTATGGGCGGCCGCTGCACATCTGATCCCGGGCCGCTTCGGCGGCGCGGATAATCGCTTGAGGGGGGAAGGGCGGATGAAGACGAAGCTGTTGCTGGGGGCGGCGATGCTGCTGGGGGCGTTCGCCGCCCCTGCGCAGGCCGAAACGGTGGTGATCACCGCCGATCGGATGATCGACGTGTTGGCCGGCCGTGTGGTGAACGATCCCGTGGTCGTCGTCACCGATGGCCGGATCGTCTCGGTGAACGGCGCGGGGGCGACCGCCGACGCCAGGCGCATCGATCTGCGTGGCAAGACCATCCTGCCCGGGCTGATCGACATGCACGTCCATCTCGACAGCAACCCCGTTTACGGCGGCTATACCAATCTGCAGTTTACCGATCAGTTCTGGACGGTGCAGGGTGTGGCCAATGCCCGCGCGATGCTCGATGCCGGGTTCACCACCGTCCGCAATGTCGGCTCTGAACATTATTCGGATGTCGCCTATAAGCAGGCGATCGACGAGGGGCTGATGATCGGGCCGCGCATCGTCCCCGCCGCGCACGCGCTGGGCGCCACCGGCGGGCATTGCGACAGCACCTATTTGCCGCCGTCGTTCAACGCCAAGGGCGTGGCCGTGGGCGATGGCCCGCAGGAACTGCGCGTGCGGGTGCGCGAGCAGCGCAAATATGGTGCCGAGGTGATCAAGGTCTGCGCGACGGGCGGCGTGTTTTCTCGCAATACCGAGCCGGGTCAGCAGCAATTGAGCGAGGAAGAACTGCGTGCCATCGCCGATGAGGCGCATCAATGGGGCCTGAAGGTTGCCGCACACGCGCACGGCGCGGCCGGCATCAAGGCGGCGATCCGCGCCGGGATCGATACGATCGAGCATGCCAGCCTGATCGACGATGAAGGCATACGCCTCGCCAAGGAACGCGGTGCGTGGCTGTCGATGGATATCTTCAACACCGAATATACCCAGGCCGAAGGCGCCAGGAACGGCGTGATGGAAGACAATCTGCGCAAGGACCGCGAGGTCGCCCAGATCCAGCGCGATAATTTCCGCAAGGCCGTGCAGGCGGGCGTGAAGATGCTGTTCGCCACCGATGCGGGCGTGATGCCGCACGGCACTGCGGCGGGCCAGTTCCGCGTCATGACCGAATATGGCATGACGCCGATGGCCGCGATCCAGTCTGCGACGCGCAGCGCTGCCGAGGCACTGGGCCGTGAAAAGGATGTCGGCGCGATCGCACCCGGCCGCTTCGCCGATATCGTCGCGGTCGACGGCGATCCGCTGACCAATATCCGTCTGCTCGAGAAAATTTCCGTCGTGATCAAGGGCGGCGAAGTGGTGAAGGCGGTCGACTGAGATGGATGCTGTCAACCGGCGGTTCCTGAAGATCGGGCTTGCCTGCTGGGCGGTGGCGGCCATCGTCATCGCGCTGGCGGCAAGCGGGATGACGCTTGGGCTCGACCGTGCGCTCCTGACCGGGCTGCGGCAGATAACCGGGGCGCTTCCCGAAGCCGCGAACGGCGTGATGCGCGGTATCAGCTGGCTGGGTGATGGCTGGCCACGCTCGCTCCTCGCCCTGGGCTTCATCCTGTTTCTGATGCTCAAGCGCATGCTGCGCCCGGCATCTTATATCCTCTACACCGCGCTCGGCATCGCTGCGCTCAACGCTTGGGCGCTGAAACCGCTGCTGGCGCGGGCGCGGCCCGATATCGTGCCCTATCTGGTGCAGGTGGATCAAAGCTTCAGCTTGCCCAGCGGGCATGCCGCGAACAGCGCGGCGGTCTACGGCGCGGTGGCGCTGATCGCGAGCGTGCTCTGGTGGCGCAAGCGGCAGCGCCGCGCGATCTGGGGTGCGGCGGGTGTGTTGGTGTTCCTGATCGGCTTGTCGCGCGTCTGGCTGGGGGTACATTGGCCAAGCGATGTGGTTGCCGGGTGGCTGGTCGGGGCCGGTTGGGCCTTCCTGCTGGCGGCGGCGTTGAAACCAGTTCTGGCGCGGCAGACCTGAGGCATTATGGATTGAGGGGCGGGTTTTCCCTTCACGCGATTTCGGAACCCTATTCCCACAGGGCTGTTCCCCTTGATGCACCGGTGTCTTCAGGCTGGTGCGTCAGGACGGAGAACAAAATGGTAGCACGATTATTACCGGGCCTTGCCGTGATGTCGTTGCTGGTGGCCGGTCCGGCACTGGCACAGAGCAACGCTGCGTCGCCATCGTCGCAATCTTCTGCAAAAAGCCTTTCGCTCAGCAATGCACCTGCCGTGCGCGCTGCGGCTGGAAGCGCGAAGAAAAGCAATGCGGCCGGTGGCAATTGGGGCTGGATCGTCGGCGGAATAGGCCTTGTTGCTGGCGTAACCTATGCGCTGGTCGAGGGCGATGACGACGACAAGCCGGCCAGTAATTAATCGCATTCTGCTGCGCGCATGTCCTTCAAGGACGCGCGCGCAGCAGCGCAAAGCCAAATCCCATGAAGATGATAGCCGTTAGCCGGTTGAACGCGCGGTTGAGGCCGGGCCGCGCCAAGAGCGGCGCGATACGGCGCCCGCCCAGCGCATAGACGCCGTACCAGAACATTTCGGTGGTGAGGAAGGTGACCACGAGGATCGCGAATTGCGGTGCCTCGGGTGCGGCGCGGTCGATGAATTGCGGCAGGAAGGCGCTGGCGAAAAGTAGCAGCTTCGGATTGCTCAGGCCGATGAACAGCCCGCCGCGAAAAAGCTGTGCGGGCGATAGCGTCGGGCCAAGCGTGTCCGTGCCGATATCGATGGGAGCATCATTTTCGCGCCACGCCTTGATGCCCAGATAGACGAGATAGGCGACGCCCAGATAACGCAGGATATCGAACAGCACCGGAAACGCGAGGAGCAGCGCGGTGAGCCCCGCGGCAGAGGCGGCCAGCACGATCATCATCGCGCTAAGGCATCCCGCCATCGCGGCGATGCTCCGGCGAAAGCCGAAATGAACGCTGCGCGTCATCACGTGCAGCATATTGGGGCCGGGCGTGCCGCAAAGCAGGAAGACGGCGGCAAAGAACAGCCACCAATTATGAAGCGTCATGACTTTGGCCTTGCGGCAGGAAGGGCAGGGGCATGCCGCCCGTCGCGGCACGCAGGCCTATCTTACTGTGCCCAGCAATCACCCTGCAATGGGGCGTCTTTCCAGCGGAGGACGCCGCAAGGGATTTTAGCTATGGGATTCGATGCTTTCGAAGCGGGCTTCGATGCGGTCCTGTGCTTCAAGAAGTTCGGCATTGGCCTCGAGAAACGGGCGCGGGTTCATCGCGCGGCCGTTGAGGCGCACTTCGAAATGGAGGTGCGGGCCGGTCGAGCGGCCGGTGCTGCCCATGCGTGCAATGTTCTGGCCGCGTTCGACTATCTGTCCAGGCTTCACGTTGAAGGCGGAAAGATGGCCGTAGCGCGTTTCGATGCCGTGGCCATGGTCGATCTTGACGAGATTGCCATAGCCCGATGCCTGCCCGGCAAAGGTGACGCGGCCTGCCGCCGAGGCCATGATCTGCTGGCCGGTGGGGCCGGCAATGTCCATGCCGGCATGCATGGCCGCGCGGCCGTTGAACGGGTCGGACCGATAGCCGAAGGTGCTGGTCAGCCGCATCGGCGCGGTGGGCGCGCCATTGGGAATGGCCAGCATGGCACGCTCCATCTGGTCAAGCCGCGTCAGCGACGCGGCCAACTGGGCGATATGCTTGCCGCCGCCCTGAACGGGGATGAAGGGGCCGCCCATGGCGGCGGGCGCCCGGCCGCGGGCAAAAACACGCGGGTTGATGCCATAGCCGCGCAACGCCTCTTCGGCTTCCTGCGTACGCAGCTTGGCCGCCGAGCTAAGCGTTTGGGTAAAGGCGATCTGGCGCTGCTCGATGCGGGCTAGCGGGTCGGCTTCGGGAATGGCGGGGCTGATCAACGCCGTCTTCTGCGTCTTGGGTGCCCGCGCGGCGGCGATCTCTTCCTTGCCGAAATAGCTTTCCATCATCTGGTCGAGCATATGCTGGCGCTGTTCGAGTTCGAACGCGACGCCGTTCACACTGTCTGTCCATGCCTTGGCGCGGTTCGCAGTCTTGCTGGCGGCGATCTGCTCGACATCGAGCGCGGCGCGGTCGCGCACCGTTTGCAGCTTGACGCCGATCATGAACGCGGTGAACGCCGCCCACAGCAAAAGCAGCAGCAAGGCGCCCGAAACCAGTTTCAGCTGGAGCCCGGTAGAAATGCGCAGGAAGCGCGTCTGCCCGCCCGAATGGACGTGAATCTCATGATCAGGGAAAAAGCGGGTGACGCGCGCGCTCAGCGCGTTCCAACCCGTTTGCAATCTGGACACTTGAAAAGACCCGTGAATTTTTATGTTGCGGCGCACATAACAGGCTTGACGCAATGTTGCGATTCGGACTCAGGGAATCTGGTGACGAGTCGTTCGAGTCGCGGGATGAATTGCGGCGTCGGATGGGAACAAAACCGGTTCCATCCGTTACATATGTGTTCCGTTGCCTGTGAATCCGCGATTCGGAATCCGGCTATCGATTCACAGTCCCGCCATCTCCATCAATACTGCCCAATGTGCGTCTGATACGGGGACGACGGACAGGCGCGATTGGCGGATCATCGCGATATCGGCGAGGCGGGGTTCGGCCTTGATCGCCTTGAGGCTGACGGGGCGGGGCAGGGCGCGGACCGGCCTTACGCGCACCGCGACCCAACGGCCGCTTTCATCGGTGCGGTCGGGTTCGGCCGGTGCCACGATCTCCATGATACCCACGGCTTCGAGGCCGATATTGCTGTGATAGAACAGCGCGAGGTCGCCGGGCTGCATCGCCTTGATATGGCCGGCGGCGGCGTTGTTGCGCACCCCGTCCCAATAGCCTTCGCCGTCGCGGACCAGATCGGCCCAGCCATAGGCATCGGGTTCGGATTTCATCAGCCAATATGCCATGCAAGCCTCCCTAAGCGCGGCCAAGGCGCATTCTGCCTTATTCCGGGCTGCGGTGGAACAGCTTGCCGCGTTCGACGATCAGCAGCACGCCGAGCGCGAGCAGACCGCACAGCGTGAAGCCGCCGTAAAGCGGCACGGTGGTGCCGTCGAAGCTCTGCCCGATCGCGACGCCGATGCCCGCGCCGAAAATGGTGGAGAAGGATCCCTGGAGCGAGCTGGCGGTGCCCGCGACATCGCCCAAATGCTCCATCGCAAGCGCGCCGAAATTCGAGGTGGCGAGCCCGAAGCACGCCATGATCGCCGCCTGCAGGATCATGAACGAGACGAGCGTTTCATGCCCGGCAAGCGAGATGACGAAATGGAGCACGCTGAACAGGATGAAGCCGATCAGTGCCCAATGGCCGATATAGCGCATCCCCCAGCGCACGACGAAACGCGAGTTGAAGAAGGATCCGAACGCCATGGTGCTGGCGACCGCGCCGAACACGACGACGAGCAGTTCCGGTTTGCCGAAGGTTTGCGAGACGACCTGCTGCACCGAATTGATGAAGCCGTAAAGCGCGCCGGTGAGCAGCGAAAGCGCAAGTGTATAGCCTGAAGACTGGCGATCGCGCACCACGCGGCCAAAGGCGGTGGCAATGCGGCGCGGGGTGATTGGCGCCCGGTTTTCGGGGGCGAGCGTTTCGGGCAGGCGCAGGGTCACCCAGATCAGCAGCGCCGCGCCGGCAATGGCGAGCACTGCGAAGATCCAGCGCCAGGGCGCAAACAGCAGCACCGCCTGGCCGACGGCGGGAGCAAGAATGGGCGCCGCCATGAAGATGATGAAGGCAAGGCTCATCACGCGCGCCATCTGGCGACCGGCATAGCGATCGCGCACGATGGAGGTGACGAGCACGCGCCCGCCCGCGGCCGATGCCCCCTGCAACGCACGCGCCAGCAGCAGCATTTCAAAGCTGGGGGCAAAGGCCGCCACGACCGCGAACACCGCATAGCCGCCGAGCGCGGCGATCAGCACGGGGCGCCGCCCGAACCGGTCCGACATCGTGCCGATGACGATCTGGGCGAGGCCGAAGCCGAGCATGAACGCCGAAATTACATATTGGCGGTGGTTTTCGAGCGTCACGCCGAGTGAGTCGCCGATCGCGGGCAGCGCCGGCAGCATTGCATCGATCCCCAGCGCGACGAGCGCCATCACCGAGGCGATGATGGCGACAAATTCGCGAAAGCCGGGGCGGAAGCCCTCGGTGGCGGATGCGGGTGCGGGCGTGCTCATGCGCTGGCCTTTGGCGGATAATTGTCGCCAGTTCCAGCGCAATCGCGAAACAGTCCGTTAGCCGACCAACCCCAATGCGATCAACAGCACAACGAAGAAGGAGATGGTGATGCCGGTGAAGGTGAGCAGGAAAAATGTCCGGACAAGTGCCTTGGCGGTGGTCTGTTCATAGGCCTGTTTCAGCTGCGCATAGATGTGCACGGGGGCAATGGTGCAAAAGGCGATGAACAACACGTCGGATCGGATACCCATCGCCCCAAGGACGATGCCAAGCGCCGACAGCAGCGTCATGAACGAAAGCGAATAGGTGACGAAGATCGTGTGATCGTAAAAGTGCCAGCGGCGCTGCCAGAAAAAGAGCAGCCAGACAAAGGGCACCGAGATCGGGATCAGCAGCCACGAAAATTTATAGGCGTTGGACTGCAGCTTGTAGAGCAGAAGATTGGGGTTCTCATTGGCCTTGGCGATCCCCTTGTCGAGGCGTTTCCAGCCGGTGTTGAATCCGTCGAGAAACTTGCCGCGATCGGCGACGACCGTGGGGCCACCCTCAAGGATCCGCTTGATGCCCGAGACATTGGCGCGTTCGCGGCGCAGTTCTCCGGTCTTTTCTCCCCGGCTTTCGGCGGCGGCGATCTTGGCGTCGAGGGCGGCGAGTTCCTTCTCGAAATCGCGCTTCTGGGTTTCAATCTCCTGCGCCGCCTCGCGCGCGACGCCTTCATTCACCCCGGTCGAGGTTTCGAGGTGGCTGCCCAGAAGCGAGATGATCCCGAACATCAGGAAGATCGAGAAGAGGAACAACGCCATTGGCGATACGAAGCGCGCGCGTTCGCCCAGGATATAGCGCCGGGTGAGCTTGCCGGGGTTGAAGGCGAGCAACGGCAGCGTGCGCCAGATCTTGCCTTCGAAATGGAGCACGCCGTGCGCAATGTCGTGCCAGATCGCGCCGAGCGACCGGTGGATATGCTCGGGCTGGCCGCAGACATGGCAATAGGCGCCGACAAGCGCGGCGCCGCAATTCAGGCACGTGCCGCCATGGCCGTGATCCTGACCCTTGTGCTCGCCGGCCTGCGGTTCGACCGCGCGGCCCACGAGCGCGCCGGTCACGATATCGCCGGCACCCCCTAATTCCCCTGTCATGACGATGTTTTAGCAAGGCTGCCAAAGCGTGTGGAGGGGCTATTTCGACGCGGGCGATATCGTGCTAGCGGGGGCGGCATGATGGAACAGGGCATGGATTGCGGATCGCTGATCCGCCAGATGGGGGAAGCGGCACGCGCGGCGGCGCGCGTGCTTGCAACGGTTTCGAACGAACAAAAGGCCGAGGCGCTGCGCGCCGGCGCGGCCGCGATCCGTGCGGATATGCCAGCCATTTTGGAGGCGAACCGCAAGGATATGGATCGCGGTGCCGCCAACGGGCTGAGCCCGGCGATGCTTGACCGGCTGAGCCTGGACTCCGCACGGCTGGAATCGATCGCTTCCGGGGTCGAGGCCGTAGCGGCGCTCCCCGATCCGGTCGGCCGCATGATCGACGAGACGGTGCGCCCCAACGGCCTGGTGCTCCAGCGCGTGCGCGTGCCTTTGGGCGTGATCGGCATCATTTATGAAAGCCGCCCCAATGTGACCGCCGATGCCGGTGCGCTCTGCCTGAAATCGGGCAATGCCGCGATCCTGCGGGGCGGTTCCGAGGCGATCGAGAGCAGCCGCGCGATCCATGCCGCGCTGGTCCGCGGCATCGTGGCGGCGGGCCTGCCCGAACATGCGATCCAGCTTGTGCCGGTGACCGACCGGGCGGCGGTGGGCGAAATGCTCCGCGCCACGGGGCTCATCGACATCATCGTGCCGCGCGGGGGCAAGTCGCTCGTCGCGCGCGTGCAGGATGAAGCGCGTGTGCCCGTGCTCGCGCATCTCGACGGCATCAACCATGTCTATGTCGATGTCGCCGCCGATCCCGCCAAGGCGGTGGCGGTGACGGTGAACGCCAAGATGCGCCGCACCGGCATTTGCGGATCGATGGAAACGCTCCTGATCGACCGTGCCTATGCTGCGCCGGCGGCGATCATCGACGCGCTGATCGGGGCGGGGTGCACGGTGCGCGGCGATGCGGGTGCGCAGGCGCTCGACGGCCGGGTCGACCCCGCGAGCGCCGAGGATTGGGATACCGAATATCTCGACGCGATCGCTTCGGTTGCGATCGTCGATGGGGTGGACGGCGCGATGGCGCATATCGCGCGCCACGGTTCGCACCATACCGATGCGATCCTGACCGAGGATCAGGCAACCGCCGAACGCTTCATGCGCGAAGTCGACAGCGCGATCGTGGTTCATAACGCCTCGACGCAGTTCGCCGATGGCGGCGAATTCGGGCTGGGGGCGGAGATCGGGATTTCGACCGGGCGGATGCATGCGCGCGGTCCCGTCGCGCTCGAAGGGCTGACGACCTATAAATGGCTGGTGCGCGGCACCGGGCAGTTGCGCCCGTGACGCCGCGCCCGGCGGACTGAGCGCGAGCAGCCATGGCGCGGATCGGCTTGCTGGGCGGATCGTTCAATCCGGCCCATCGCGGCCATCGCAACATCAGCCTGTTCGCGGTGGACGCGCTCGGGCTGGATGCGGTGTGGTGGCTCGTCTCGCCCGGCAACCCGCTGAAGGATGGTGCGCGCGACATGGCGCCGCTGCCTGCGCGGCTGGGGTCGGCGCGGGCCATGGCGCGGCGCAGCCGGATCGTCGCCACCGACATCGAGGCCCGGCTGGGGACGCGCTATACGGCGGATACGCTGGTGGCACTGCGCCGAAAATATCCCCAGCATGATTTCATCTGGCTGATGGGGGCGGACAATCTGGGCCAGTTTCACCGCTGGCGCGACTGGCGAAAAATCGCCCGCACAGTTCCGATTGCCGTAATCGCGCGTCCGGGTTATGATAACGTTGCCCGCGCAAGTCTTGCGATGGCTTGGTTCAGGCGTTTCGTCCGCCGTCCGGACCAAGGAAAGAATTGGACGACATGGAGTTTGCCGGCGCTCGTGCTGTTGCGCTTTCGCCCCGATCCAACCTCCGCAACCCGTCTGCGACAGGCAGACCCCCATTGGCATGAAACCCATGGCCGCGCGGCAACGCGCGGGCGCTGGGATGCAGCGCCCATACCCTGAAGGAGTAACCTTGCCAGCCACCGTTCCCTCTCCGCAAGCGCCTGCAGACGCCGACAGCGTCGAAGCGCTTCATCAACTCGTGCTTTCGTCGCTTGAGGACGATCAGGCGGTAGAGACCGTATCCATCCCGCTCGCGGGCAAGAGCAGCATTGCCGATCATATGGTGATCTCCAGCGGCCGTTCGTCGCGACAGGTTGCCTCGATGGCGCAAAAGCTGGTCGAAAAGATCAAGGCGCAGTTCCACCGCACCGCGCGCGTGGAAGGCCTGCCCAATGCCGATTGGGTGCTGATCGATGCCGGCGACGTGATCATCCATCTGTTCCGTCCGGAAGTGCGCAGCTTCTACAATCTGGAACGGATGTGGAATTTCGGCGACGCCCCCGCGCCCATCGCCGAGAATTGATGATCCCGACCCGTTTCACCGGCCGCGCGGGTGCGGCCGGCTATCCTGCGCCCTGACGGAATGGCCTGATCCATGCTGCTGCACATCGTTGCGCGCGGCCGGATCGGTCGCGGCCCCGAAGCCGAACTGATCGACCGATATGTGAAGCGACTAAACTGGCCGTTCAAGATGACAGAGCTGCCCGATACGGGCGGCAAGGTGCCACCGGCCGAGCCGGGCACGGTCAAGGTTTTCCTCGATGAAAAGGGCGAGCAGCTGGGATCGATGCAGTTCGCGCGCAAGCTTGAGGCGTGGCGCGATCAGGGGCGGCGCGAAGTGCGCTTTATGATCGGCGCGGCCGATGGCTTCGACGACGCCCAGCGCGCCGAGGCCGATCTGCTGATCGCGTTCGGCAAGGCCACCTGGCCGCATCTTCTGGCGCGCGCGATGCTGGCCGAGCAATTGTGGCGCGCGACATCGATCCTCGCCAACCATCCGTATCACCGCGAAGGCTGACCGGCATGGGCGCGGGCGCAACAATGGGGGCCGGCACCGCATGAAGCGGCTGGCGCTCATTGGCGGGCTGATCGTGATCGCGGCGGGCCTCGGCTTTTCGACGCTGCCTGCGGCGACCACGCTGAAGGACGAGCAGCGCGCGCTGATCAACGCCAAGCGCGATGCGCTGCTGGCCAGCCAGCGCGCGCGCCAGTTCGAACATGATGCCTCTTTCGAGCGTGACGAGGCTGAGCGCACGCGCACGCTGGCGGCGGCGGTTGCCGCGCGCATCCAGCAGGCGGAGGCGGATATCGCCGCGTCGGAAGCGCGGATCGCTATTCTCGGCCGGCTGCAATCCGCGCAGCGCGCCAAGCTTGCGGAAGGGCAGGGGCCGATCGTCCGGCTTGTCGCCGCGCTCCAGACCATGGCGCACCGGCCGCAGATGCTGACGCTCGCGCAACCGGGCACGGTCAGCGATGCGGTGCATGTTCGCGCGCTGCTATCGACGGTGATGCCGGTGGTGGCCGAGCGCACGTCGGGTTTGCGCGATGAGGTGATGCGCGGCCGCAAGCTGCGCGAAAGCGCCGATGTTGCCGCGGCCGCGCTAAAACAGGGCCGCGAAAAGCTGCAGGCAGAGCGGTTGGCGCTGGCCGGACTCGAGCGGCAGCATCAGGCGCGCTCCCGCCAGTTTGCCGACAGCGCGATGCTGGAGACCGACCGCGCCGTGGCGCTGGGCGAGCGCGCGCGCGATATCGCCGATCTGGTCGACAAGCTGGGCACGCAGTCGGTGCTGCGCGACCGGCTGGCCGCGCTGCCGGGGCCGCTGCTCCGCCCCCATGCGCCGGGGACGAGCAAGGCGCTGCCCGTTGACCGGCAGACGCCGCAAAAGAAGCTGCCCGCCTACCGCCTGCCCGTGATGGGTGAGGTGGTGACCGGCATGGGCGAGGTATCGGCCTCGGGCGCGCGCTCCAAGGGGCTGACGATCGCCACCGCGCGGCGTGCGCAGGTGGTGGCGCCGACGCGCGGGCGCATTGCCTTTGCCGGGCCTTATCGTGGGTTCGGCCGGATCGTGATCATCGACCATGGCGGCAGCATGACGACGCTCATCACCGGAATGGCCGAACTCAGCGTATCGGTGGGCGAAGACGTGTCGCAGGGCAGCCCGATCGGACGCGCGGGCACCGATCGGCCCGAAGTGACGGTGGAATTGCGCCGCGAGGGCGAACCCGTCGACATCACCCCCTATGTGATATGAGCGGAAGACCAGCCACCTAATGTTTCACGCCCGCTAAAAAGCCTGTATGATGATCCCAAAGTTCTGGGATCCCCCCTCGAGGAAGCGTTTATCCGATGCCCAACCCCATGATCCGCGCTGCACTTGCCGTCTCTGCCATCGCCCTTGTCCCTGTCGCCACAGCCGGAATGGCGGCGGTTGACGCCAAGACTTGGCGGGAGCTTGACCAGTTCATCGCGGTGTTCGAGCGCGTGCGCGCCGATTATGTCGAGAAGGTGGACGACGAAAAGCTGATCAAGGGCGCGATCAACGGCATGCTCGCCAGCCTCGATCCGCACAGTTCCTATCTCGACGCGCATGATTTCGACAATCTGCGGACGCAGACCGATGGCTCCTATGGCGGGCTTGGCCTCACCGTCTCGATGGAGGACGGCGCGGTGAAGGTGATCGCGCCGACCGAGGATTCGCCCGCATTCCGCGCAGGCATCAAGGCGGGTGACTATATTACCCATCTTAACGGTACGCTGCTCTATGGCGGCACGCTCGACGAGGCCGTTGAACAGATGCGCGGGCCCGCGGGCACCTCGATCAAGCTGACGATCGTCCGCCCCGGTCGCGACAAGCCCTTCGACGTTTCGGTGACGCGTCAGGTGATCGAGATCAAGCCCGTGAAATGGGAAGTGAAGGGCAAGGTTGGCGTCATCAACATCAACAGCTTCTCGAAAACCACCACGGACAATGTGAAGGCGGCCTTTGTCGGGATCGAAAAGGCGCTGGGCGGCAAGCCAGAGGGCTATGTGCTCGATCTGCGCTCGAACCCCGGTGGGCTGCTCGATCAGGCGGTCGATGTGTCCGACCTGTTCCTCGAACGCGGCGAGATCGTTTCGCAGCGCGGCCGCAATCCGCGCGATATCGAACGCTTCTATGCCCGCCCCGGCGACATGGCAAAGGGGCTTCCGGTGGTGGTTCTGGTTGATTCGGGTTCGGCTTCGGCGGCTGAGATCGTGGCCGGTGCGATTCAGGATCAGCACCGCGGGGTGGTGATGGGCGAACGCTCGTTCGGCAAGGGATCGGTGCAGACGCTGCTGCCGCTCACCGACACGAGCGCGCTGCGCCTGACGACTGCGCGTTATTACACGCCCTCGGGCCGCTCGGTGCAGGAAGGCGGGATCGAGCCCGATCTGCTGGTGCCGCAGATTTCCGACCCCGATTACAAGACGCGCCCGCGTTTCCGCGAAGCCGATCTGAAGCGCCACCTGATCAACGAGGCCAAGGTCGACAACAGCGTGCTGGAAGAAGACAGCAAGACCGATCCGCGCTTCTCGATGAGCATCGAGGAATTGAAGAAGAAGGGGATCGAGGACTTCCAGCTTTATTATGCGGTCGATTCGATCGCGCGGCTCGGCAAGCCATTGGCAATTGCCGGGCGCACCGAAGCCAAGCGCTGACCGGCTGCAAAGGGGATAAGATGAACGTGATGGACAAGGCGCGCGCGCTTGCGCTGGCCGCGCCGCTCGTCCTTTTGGGCGGGGCACTTGGTTCGCAATATATTGGCGGGCTCTATCCGTGTGAAATGTGCCACTGGCAGCGCTGGCCGCACATGGCGGCGATTGCGCTCGCGCTGCTGGCGATTCTGCTCCGGCGGACGGCGGCGACCACGCTGCTCACCGCGCTTGCGGCGGTTGCGATCCTGATCAGCGGGGCTATCGGCATTTTCCACGCCGGTGTCGAATATGGATGGTGGGAAGGGCTGACCAGCTGTTCCACCGGACTGCAGGGTGGCAGTGCCGAGGATATCCTGAACAGCATCATGGCAACACCGCTCACCCGCTGCGATCAGGCGCAGTGGACCTTGATGGGAATTTCGCTCGCCGGCTTCAATGCGATCTTTTCGATCGGCGCCGCGCTTGCCATATTCGGTTATATGGCCAAGGCGAAAAAGGCATGACCGGGTTTCGTCCCGGCGGACGGCGGCCCGACCGCGCGTCGATGCTGCGCGTCAACCAGGCGGGCGAATATGGCGCGACGCGCATCTATGCCGGCCAGATGGCGGTGATGGGCGATCGCTGCCCTGCCAGCCGGTCGATTGCCGGTATGGCGGCGCAGGAAGAACGCCACCGCAAGCATTTCGACGCGATGATCGCGGCGCGCGGCGTTCGCCCGACGATGTTGCAGCCCTTCTGGGATGTGGCGGGGTTCGCGCTGGGCGCGGTGACCGCGGCGATCGGGCCGGAAGCCGCGATGGCCTGCACCGCGGCGATCGAGACCGAGATCGATAAACATTATTCGGAACAGCTCGAGGAACTGGGCGACAGCGATCCCGAACTGAGCGATGCGATCCGCGAATTTCAGGCCGAAGAGGTTGAGCACCGCGAAACCGCACTCGCCGCAGGCGCCGAGAATGCACCGGCCTATCCGCTTTTGAGCGGCGCGATCCGGCTTGGCTGCCGTGCCGCGATCGCCTTGTCGAAAAGGATCTGATTCCATGCGTATGGCGATCGCGTTGGCAACCGTATTGATGGCAGGGCTGATCGCCGTTCCGGCCTCCGCGCAGAAGAATGAGCGCGTGATGGTGGTGTACGGTGAGGATGCCTGCCCCAAGGGCGATGATCCCGAAGAGATCGTCGTCTGCGCCCGCCAGCCCGAAAGCGAGCGTTACCGTATCCCCGAGCGCTTCCGGAAGCAGGAGATCGGTCCGCAAAACGCGAATGAAAGCTGGGCTGTCCGCGCCGAGGCGCTGGAATATGTGGGCAAGACGGGTATCAACAGCTGTTCGGTGGTTGGCCCCGGCGGCTGGACCGGCTGCTATGCCGAGATGCTGCGCATCGCCCGTGAAGAACGGCGCCAGGCGGCGCGCGAGCAGGGCCGCTGAGCCGGCCCGGCAGAATTGAGGAGAAAATGATGCGTCTGTTTCACCGTCCCGGGATTCTGCTCGCCTTTCTGCCGCTGGCGTTCGCGCTGCCCGGATCGGCGCACGCGCAGAACAATGAAAAGATCAACCAGCTGATCGTGTATGGCGACGATCCGTGCCCACGCAGCACGGGCGACGAGATCGTCGTCTGCGCGCGCAAGGACGAAAATGAGCGGTTCCGCATTCCCGCACCGCTGCGCGGCAACCCGAATGCACCCGAAAGCAACAGCTGGGTGAACAAGGCCGAACAGCTGGAATATGTCGGCCGCAGTGGAATCGGGAGCTGTTCGCCCTCGGGCGTGGGCGGTGCCTCGGGCTGCTTTGCGCAACTGATCCGACAGGCGCGCGAGGAGCGCGAAGGCGGTGATGGCACCAACTGGACTCAGCTTGTCGAAGAAGCGCGGCAGGAGCGCCTGGGCAGGATCGATGCCGATGCGGCGCGGATCGAGGCCGAGTTGAAAGCCGCCGAAGAAGCCAAGGCGGGCAAATCGCCGCAATAAGCGTGCCACAGCGCTGAAACCAAAAAGCCCTTTCCGCCAGATGACGGAAAGGGCTTTTTGTTTGGGCGTCAGCCTGCTGCGGGTTGGGTCTTTTCGGCCGTGATCCATTCCTCAATCTGGGTCCGGAGCACGTCGAGCGGGACCGCGCCTTGCCCCAGCACCGCATCATGAAAGCGGCGCAGATCGAATTTTGGGCCAAGTTCGCCTTCGGCGCGGGCACGCAATTCGCGAATGCGGATTTCGCCGAGCTTGTAGGCGAGCGCCTGACCCGGCCAGCTGATATAGCGGTTCACCTCGGCATCGATATTGGCGTCGGTGAGCGCGCTATTATCCTTCATGAAGGCAACTGCCTGCGCCTTGCTCCAGCCCTTGGCATGGATGCCGGTATCGACGACAAGGCGGCAGGCCCGCCACATTTCGTAGGACAGCCGGCCCATGTCCTTTTCGGGCGTGTCGTAAAGCCCCATTTCGATGCCCAGGCGCTCCGAATAAAGCCCCCAGCCTTCGACAAAGGCGGTGAAGAAGGCGCCGTTGCGGCGCCATGCGGGTAGATCCAGCTCCTGCTGAAGCGCGATCTGGTGATGATGGCCGGGCACGGCTTCATGCACGCTGAGCGCGGGGATTTCCCAGAACGGGCGCTGATCGAGCTTGGACGTATTGACGTAATAGGTGCCGGCAATCGCCGATTCCGGGGAACCGGGATTATAATAGGCCGTCGTCGTGCCCTCGGCGATTTCCGCCGGGATCTCGCGAATGCCATAGGGCAGGCGGGGCAGTTTGCCGAACAGCGTCGGCATCTTGCCGTCGATGATCTTGTTGACCCGCGCCACCTTTTCCATCAGCTCTTCGGGCGTGCGCGCATAATATTTCGGGTTGGTACGCAGTTCCTGGATAAAGGCTTCGCGGCTCGCAAAACCTGCCTTTTTCGCGGTGTCCTCCATCTCCGTACGGATCCGCGCGACTTCCTTCAGACCGATGTCGTGGATCTGGTCGGCGGTCAGGTCGGTGGTCGTTTCCTGGCGGATGCGAAAGGCGTAATAGGCCTTGCCGCCGGGCTGGGCGGAGATGCTTTCCGATTTCGCGCATTTCTTCAGATAGGTGCCTGTGTAGAAGGCGAGATGCTTGCGGTATGCGGGGTTCAGCACATCGGTGATTATGGTGCGTGCGCGCGCCTGCATCGCGCTCCATTCACCCGTGCTGACATCGAGCGGCTTCTTGCCAAGAAACGGCGCATAGAAGCGTGACTTTTCCGGATCGTCGGAAATCACGCCCGAAATGCCCTTTTCGGAGCCCTGAAGGGCAACGCAGGGTACGACATATCCCTTGTCGACCGCCTGTTGCGTGATCTTGAGTGCTTCGTCGTTGAGCTTGGGATATTGCGCGATACGGGTGAGATAGCTCTCGAAATCGGCCTTGGTCCGCATCGGCAGGTTATCCGCCATGCCCGCAAAATTCTGATGCCAGCCGCTATAGGTGGTGAACAGCATGACCCGCTGGCCATAGCGATTGGCTTCGATCGCCTCGCTGAGCGTTCGGCGCAGGATCGCCTTGTTCACTCTGTCCGCGGGCGACAGGCCATCGCTCGCAATCGCGTCGAGCCGCTTGAGGAAGATGCCTGCTTCGGCGGCGTTGCGGTCGGCCGCGGCCAGGCTGATATCGCCGATCTGGTCGTCATAGGCGCGTTCGCCAAGGCTGGTGGCGTAAACCGGATTGGTCCGCAGCACCCAGGCCCAATAGTCGTCGGTCAGCGCCTTGAAATCATCGGCGGGCGCCGCCGCTGCGGGCGCGCTGAATGTGGTGGCCGCAAGCAGCGCGGCGATGAACATGTGACGCATCGAGATAAGCCCCTTTCGTTGGGCGTCACGCTAATTCGCCGAACGCACGCGCGCCAGTGGGGATACCGCCAATGCGCCGGGAAACGATGTCCCCGGCCGCTCGTTTCCCGAACGAACCAGATCAGAGGAGAGGGCGTATGAGCGACCGGGTTTACAAGATCACCGAAGTCGTCGGCTCGTCTGCGACGAGCATCGAGGATGCGATCGAGAAGGCGATCGCCCGCACGGCGGACACGGTGAAGCATCTCGACTGGTTCGAAGTGGTGAGCACGCGCGGCCATATCATCGGTCGGGGCGTTGGCCATTATCAGGTTACGCTGCGCATTGGCTTCACGCTGGAGGGGTGAGTAGTGCCCTCGGGGAAAGAAGGCCTGCTCCTTTCCCCTGATGGGCATCAGCGCGGTAAACTCTCAAGCTTGCCGAAATCGACCCCTGCGACCGCCGCCTTGAGCGGTCCGATATCGGCGAGGCCATCGCCGTCCGCCTGCACCATGAAGCGGTTCGCCACGAGCACGCCGAAGCTGCCGCTTTTGCTTTCGCGGTCCCATTTCTCGGTCGTCATCCGCCCATCGACGGTCCCGACCTTTTCATAACCGGTCGCGCTTTGCTGGCTGGACTGGACGTTGAGTGCAGAGCCGAGCGAAGCCAGCCCGCCCATTGCGGCCAGATCGGTGATCTCGAGGCGAACCGATGCGTCGTCGTTGGCATAGCTGGCTTCTGCGCGCGATCCGCCAATACCGCCGGCTTCTGCAGACGAGCTCGAAATCTCGGTGCGGGGCAGCCCCTGCAGTGTTTCGGGCAGCAGCGCCTGAAGCTGGTCTGCCGGAATGGCGGCAACGGGTTTGCCGTTGTGGCTCTGGGCTTCGAGCTGCTTGGCGGCCTGTTCGAGCTTGCCGAGATCGACCGAGCCGACGCCGGGGACATTGAGCGATCCCGATATTTCCCCATTGGGTGCGCTCAGGCTCGGCGGCGCGCTGAACCGGGCGATGACGGGGCCAAGCACCAGCCCGGCGAGCAGGGCGACGACCAGCCCCACCGCGAGAACCGCCACGGTATAGGTGCCTGCCTTTTCCTGCGGTGCCTTCATCAGCACGGGCAGGCCGAGATAGAGGAGGTAGATGCCGTAAAGACCAAGGAGCGCGCCGAGAAAGGCAAGCGAGGGCAGCACGCCGAAAATCCCGCCGACGAATCCGGCGGTTGCCGAATAGGCCGCGACCTTCATCGCCTGAACGCGGTTGGCGGTGCCGCCAAAGCGCGGTGCGAGGAAATCGATGATCAGCGCCAGCAGGAAGATGCCGATCAGCGCGGCCGCATATTGGATGACCGCGCTTGTAAGCGCCGAGCCAATGGTCGGGCGATAGGTGATGCCAAATGCCGAATAGCCAAAGGCAAGTGCGCCGATCAGCCCGGCCACTGGCGGAATCGCGGCAAGCGGCAGGATGTAGCCGGTATAAAGGCTGGCTGTGCTGGCGGTCTCGCCATCGATGCGCGGCCATTCTTCCTTGGGGGTGATAAGAATATTTTTTGCGCGCGCGATCAGCGCGCGGTTCTTCGGTTCGCCGACGGGTGTTCCGTCCATATCGGTCTCCATCTTGCCATTGATGTATCCGGCTGTGCCGGCGCGACCTTTTTGCTGTATTTCGGGGCTTTACTCGCCCGAATTAGTCGGCAAGCTATCCGCATGAGCCGAAGCGCGCAACCCTGATGGGACGCGCACGTTAACCAGTTCTTGGTGGTCGCAGGATAATGATGCCCGGGCATCAGATAAAAGGGTCGAGGGATATGGCATCGCGCGCATTGGCGCATGGCGCAGACTGGAAAAAGCGCGTTTCGGGGCATGCCGCCGGCGCGCTGCTGCTGTTCACGCTTCTGCTTGTCATGTGCTTCGGCGCGCTCGCCGAAAAATTCGGATCGCCGCTGGTGAGCCTGGCCGGCGTGGTCATCGTCGGCGGCCTCGTGGTCCCGGCACTTGGTCGGCTCGAGGCGCGCTGGCATGCCGAGATCGATACGCTCCGCGCGGGCGACATCGCCGCCCAGTTCCGCATGCGCTGCACTGCGCTCTGGTTGGGCGCGCTCGTCATGCCCGTGGGGCTGGCGGGGGGCTTCCTCGGGCTGTTCCAGATCGGCCGGCTTTTCGCCTGATTGCCGCCGCCTTATTCGGCGGCGAGCAGCTCTTCGGCGCCGCCCAGATCGACCGAAACAAGGCGGCTTATCCCCTGTTCCACCATGGTGACGCCGAACAGCCGGTGCATCCGGCTCATCGTGACGGCATTGTGCGTGACGATGAGGTAACGGGTTTCGGTCTCGCGGGTCATCGCGTCGAGCAACCCGCAAAAGCGTTCGATATTGGCATCGTCAAGCGGGGCGTCGACCTCGTCGAGCACGCAGATTGGCGCGGGGTTGGTGAGAAACAGCCCGAAGATGAGCGCAACGGCGGTGAGCGCCTGCTCGCCGCCCGACAGCAGCGTAAGCGCGGCGAGCTTCTTGCCCGGCGGCTGCGCCATGATTTCCAGCCCGGCCTCCAGCGGATCGTCTGAATCGATCAGTTCGAGATGCGCCTGCCCGCCATTGAACAGCGTTTCGAAGAGCCGCTGGAAATGGCCGTTCACCGCCTCGAACGCAGCCAGCAGCCGTTGGCGTCCCTCGCGGTTGAGGCTGCCGATGGATCCGCGCAGTCGGTGGATCGCCTGGCCCAGCTCGTCGCGTTCGGCAGCGCTGGTCGCGCGCTCGCCCTCAAGCGCGGCAAGCTCCTGTTCGGCGACGAGATTGACCGGGCCGATGCGTTCACGCTCGGTATTCCATTTCTCCAGTCGGCGGCCTTCCTCTTCGGCATTGGTGACGCTGTCGCTGGCAAAACCCAGCTTGGTGGGGAGCACCGGGGCGGGGCATTCGAACCGCTCGCCGGAAAGTTGCCCCATTTCGATGCGGCGCGCCTCCTGATGATCGGCGCGCGCAGCGGCGCCCGCGCGCGCCTCGCGTGCCTGCGCCAATATCTCGCCGGCTTCGGCGGCTGCCTTCTCGGTCTTGCGAAGCTCCGCCTCGGCCAGGCCTTCTTCGGCGGCCAGTTGCGCGACCTCGGTGGTGAGGCTGGCGGTCTTGTCGGAAAGGTCCGTGATCCGCGCAGCGAGGCGCGTGGGCGCATCGGCGAGCGTGCGGGATTCTTGCTCGGCCTCTTCCGCACGGCGCGCCATTTCGGAAATGCGGCGTGCGGCATCGCCCGCGCGGCTGCGCCAGCCCTTGGCTTCGCCGGCGGCGGCAGACTGGCGCTGGCGATCAACCTCGGCCGCTCGTTCCAGCGCGGCAAGCTCTGCGCGGATATGCGCGACCGCGGTACGCGCGGCATCGCTTTCCACCTGCAGCACGCCAAGCCGTGCCGCAGTTACGCTTCCATCGGGCAGCGCGCAGACGGCGGCCTTCGCGCTGGCACATTCGGCCTCCGCTTCACTTTGTTCGGCACCAATGCGCAGTGCCCGTTCGCCGATTTCGGCGCGCCGCGCGGCCAGCCTTTCGATCTCCACACCAAGCTGATCGTCGATCCGCTGCGCGGCGCGCATCGCCTGTTCGGCGGTAGCCAGGCGCTCGCGGGCCTGCCCCGCCTCAAGTCGGGCCGCCTCCACAGCCGTCCGGGCAGCGATCAGATCGGTGTCCGCGTCAGTCACGGTTGCTTCGGCGCCCGGAAATAGTGCGGCGAGCGCAGCCAGCCGGTTGTGCCGGATGAGCCGTTCGGCGGCAGCAGCACCGCCCTCACGCACGATGAAACCATCCCAACGGCGGAGCACGCCCGCGCGGGTGACAAGCCGCTGACCAACGGCAAGCGGCTGACCCTCGTCGCGCTCGGCCACCGCAATCTGCGCGGCACGGCGTGCCAGTTCGGCGGGCGCAGTGATGTGATCGGCGAGGCACTGCGTACCGGCCGGAAGCGGCGGGTCATCGGACTGCGGGGTGGCGCCCAACCAATATTGCGGCCCCTCACTCCCCAGCGCGGCGTCGAGATCATCGCCCAGCGCCGCCGCCAGCGCATGTTCATAGCCCGGCGCGGCCGTGATCCGGTCGATCAGACGGTTCTTGCCGCCCGTCTGCTCGACCGCGCGGCGCAGCGCCTTTTCTTCGGACTGCAGGGCCGAGAGTGTCGCCCGCGCGGCGGCAACCGCGCTTTCGGCGGTCACCAGCTTTTCGCCGGCAGCGCTGCGGCTGGCCTCGGCCGTCCTGATCTGCTGCTCGGTGGCCTCCCGCGTTGCGACGGCCGTCTGATAGCCAACGCGTGCGGCATCGCGCTGTGCGATCAGCGGGGCGTCGTCAGGCAGGGTGTCGCGTTCGGCTGCAATGCGTGCGGTTTCGCGCTCTGCCCGGTCGAGCCGGGCCTTTGCGGCGGCCCATGTCGCCTGCGCCACGCGGGCCTCGGCCTGCTCGCTCGCCTGTTCGGCGCGGGCTTGGGCAAGCGCCACGTCGCTGTCGCGCGCCGCGCTTTCGGCGTGCGCGAGATTTTGGGCGAGCTGCGGGCGGGTGGCCTCGGCCTCGGCGACCGCGCGTTCGAGTGCCTTCACTTCCTCGGCCAGCCGGGTGAGTGCTTCGGCGGCATCACGCGCAAGCGCGCCTTCACGGTCGCGGTCCTCGGCCATCCGCGCCTGCTGCGCGGCAAGTTCGGCAATCCGGCGTTCAAGCGCGGTGCGTTCGGTTTCGAGTACGGCGAGTTCGCGCTGCGCCTCGGCCAGCCTGTCGCGTGCCGATTGAGCAGCGGCGCGCCGGGTAGCCAGGACATGGGTCGTCTCCGCCTGCCAGGCGGCGGCGGCGCGCTGCGCCTCGGCCGCGCGTTGGACGGTGGCTTCGGTATCCTCGGCTTCCTTGCGCGCGCTTTCGGCGGCGGCCGCGGCTTCGCGCCAACGCGCAAAGATATGGCGCCCTTCGGCAATCTTGATCGTGTCCGAAAGCTGGCGATAGCGTTCGGCTTGGCGCGCCTGTTTGCGCAGATGCGCGGTGCGCACATCCATGTCGGTCAGCAGTTCGTCGAGCCGCTGGAGATTGGTTTCGGTCGCGCGCAGCTTCTGCTCGGCGTCCTTGCGGCGGACGTGCAGCCCGGCAATGCCGGCGGCTTCCTCCAGCATCTGGCGGCGCTCGGCGGGCTTGGCGGCGATCACCGCGCTGATCCGGCCTTGGCTCACCAGCGCGGGCGAATGCGCGCCGGTCGCGGCATCGGCGAACAATAGCGCCACGTCCTTGGCGCGGACGTCGCGGCCGTTGACGCGGTAGGCCGATCCCGCACCGCGTTCGATGCGGCGGATCACCTCCACATCGCCGTCGGCCGAAGCGCCGATCGGCCCGGCGGTTGCCTCGGGTGAAATTTCGGTGAGGATCGCCACTTCGGCGAAGCTGCGCGCGGCGCGCTTCGCGGTGCCCGCGAAGATCACGTCCTCCATCCCCGCGCCGCGCATCGACTTGGCCGAGCTTTCGCCCATCACCCAGCGGATCGCTTCGAGCAGGTTGGATTTGCCGCAGCCATTGGGGCCGACGATTCCCGTCAGCCCCGGCTCGATATGGAGTTCGGCGGGTTCGACAAAGCTCTTGAACCCCGAAAGCTTGAGGCGCTTGATCTTCATCGTGTCGCCCCCCGCCGCATGGGCTGGATCAGGCTCCGGCGGCGCGCAGCTTGGGCTCGAGCGTTTCCCAGGTGCCCGCGTCGGTAACCGTCTCGCCGTTGATCAGGAACATCGGCGTGCCGGTGATCTGATGCTTTTCCGATGCCACCTTGTTCATCTCGACAAGCTTGTTCACCGCGGCTTCGTCGGCAAGGCAGGCGGCGATCTTCTGGCTGGATACGCCGCGCTGCTGCACGAACTGGTCAAGCCCGGCGGCCTTGGCCACTTCGGCGAACTGCTGGGCGGGCGGCAACGTCTGGAGGCGCTGGAAGCCGGCATCGCCGATCGACTGGAGCTTGGTCATCCAATCCTGCTGCTGCGCCAGCATCTGTTCGGTCAGCGGATAATAGGGGCCTTCGCCGCCGCAACGGGTGAGCAGCGATGCGGTCATGTCGATCGGGTCACGCACGAAATTGCGCAGCTCGAGGCTGACCGTGCCCTTGGCGATATATTTTTCCTTGAGCGACGGGATCGCCTTTTCGGCGAAGTCGGCGCAGTGCGAGCAGGTCATCGATGCATATTCGACCAGCTTCACCGGCGCGTCGGGATTGCCCATCAAATAGCCGCCATCCTCGGTCAGCTTGATCGTATCCACCCATTGCTGGCCCGCAGGCGCGGCGATCGGGGCGGCGGTGGACGCGGTGTTCGCCGCTGCTGCATCCTTGTCGTCGCTGCCGCCGCAGGCGGCCAGTGCGAGGACGAGGGGAAGGGCCGCTACGGCACCGAATTTGAGCTTCATCGTTCAGTTGCTCCCAAGGGGTTCTGGTTCAGGGTCAGGGTCAGGGTTTGAGGGCGGCGTCCAGCGCGGTCTTGAGCTGGGGCCAGGAACGGACATCAGCGGCAAGCGTGCCGTTGAGCAGGAACGAAGGCGTGCCGGGGATCTTGCGCGTCTTCCAGGCTTCGCTCGCCATTTCGGCCAGCTTGGCCTGCGCGCCGGCATCGGCAAGGCAGGCATTTTGCCGGGCAGGGGCCAGCCCGCGCTTCTGCATCAGCGCCGACAGCCCCGATGCCCGTGCATATTCGCCAAGCGCGGCGCCGATCGCCATATCCTTCAGGCGCGCCTGATTATTCTCATAGAAATCGACGCCCTTGGGCAGCCATTCGGACTGGGCGGCAAAGATGGCCTCGCTATGGCCGAGGAATTTTGCGGGGCCGTCGCACCGCGCCAGCAGCGCAGCCGCCATGTCGATCGGGTCGCGCACGGCGTGGCGAATTTCGATATTCGCCTTACCCGGCATCACATAGCCGGTCTTGAGCGGACCACTTTCGTTCACGAAATGCGCGCAGTGGCTGCAGGTATAGCTGAGATATTCGACGACCTTCGCGCGCGCCTTGGGGTTGCCAATGACATAGGTGCCCGACGCAGTGGGGGTGACGGTGAGCAGCCAGTTCTTTGCCGGTGCCGCGATCGCCTGCGCAATCGGTAGTGCCGCGGTTGCGGCGGCCAGCGCGAGCGCTGCGAGCGGGAGGGCAATTCGAAACGTCACGCTTTTTTCCCTTCGATAACCGGTTTGCCGTGCGTGGCGGCGACCCCGCGCGCGAGCGATTCGAGCACCTCGCGCAATTCGGGATCGGCCACCGTGCGCAGGCTGTCCCCCAATTCGACCGGGACGGGCGTCTCGGGCGAAACGAGGTTTCTTTTCATACGCGGCTTGATCGTCACGCCCTGACGAAAACTGAGCCGGGCGACGGCGGGATAGCCGAAAAAACGGTTCACGCGCTCGATGATCTCGGGCGCGACATGCTGCATCATCGCCGCGTGCGCGCCGGACACGGTGAGCGTCAGCACACCATCGGCGCGCTCGCCCTTGGGGAATTTGATCGATTCCGGGGCGGAGACGCCCGCATAGCGTTCGCCGACAATTTCGGCCCAGCGGCTCACGATCGAACTCTGGACAAAGCCGAACTTGCGATAGGCGGCACGGCCGACCTCGGGAAGCATTTCGGAAACGGAACGCGCACGGCCGCCCCGCGGGCGTGGTTCGCCCTGCGCCGTGCGGCGGGATACGCCTGATTTTGTGGGTCGCCTTTCGCTCATCGCCCCCTCCATGCCATAGGCACCCCATGTCCGTCGATATGCCAGACCCGCACACCGTTCAGATCGCACCGCTTCTGCTGGACTGGTATGATCGCAATGCCCGTATCCTGCCCTGGCGCAGCCCGCCGGGAACTCCCGCGCCCGATCCGTACCGCGTCTGGTTGTCTGAAATCATGTTGCAGCAGACCACGGTGGCCGCGGTGAAATCCTATTTCGAGGCGTTCACCACGCGCTGGCCCGATGTGGCGGCGCTGGCGGCCGCCTATGATGCCGATGTGATGAGCGCCTGGGCGGGGCTTGGCTATTATGCCCGCGCCCGCAATCTTCTGGCCTGTGCGCGCACCGTGGTGAGCCAGCATGGCGGGAATTTTCCGGATGACGAGGCCGGGCTGCTCAAGCTTCCCGGCGTCGGCCGCTATACCGCGGCGGCGGTGGCGGCAATCGCCTTTGGCCGGCGTGCGACGGTGATGGATGCCAATGTCGAACGCGTCGTTGCGCGGCTCTTTGCTGTTACGGAACCACTGCCCGAGGCCAAGAACCGGCTCTATGCGCTTACCGATACGATCACGCCCGATGCGCGCGCGGGCGATTTTGCGCAGGCGATGATGGATCTGGGGGCAACGATCTGCACCCCCAAAGCCCCCAAATGCCTGATCTGCCCACTGTCTGCGCTGTGCGCGGCGCAAGCGGCGGGCAATGCCGAGGCGCTGCCCGCCAAGGCGCCAAAAAAGGCAAAGCCGGTGCGGCGTGGCACGATCTTCTGGATCGAGCGGGACGGCCATGTCTGGCTCGTCCGCCGCCCGGACAAGGGGCTGCTGGGCGGGATGCGCGCGTTCCCCACCGGGCCGTGGACGTCGGAGGCGCCGGGGCTGGCTGCGGCGCCCCTTGCCGCCGCCGGCTGGAGCGAATTGCCTGGGCATGTGCGCCATGTCTTCACCCATTTCGCGCTTGAACTGTCGATCGTCGGGACGCGGATCGAAAATTCTTGCGTGGATCAGGGCGCCGGGGAATGGTGGCGCATCGACGCGATCGGAACGGCGGGGCTACCCACCGTTTTCGCCAAGGCCGCGCACAGGGTATTGGAGGAGGGGGAATGGCTGACAGGATGATCGACCGACGGGCCTTTGTCCGCAGCCTGGCGATGCTCGGCGCGCTGGGGGCATTGCCCGCCCCGGTGCTCGCCCGCGTCCGTGCCGGGGACTGGCAGGCCGTCGATACGCTTTTTGCCGAACTGGTCCCCGCCAAGGTGCCCGGGCTTGCAGCCGCGATCGGTCGGGGCTTTGGCGAACCCGAATTTTTTGGGGCAGGCACGCTCGCGCGCGACAGCCAGCGCGCGGTCGGCCCCGACAGTCTGTGGCGCATCTATTCGATGACCAAGCCGGTAACCGGCATGGCGGCGATGATGCTGATCGAGGACGGCAAGCTTTCGCTCGACCAGAATATCGCCGATTTCATCCCCGGCTTTGCCAATCCGCGCGTGCAATTGTCGGTCGATACGCTTGAAAGCCGCCCGGCCAAGGGGCCGATCACGATGCGCCATCTGCTCACGCACACGGCGGGGCTTGGCTACAGCATCGTCACCAAGGGGCCGCTCCTTGCCGAATATCTGCGGCTGGGGATCACCCCGGCGGCACTCACCCGCAAACCGCTCCCCGATCTCGCGCTGCCGCCGACTGCGCCCAGCCTGGGCGATTTTGCAGACCGGCTGGCGACATTGCCGCTCATCGCGGATCCGGGGACGAAGTGGAGCTATTCGGTCAGCCTCGATCTTCTGGGCCGGGTGATCGAGCGTGCGTCGGGCAAGAGCTTCGAGGATTTCCTGCAGGAACGCATGTTCGGTCCGCTGGGGATGAAGAGCACCTTCTGGCGCGTGCCCGAAAGCGAGGCCGCGCGGCTGGTGACAAATTACATGGTCGGCCCCAAGGGCAACGCCTTTCCTATCGATCCGGGGCAGAGCAGCATCTATCTCGACAAGGCGCCCTTTGCCTTTGGCGGGGCGGGGCTGGTCTCCAGCGCGCGCGATTATGACCGCTTCCTCCTCATGCTGCTCGGCGGAGGCGCCATCGGCAAGGTGCGGGTGATGCGGCCCGAAACGGTGCGGCTCGGCATGTCGAACCTGCTGCCGGATGGCATCGATACCACCGGCACCTTTGCCGAGGGGCAGGGTTTCGGTGCGGGCGGGCGCGTGGTGATCAAGCCCGTGCCCGGTGGGCCGGGGCTCGGCACCTTTGGCTGGGCGGGCGCCGCCGCCACGATTGGTTGGGTCGACCCCGCCAACGGCTTGCGCGCGGCGGGCTATGCGCAGCACCTGCCCGACAGTTCCTATGGTTTCCCGACGAGCTTTTCCAAGGCCGTCTATGCGGGGCTTGCATGACCCAGATTGATCCGCCGGGTTTTACCGGCAGCCTGCTCGACCGTTCCGATCTTGTGCGCACCGATGCCGAAAGGCTGGCCGCGATGCGCGCAAGTCCGGCGGCGAAGCTGCTCGCGCTTGAGGGCATCGATCCGGTGCTCGATGCGGGCGGGCGGCTCAGCTGGAAATCGCTGGACGAAGCGCATCCCGACGCCGAACTGATCTTTCTCGGGATCGAGGAGGATTGCCCGCGCTTTGCCGAGGTGCGGCGCGATCTGCCCGACGGTGTCAACCGCTCGGTCGCGATCTTCCGCATGCTCGACATCATGGCTGCGGGTGAGGCGGGCACCTATGCCGCCGCGCGCAGCCTGATCGATTGGCATGTCCGCCATGGTTTCTGCGCGCGCTGCGGCACGGCGACCGCCATGTTCCGGGGCGGCTGGGGCCGCAAATGCGGCGGTTGCGGATCGGAACATTTTCCGCGCGTCGACCCGGTGGTCATCATGCTCGGCGAATATGAAGGCAAGGTGCTGATCGGGCGTCAGCCCGCTTATCCCAAGCTGCGTTATTCGGCGCTCGCCGGGTTTCTGGAGCCGGGGGAATCGATCGAGGAAGCGGTGGCGCGCGAGATGTGGGAGGAAGCGGGCGTGCGCACCCGGGCCGTGCGTTATGTCGTCAGCCAGCCCTGGCCGTTCCCGTCCTCGCTGATGATCGCGTGCATCGCCGAGGTCGACCGCGCGACGCTGACCATCGATTATACCGAGCTGGAAGATGCGCGTTGGGTGTCGCGCGCCGAGGTGGCGGCCGCGCTGGCGCACGAGGCGGGTGCACCGTTCCTGCCACCGCCGCGCTACGCCATCGCGCATACGCTGTTCGAACACTGGCTGGCCGGGGAGTGAGGCACGCGGGCGGCTATTCGGTTGAGCCGTCGGCTTTCGCTTGATTGCGCCGGGCTTCATCCCCTACCGCTCCGCCATGAACGCGCCCTTGCCCCAGACCGACCTTGAAGCCGCAGGTGAGCTTGCCCGGCTTGCCGCCGAGATTGCTCACCACAACCGGCTGTACCATACCGACGATACGCCCGAGATAAGCGATGCCGACTATGACGCGCTGGTGCGGCGCAATGGCGCGATTGAGGAAGCGTTCCCGCATCTGGTGCGCGACGATTCACCAAGTCGGATGGTCGGCGCGGCGCCCGCCGCGCATCTGGGCAAGGTCCGCCATGCGCAGGCGATGCTCAGCCTCGAAAACGCGTTCGACGATACCGATGTGATCGAATTCATCCTGCGCGTCCGCCGCTTTCTGGCACTCGGCGCGGATGACCGGGTGGCGGTGACCGCCGAGCCCAAGATCGACGGGCTGTCCTGCTCGCTGCGCTATGAAAAGGGCAGGCTCGTCCTCGCTGCCACGCGGGGGGACGGGCAGACGGGCGAGGATGTGACCGCCAATGTCCGCACCATCGCCGATATCCCGCAGCAATTGCCCGAAGGCGTGCCCGACGTGTTCGAGATTCGCGGCGAAGTTTATATGGCCAAGGGCGATTTCGCCGCGCTCAATGCGCGCCTGCTCGCCGAAGCCGCCGATCCGGCCAAGGCGCGCCAGTTCGCCAATCCGCGCAATGCCGCTGCGGGGTCGCTGCGCCAAAAGGACCCGGCGGTCACGGCATCGCGTCCTTTGCGTTTCTGGGCGCATGGCTGGGGTGAGGTTTCCGCGCTTCCCGCCGACACGCAGTTCGGTGTGATGAAGGCGATCGAAAGCTGGGGCGTTCCTTTGAGCGAGATGCTCATCCACTGCGAACAGATTGAGGGAGCGCTCGCGCATTATCGCCGGATCGAGGCGAAGCGCGCCGAACTGCCCTATGACATTGACGGCGTCGTCTACAAGGTCGACCGGCTCGACTGGCAGGAGCGCCTCGGCTTTGTTGCCAAGGCCCCGCGCTGGGCGATCGCGCACAAATTCCCGGCGGAAAAGGCGCAGACGACGCTGAAGGCGATCGATATCCAGGTGGGGCGCACCGGCAAGCTGACCCCCGTGGCGCGGCTCGACCCGGTGACGGTGGGCGGGGTGGTCGTCACCAACGCGACGCTCCATAATGCCGACGAGATCGAGCGGCTGGGTGCGCGGCCGGGCGACCGGGTGGTCGTCCAACGCGCGGGCGATGTGATCCCCCAGATCGTCGAGGTGCTGACGCGCGAGGAGGACCGTCCCGCCTTTGTCTTCCCCAGCGAGTGCCCCGATTGCGGATCCGATGCCGTGCGCGAGGAAGGTGAGGTCGACATCCGCTGCACCGGCGGGCTGATCTGCCCGGCGCAGCGCGTCGAACGCCTGCGCCATTTCGTCAGCCGCCAGGCGCTCGACATTGAGGGGCTGGGCGAAACGAGCATCGCCAGCTTCTTCAACGACAAGCTGATCGAATCCCCCGCCGACATCTTCCGTCTGCGTGATCGCCGCGACGAGTTGATCGGGCGCGAACGCTGGGCGGAAACCTCGGTCGACAATCTGATCGCCGCGATCGACGCCAAACGCGAAAGCCCGCTCGACCGCTTTCTCTTCGCGCTCGGCATCCGCCATGTCGGGCAGGTCACCGCGCGCGATCTGGCGCGGCGCTATGCGACGATCGAGGCGTTTCGGGCGATGATTGCGGCCGCGCTTACGCGCCGTGCCGAAATGGTGCAGGCGATCGGCGAGACGGAGGACAAGTTCCGCCAGCGCATGGGCAAGGAAGTCGCGGCGCTCATTGAGACGCCGGGGGTCGGTCCCGAAGTGGCGATGGCGCTCACCGACTTCTTCGCCGAGGCGCATAATCAGGCGGTGGTCGCCGATCTGCTCGCGCAAATGGCGATCCAGCCCGTGATCCACGAAACGCGCGCCTCCGAGGTGAGCGGCAAGACTGTGGTGTTCACCGGATCGCTCGAAACGATGAGCCGTGACGAGGCCAAGGCGCAGGCGGAAAAGCTGGGCGCCAAGGTATCGGGCTCGGTGTCGGCGAAGACCGACTTGGTCGTGGCGGGGCCGGGGGCGGGATCGAAGCTGAAAAAGGCGGCCGACCTTGGCATAAAGGTGATCGACGAGGCGGGCTGGGCATCGATCGTTGCCAATGCGGAATGAAATCATCGCGCCGTGGTAAATATTTCGGTTTTCACACCGTCTTAACAGCCACAGCGCTATAAGACGTTATGGGATCGCGTGATTTCCATAACGATGATCAGAGAAATTATATCGTCATATCAGGGGAATAGTCGGGCGTTTCATGGGGCAGGCAGATAATTCCGATAGCGCGCCGACGCCGGTTGTAGACGAGGATGCGCGTGCCGATCGGCGCGGCGCCAAGCGCTTCATGACCATCTTGCGGGTCGGCAAGCTGGTGACGAGCGGCCAGCAGCGGCTTTGCCTCATCCGCAATATCTCGTCGAGCGGACTGATGGCGCATGTCTATGCGCCGCACGCCGTGGGCGACAAGGTCGAGATCGAGCTCAAGGCCGATCAGCCACTGCGCGGCGAGATCGTCTGGGTGCGCGACGAGCATATCGGCGTGCGCTTCGACGGACAGATCGAGGTGCAGGATATCTTGACCGGCCGCACCACGATCGAAGGCCGCAAGCCGCGCGCGCCGCGTATCGAGGTGGAAGCCCGCGCCCGCGTGAAGGTGGATAACACCGTTTACCGCGTCGCCGTGCGCGATATCTCCCAGGGCGGCATCTGCATCGACCTCGACGAACCGCTGAAGCAGGGGGACGATGCCGTCGTCACGGTCGACGGGATGGAGCAGATGAGCGCGATCGTGCGCTGGTGCCACGAAGGGCAGGTGGGGTTGTCCTTCATCAAGCCGGTGGCGTTCGACGATCTGATCCGCTGGCTCGACGAGCAGGATGGCGAGGAGCGTCCCGCCACGGCCTGATGTTTCGCAGGGGCAGGCGGCATGCTATCGTGCCGCTATGGAGAGTAGCACCCACGTACTTGAACGGCCGCCCGAGGGCGCCGCTGCCGACTGGACCATATCGCAGAACTGGGCGGCCTATACCGCAGACGAACACGCGCTGTGGGACCGGCTGTTCGCGCGCCAGACCGCGCAACTGCCCGGCCGCGCCTCGGAAGCCTTTTTGCGGGGCATCGACATGCTCCGCCTGTCAAAACCCGGCATCCCCGATTTCGAGGAACTGTCGGAGCATCTGATGGCTGCGACCGGCTGGCGTGTCGTTGCGGTGCCGGGGCTGGTGCCCGACGATGTGTTCTTCGATCATCTCGCCAATCGTCGTTTCGTCGCCGGCAATTTCATCCGGCGCCCCGACCAGCTCGACTATATTCAGGAGCCCGACGTCTTTCACGATGTGTTCGGCCATGTGCCGATGCTCGCCGACCCCGATTTCGCCGATTATATGGAGGCTTATGGCCGGGGCGGGCAACGCGCGCTGCAGCTGGGTGCGCTCAAGCGGCTGGCAAGGCTATATTGGTACACGGTCGAATTCGGGCTGGTCGAGGAAAAGGGAGCTTTACGCATCTATGGCTCGGGCATCGTGTCCAGCCACGGCGAAAGCCGCTTCGCGCTCGACGACCCCAGCCCCAACCGCATCCGCTTCGATCTCAGGCGGGTGATGCGCACCGAATATCGGATCGACGATTATCAGCAGAATTATTTCGTCATTCCAAGCTTTGAGGAATTGCGCCGGATCACCGTCGAGAACGACTTTGCGCCGATCTATGCCGAACTCGACGCGCTGCCCGATATCGCGATCGCCGATATCCTCCCCGCCGATGACGTGATCACGCGCGGCACGCAGGACTATGCGCGCCGGCGTGACGGCCATCAGGCATAGCGCCGCCGCTTGCGCAGCATGAGCGTGGGCCATTCGCCCCGGTCGATCCGGCCGGCGAGGCGAAGGCCCTGCCGGCGATAGGCGGTGGCAACGCGGCGGGCCTGGCTGTCGAGCAGCCCGGCCAGAATGAGCGTGCCGCCCTCGTCCAGCTCCGCCGCGATCGACGGCGCCATCTCGATCAGCGGCCCTGCCAAAATGTTGGCGATGATCAGGTCATAGGGCGCGCGCCGCTTGATCGTGCGGTGCTCCACCCCCGGCGCCACGACCAGCGCAAGCCGCCCTTCGCGGCGGCCGAGGCGGATGCCGTTCAGCTCGGCATTCTCGGCGGTCACGTCGATCGCGATGGGGTCGATATCGGTCGCGGTGGCAAAGGCGCGCGGCCAGAGATGCATCGCGGCAAAGGCAAGAAGCCCGGTGCCGGTGCCCAGATCGATCACATCGCGGTAGTGATTGCCCTGCCGCTTCAGCCGATCGAGCATCATCAGGCAGCCGGTGGTGGTTTCATGCTGCCCGGTGCCGAAGGCGAGCCCGGCTTCGATCAGGAAAGCCTTGGCGCCTGCCGGAATGCGCTCGGCATTGCTCGATGTGTGGACGAAGAAGCGCCCGGCGCGCACCGGCTCGATCCCGGCCTGGCTCAGCGTCACCCAGTCTTCCTCGACGATGCGTTCGACCACCGCTTCCTGCCCCTCGGCACTGGGCACGAGCGTGCGGAGCGCGGCGAGCGTGCCGGCATCGGGTTCGGTTTCGAAATAGCCGTCGAGCTGCCAGTCATCGGGGCGCGTGGGATCGGGCTCGCTGGTCATCAGAACCGGCGGGGGATCGATCGCAACGAGTTCGGCGATGTCGATGAACTGCAGCGATTCGGCCTCGGCCTTGGTACAGGGAAGGGTGACTTTCCAGCTATCGGACATAAGACGCTCCGTTGATATCGATTATGGCGCCGGTCATCGACGCGGGCGCATGGAGCGCCAGAAAATGGGCGGCCTCGGCAACTTCTTCGGGAAACGCAACGCGGCCGAGCGGAATGTCCTTCAGAAAGGCGTCGCCCCCACGGCTCGCCATATAGTCGTCGGGGTCGCCCGTGCAGGTAAAGCCCGGGCAGATCGCAAAGGCATGGATGCCCGCCGCGGCATAGGCGCGGGCGATGGTTTTGGTCATCCCCACCATGCCCGCCTTGGAGGCGGCATAGTGCCAGTGATCGGGGCTGTCGCCGCGATACGCCGCACGGCTGGCGATATTGACGATCCGTCCACCCGTGCCACGCGCCTGAAAATGGCGCACGGCAAGCCGGCACAGCTCGGCCGAGGCGGTCAGGTTCACCTGCATCGTCCGCTCCCAGGCGGTAAGCCAGTCGTCGTGCGCGTCGGCGATCGGTGCGGCTTCGAAGATGCCGGCATTGTTGACGAGGATGTCGATCCGCCCGTCAAGCGCGCCCAGCGCGGCATCCCAAAGGCGCGGGGCTGCGCCCGGTACGGCGAGATCGGCAGCGATCATGCCGCCGGCATCGGTGGCGCTCGAATGGCCAACCACGCGCGCGCCGCCCTCGCGCAACCGCGCGGCGATCGCGGCGCCGATGCCCCGGCGGCTGCCGGTGACAAGGATGTGAACAGGGTGCATCGGGGTCCAATAGAACAAGGCGGGGCCAAACAACAGAGCGCGTAGACAGCGCGCTGCCGATCATGTGGCAGGCGGGGCGTTGAGCTTGGCTCTTATCGGCAATTCGTTAGCTATCACGCGGTCGATTGGGGTGGGAAGCGGACTGGCGGTTTCAAATTCAATCTGGCGATTAGCTGACCGTTCCCGCGTGACCCGAAGCGCTTACTTTGGCATGACACCTTGATGGCAGCATCACTTTTCGAAGACGTTCCGTTCAAAGCTAAGGTCATAGGTTGGGGGATCATTTCAATTCCGCTGGCGGCCTTGGCGTTTCTCGGGGCGACATTCCTGCGACCTGCCCCAATCGAACAGAAGTTGGTATGGGGTTGCTATACCGCGAACGATGCGCCTCCTATTATCATAGAAAACAGCGAGATACGTATCATCGATGGAACCCAGCGTTCTTTGAGTTATGTCGCAGGGCCGGATAAACACGGCTACATACTGACGGTTCGTCCAGCCCTTATCCTAAAAGTGTCAGGAGACGGCTCATACCGCTTCGAACAACGCCGAGGCACAGGATATTTTTGGCGGCTTCTTACCGAAAGCTCTGACAATCTGCGTAAGCCCGAAGATTTCGGTGGTCGAATTAATGTCGCTGCGGAAGGGGGACCGGCCATTTATGTCCGCTCTAAGGATGGCAATAGCTGCGGCTGAACGGCCACATATGGCCGTCTCGGGACGTCCGGGCCTGCCCGCGCAGTTTAACGGCTAGCGGACACCGATGAGGCGAACTGGCCCGCGCTCTCCATCAACCGCCCCAGTTGCGAGTCGAGCGTGCTGAAATTCTGACCCGTCTCGTCGATGGCGGCGGCGACGGATTCAGTATCCGAACGGATCGCGGCGATCGTCGAGGACATCGAGTCGGCGGCGAGCGCGGTTTCATCGACCGCGGCGGTGATCATCGTCACCGTCTGCGCCTGTACCTCCATCGCCTGACGGATGCGCGTGGCGCAGGCTTCCACCTCGGCAACGGTGTCGCGGATCGACAGGTTGGACGAAACGCTGGAGCGCGTCGCCGACTGGATCGATTCGATCTTGGCGGCAATGTCGTCGGTGGCGCGCGCGGTCTGCGCGGCGAGCGACTTCACCTCCTGCGCAACGACCGCAAAGCCGCGCCCGGCGTCGCCCGCGCGCGCGGCTTCGATCGTCGCATTGAGCGCGAGCAGGTTGGTCTGCCCGGCAATGTCGCGGATCAGGCCAAGGATCGACTCGATTGACTGGGCATGGCCCGAAAGCATCTCCGATGCCGAAACCGCCTCCCCCGCCTGGGTCGAGGCACGGTTGGCGACGTCGGCGGCGGTTTCTACCTCGGCGCGGGCATCCTCGATCGCGAGGATCAGGCCCGCCGCGGTCTGTGCTGCATCGCGCATCGCGATGGCCGATTGTTCGGCAGCGGCCGCCACTTCGGAGGTGCGGCCATGCATGTTCTGCGCGCTGCCGGCGACGCTCGCCGCCTGTTCGCGCAACCGGTCGCTCTCGCGCGATACGGTTTCGAGCGACGCGCCGATGCGCGACTGGAAATCGTCGGCCACGCGCTGGCGCGAGTCGGCGGCGGCGCGCTCCCGGTAACAGGCATAGAGCGAGGCGGTGATGTCGGCCTCGAGCGCGGAAAGCTGGAGCAGCGCCGGGATCATCGCCGAAAGCCGCGGATCATCGCCGGCAACGCGCCCGAGCAATGTGGTGAGCGCGGCGCGGTCGCTGGCGGCGATCATCGCACGCAGCCGGGTGGGCGGGACATTGGCGGCATAAGCGAGCGCGACCGAGCGTTCCACCGACTCGATCCATTCGAACTGCCGGGTGTTGCAGAAACGGTTGCGCAGGAAGACGACGCCGATCTCGATCACGCGCTCAATATCGCTGGCGGTGAACATCCGGTCGTTCGGAAAGCAGACGCGCCAGTGATCCCAATAGGCGCGCGCGATTACCAGCGCTTCGGGCTCGATCAGCCCCCAGATCTCGGCGCACAGCGTCTCCAGCGTGCCGTCATGGTCGAACATCGCAAGCCGCCCGGCGATGTCGATCGTCCGCGTGAACGGAGTCGGAGAGACGGGGTTGAGGCTTTGATTGGCGCTTTCGTTCACAAAAGGCTCCACAATTCCATTCTGTCACCGGGGGCAGGGCCAGGCCGTTTCCCGCTGGGAATCGCGTAACCGGAATTGGTTAAGGGGCCCTTATCTCGGCTTTTGTGGAATGGAATTGCGCCCCGACGCCCATTGTGTGTTTGCATCCGGCGTCGCTTGGCTTAAGGGGAGCCGGAAATTGTATAGGGGTGAGAACCATGACAAGCGAGAGAGCCCGCCCGCTTTCGCCGCATCTGAGCATCTGGAAATGGGGCCCGGCCATGGCCGCGTCCATTTTCCACCGCGTTTCCGGCAATGGCCTTGCGACTGTTGGCGCCCTGGGACTCGTTTGGTGGCTGGTAGCCGCAGCGAGTGGCCCGGAAGCCTATGCCACCTTCATGGCATGCGCAACCAGCTGGTTTGGCAAGCTCGTCGGCGTCGGCATCACCTGGGCCTTTTTTCAGCACCTGTTTTCCGGCTTGCGCCACCTCGTGCTCGACACGGGCGCGGGTTATGAACTGAAGAGCAGCAATCGCTGGGCTCTGATCGTGTTCGCGGCCGCCATCGTCGCAACCGCGGCGGTCTGGCTCTTCATCTGCTGGAAGGCTGTCTAATGGGTACCGGAACCGGAATCGGCCGCGTCCGCGGTCTTGGCTCGGCCAAGCACGGTGCAAAGCACTGGCTCAACCAGCGCCTCACCGCCGTGGGCAACATCGTGCTCGTGCTCTGGCTGATCTTCTCGCTCCTCAGCCTGTCCTCGCTTGAATATGGCGCGGTCGTCGCGTGGCTTTCGAGCCCGATCGTCGCCGTGCCGATGATGCTGATGCTCGTCAGCATCTTCTGGCACCTGAAGATGGGCATGCAGACCATGCTCGAGGATTATATCCACGAAGAAGGCATGAAGCTGATCGCCATGCTTCTTCTCAACTTCTACGCAATTGGCGGCGCCGCATTCGGCCTGTTCGCCATTGCCAAAATCGCCTTCATGGGAGCCGCCGGCTGATGTCGAACAGCTACAAGATCATCGACCACACCTATGATGCGGTGGTGGTTGGCGCGGGCGGTTCCGGCCTCCGTGCAACGATGGGCATCGCCGAAAAGGGCTTGAAGACCGCGTGCATCACGAAGGTTTTCCCGACCCGCTCGCACACCGTGGCGGCACAGGGCGGCATCGCGGCCTCGCTCGGCAATATGGGTCCCGACCACTGGACCTGGCACATGTACGACACCGTCAAGGGGTCTGACTGGCTGGGTGACCAGGATGCGATCGAATATCTGTGCCGCGAGGCACCCGCCGCCGTTTACGAGCTGGAGCACGCTGGCGTGCCCTTCAGCCGTACGCAGGAAGGCAAGATCTATCAGCGCCCGTTCGGCGGCATGATGCAGAACATGGGTGAAGGCCCGCCGGCACAGCGCACCTGCGCCGCTGCCGACCGTACCGGCCACGCCATGCTGCACGCGCTCTATCAGCAGAGCCTGAAGTACGACGCCGACTTCTTCATCGAATATTTCGCGCTCGACCTGATCATGGAAGACGGCGAATGCCGTGGCGTGATCGCGCTGTGCATGGAAGACGGCACGATCCACCGTTTCCGCAGCCATGCCGTCGTGCTGGCAACCGGCGGTTACGGCCGCTGCTATTTCTCGGCCACCTCGGCCCATACCTGCACCGGCGACGGTGGCGGCATGGTGCTGCGCGCCGGCCTGCCGCTGCAGGATATGGAATTCGTTCAGTTCCACCCGACCGGCATCTACGGCGCGGGCGTGCTGATCACCGAAGGTGCACGCGGCGAAGGCGGGTACCTGACCAACGCCAATGGCGAACGCTTCATGGAGCGTTATGCGCCGAGCGCGAAGGATCTGGCCTCGCGCGACGTCGTGTCGCGTTCGATGGCGATGGAAATCCGCGAAGGCCGCGGCGTGGGCAAGGAAGGGGATCACATCTATCTCCACCTCGACCATATCGATTCGGATGTTCTGGCAGAACGTCTTCCGGGCATTACCGAAACCGGCAAGATCTTCGCCGGCGTCGACCTGACCCGTCAGCCGCTGCCGGTGGTTCCCACCGTCCACTATAATATGGGCGGCATTCCGACCAATTATCACGGCGAAGTCGTGACGTTGAAGGACGGCAACCCCGATCATGTCGTGCCCGGCCTGTTCGCCGTTGGCGAAGCGGCCTGCGTGTCGGTGCACGGTGCAAACCGTCTCGGCTCCAACTCGCTGATCGACCTTGTCGTGTTCGGCCGCGCAACCGGCCACCGCATCGCCGACATCGTCAAGCCCGGCACCGCTCACAAGGCGCTGCCCGCGGGTTCGGAAGAAATGGCGCTGGGCCGTCTGGATCACTTCCGCAACGCCAAGGGCGGTTCGTCCACGGCGCAGGTCCGTCTGGACATGCAGAAGACCATGCAGGCACACTGCGCGGTGTTCCGCACCGATGAACTCCTCCAGGAAGGCATCGGCAAGATGGAAAAGATCTACGACCGGATGAACGATATCAGCGTCACCGACCGTAGCCTGATCTGGAACACCGACCTCGTCGAAACGCTGGAACTCGACAACCTCGTCAGCCAGGCGATCGTGACGATCAAGGGCGCTGCCAACCGCCACGAAAGCCGCGGCGCGCACATGCACGAGGATTATCCGAACCGCGACGACGAAAACTTCATGAAGCATACCATCGCCTGGTTCGATGGCTGGGGCGGCAAGGGCGGCAACGTCAAGCTCGACTATCGTCCGGTGCACACCTACACGCTGACCGACGAGATCGAGTACATCAAGCCCAAGGCGCGCGTGTACTGATCACTTCGACTGCAAAAACGGAAAGGGCCTCTTCGGAGGCCCTTTTTGTTTGGGCGCCAGCGGCATGGGCCGAAAACAGAACAGCGGCCCATATCAAAACGCTATTGCCGGGTGCTTCAAATCTATTTCCGGCGATCGGCGCTAGCGCCCAGGGTAACAACAATATTCCTGTCGGCACCGATACGGCTTTTTGGAAGTTTCGTTCGGGCCGTGTTTCGATGATTGGGAGAAATTCGATGGCGGATGGTGCTGGCGGCGGCGATGTAACGCTCGCGCGCACACTTTCCTGGCCGCATCTGGTGGCGCTGGGCGTCGGCGCGATCGTGGGCACGGGCATTTTGACGCTGATCGGCGTGGGCGCGGCCAAGGCGGGGCCCGCCGTTCTGGTCTCTTTCGCCATCGCCGGTTTCGTCTGCGCCTGCGCAGCACTTGCCTATGCCGAAATGGCAACGCGCACGCCCGCAGCGGGGGGCGCCTATGCCTATGCCCGCGACTGGATGGGGCGCGGGCCGGGCTGGTTTGTCGGCTGGAGCCTGGTGCTCGAATACAGCCTTGTCGTCAGCGCGGTCGCGGTTGGCTGGTCGGGCTATGCCGCACCACTGTTCATCGAGTGGCTGGGCTTCCCCCCTGAACTGACGGTGGGCCCGCATCTGGGCGGGATCATGAACCTGCCCGCCGTTGTCGTGATCTGGGTCGTCGCGGGCGTGCTGATGCTGGGCACCGGCAAGGGCGCGGCGTTGAACGCGGCGCTGGTGTTTGTGAAGTTGGCGGCGCTTGCTGTATTTGCCGCGGTCACGATCGGCCATTTCGACCTCGCCAACCTTCACCCCTTCAATCCTTATGGCTTTTCGAAGTCGATGGGGCCGGACGGCGTGGAGCGCGGAATCATGGCGGCGGCCGCGATCATCTTTTCCGCCTTTTACGGTTTCGATGCCGTCGCGACTGCAGCGGAGGAAACGCGCAATCCCAAGCGCGATCTGACGCTTGGCATCATTGGATCGATGATCGCCTGCGCGCTCATCTACACGCTAATCGCGGCGCTTGCGCTGGGGGCATCGCCCTTCACCCGCTTCGCCGACAGCCCCGAGCCGCTGGCGCTGATCCTGCGCGAACTGGGGGAGCCGGGCGCGGCTACCTTCCTCGCGCTGTCGGCGGTGATCGCGCTGCCCACGGTGATCTTCGCCTTTTTCTTCGGGCAAAGCCGGATCTTCCTTGCGCTCGCGCGCGACGGGTTCCTGCCTGCGCCGCTTGCCCAAGTTTCGGCAGACGGGCGCGCCACGCGTGTGATCGGCTTTACCGCGATGGTCGTCTCGGTGATCGCGGCGCTGCTGCCGCTGGGCGAGATCGTGGCGCTGGCCAATGCGGGCACGCTGCTCGCCTTTGGCGCGGTGGCATCGTGCCTCCTCATCGCCCGACGGCGGGGGCATCAGAGCGAACATGCGATCCGCATCCCCTATGGCCGCGTGATCGCCCTCATCGCGCTGGCAGGATGCTTCTACCTGTTCATCAGCTTGCCCAGGACGACGCACGGGCTGTTCCTTGCCTGGAACGTGCTGGGCGTGCTGATCTACTGGGTCGTGCGGCGTCGCGCGGCGGCGGCGCGCTGATCACGGGGCGGCGGCGATCGGCCGCCCCTTTTTCAGTCGGTCAGCCAGAGGTCATGGCCGTCGATGCGCAGGCGCGTCACCGCGCGCAGCGTTTCGGCGCGCGCCGCCGCCTCGGCACGGAAAGCGTCATGAACCTGCCGTTCGCCGTATAGCATGTCGGTCAGGTCGATCTCGCCCGCCTCATGCCCCCGGCGCAGCTTCATGAGCGCCGCCAGTTGCGCATCAAGCCCCTGGCGCGCGCGCTGCCACGCCTGGATGCGGAACCGCGCCTCGGCAAGGTCGGCCTCCGCGGTTTCCTGCACGTCGAAACGGGTTGCCGCCGCCTCGGCGCGCATGGCGCCCGCATCTGCGGCGGCCTGATCAGCCAGCGCGCGGCGATGGCCGCCACCGAGCGGCATCGAAAACAGCACGCCCGCACCCTGTTCCTCACCCCCGCGCTCGGAAAACAGCCGAATGCCGACCGACGGATCGGCGACCCGGTCGCGTCGGGCCCGTTCGGCCAGCGCCTTTTGCCGGTCTGCATCGGCATCGGCGGCGGCGATATTGTGGTTTTCGGCCAGGATCTGGTCGCGTAGGCGCGACAGGGCGGCATCGGCGGCGTCAGGGGCGGGCATTTCGGGTGGCTGCGCGGGAAGCGTCAGTGACGGGAACTGCGCCATCAGCCGCGCGCGCGCGAGTGCTTCGCTCCCCGCCGAATTCTCGGCGGCAAGGCGCGCGGTGGCGAGCGCGGCTTCGGTCTGATCGGCCTCGAGCGTAGCGGCATCGCGCAGCGCCACGCGGCGGCGGACGGCAGTGAGCAGCTTTTCGTAATTCTGCACGGCCTGCCGGTCGACGGTCGCCGCGCTTGCCGCGCCCAGCCAGTCCCACCAATGCTGGGCGAGCAACAGGGCGGCCTGATGCCGGGCGGTCTCGGCGCGGTTCTCCGCCGCGCTTATCCCGTGGCGGCCAATGGCGCGGTCCAGCGGGGCCTTGCCGGGAAGGCGGACCGGGCGGGTGATCTCCGCGTCGAACTCGTCATAGCCGCCCTCGCGCTCGATCGAGCGCCGGACATAGCTGGTCGAAACCGAGACTTCGTTCGGCCCACGCGCCAGCGCGCGCGATTCGGCCTGTGCGCTGGTGAGCCGCGCGCGGGCGGCGGCAACGCGCGGGTGCGCATCGATTGCGGCGCGGGCGGCGTCCGCCTCGGGCAGGCCCGCCTCGGCATGGAGTGTGCCCGGCAGCGCCAGCGCCAGTGCGCCGAGCGAGAGGGAAGCGAGATAGGAAAGGGCGTGTCGCATCGGGGTCAGGCCTCGCTCGGCGCGGGATGGAGCAGATCGCCGGCCGCCTGTTCGGCCGCGCTTTCGCCAAAGCGTTCATAGAGGATCGGCAGCAGGAGCAGCGTGAGCAGCGTCGCCGAGACCAGCCCGCCGATCACGACGATGGCGAGCGGCCTCTGGATCTCCGATCCCGGCCCGCTGGCAAAGAGCAGCGGGACGAGGCCGAAGGCCGCGATGGTGGCGGTCATCAGCACCGGGCGCAGCCGGCGTTCGGCACCGCGCCGAACGGCTTCGGCAAGCGACAGTCCGTTTTCACGCAGCTGGCGGAAATAGCTGACCATGACGAGGCCGTTGAGCACCGCGATGCCAAGCAGCGCGATGAAACCGACCGAGGCGGGGACCGAGAGATATTCCCCCGACAGCGCGAGCGCGATCATCCCGCCCACCATTGCAAAGGGAATGTTGACGAGGATGAGCGCCGATGCCCGCAGCGATCCGAGCGTCATGTAGAGCACGCCGAAGATCATCAGCACCGAGATGGGCAGCACCACCGCAAGGCGGGCAGAAGCACGTTGCTGGTTTTCGAACTGGCCGCCCCAGACGATGCGGTAACCCGGCGGCAGCGTCACATGCGCGCCGATATCGGCGCGTGCCTCGTCGACATAGCCGACAAGATCGCGCCCCGAGACAAAGGCCTGGACCAGCGCGAAGCGCGAGCCGTTTTCATGCTCCAGCTTCACCGGCCCCTCGACCTGCGCAACCCGCGCGACATCACTGGCACGGACAAGCTGGCCATCGGGTGCGCGGTAGAGCTGATCGGCAAAGGCCTGCGGTGACAGCGTGGTCCCCTGTTCGGTACCGCGCAGCACGATCGGCACGCGGCGGTTTTCGGCAACGACAACGCCCGCCTGCACCCCCTCGAGCTGCGCGCGCATCATGTCCTGCAAGTGATCGGTGGGCATCCCCGCGCGGCCGGCGGCAACGCGGTCGATATCGAACTGGAGATAGTCGACCCGGTCATTCGCCACCGTCATCGCCTCGCTGGTGCCGCGGATTTTCTGGAGGCGGCCCTGCACCTCGCCCGCGATGCGCGACAATTCGGCAAGGTCGGGCCCGAAGATCTTGATCGCGAGATCGCCGCGCGCGCCGGTCAGCATTTCGGAAATGCGCATCTCGATGGGCTGGGTAAAGGTTGGCTCGAAACCGGGGAAATCCTCCAGCACCGTGCGAAGCTGTTCCGAAAGCCACGCCTTGTCGCCCACGCGCCATTCCTCGCGGGGCTTCAGTTCAAGGAAATGGTCGGTTTCATTCGGCCCCATGGCGTCGAGGCCAAGCTCGTCCGAGCCCACCCGGCCGATGATATGCTCCACCTCGGGCAGTTGTTCCTTCACCGCTTTCTGGAAGCTCAGATCACCCTTCACGCTGTGATCGAGCGAGATCGAGGGCAGCTTGGAAATCTGGACGATGACCGAGCCTTCATCCATCGTCGGCAGGAAGGTCTTGCCCGTCAGCCCGTACGCAACGCCGGTGAGCGCCAGCGCGACCCCGGCGATCGCGAAGACGCGGCGCTTGTGCGCGAAGGATGCACCGAGCAGCTGCGCATAGCGCGGTGCGATCTTGCGCATCAGCCAGGGTTCGTGATGTCCTTCCTTCACCTTCAGCACATAATAAGCGAGCACGGGGATGAGCGTCAGCGAGATGACGAGCGCCGAAAGGAGCGCGAGCACGATGGTGAGCGCAACCGGCGCGAACAGCTTGCCCTCAAGCCCTTCGAGCGTGAGCAGCGGCAGGAAGACGAGCGCGATGATCGCCATGCCCGAGGCAACGGGCTTGGCGACCTCGGCCGATGCGGCAAAGACGTTGTGGAGCTTGCTGGCGTGCAGATGCTTGCGGTCCGACAGGCGCTCGACGACATTCTCGACCACCACGACCGCGCCGTCGACCAATATGCCGACCGCAATGGCCAGCCCGCCAAGGCTCATCAGATTGGCGGTGAGCCCGATCGAGCGCATGAAGATGAAGGTCAGGAGCGCCGCCATGGGGAGTGCGAGCGCGACGATCACCGAGGCGCGAAAATCGCCGAGGAAGAGCAGCAGCAGGATGACGACCAGGATCGTCGCTTCGATCAGCGCCTTTTCGACCGTGCCGACCGCATGTTCGATGAGGTTGGAGCGATCGTAGAAGACCGAGATCGTCATCCCCTTGGGCAGGCCGGGCTCGATCTCGGCGATGCGTTCCTTGACCCCGTCGACCACCTTCGCCGCATCCGCGCCGCGCAGCCCGAGGACAAGGCCCTGAACCGCCTCGCCTTTGCCGTCGCGGGTGACCGCGCCGTAGCGGGTGAGGCTGCCGGTGCGCACGGTGGCAACGTCGCCCACGCGCACGATCGTGCCATTGGCGCTGCGCACAACCACAGCTGCAAGGTCGTCGGGGCTGCGGATCGCGCCCGTCGAGCGGACGATCAGCGCTTCCTCACCGATCGTGAGCCGCCCGGCCCCGTCATTGCGGTTGCTGCTCTCTATCGCCGAGGCTAGGTCGTCGGTGCTGAGGCCGGCCGCGGCGAGTGCGGCGTTGTCGGGCGCAACCTCGAAGGTTTCGACATAGCCACCCAGCGCGTTCACATCGGCCACACCCGGCACGGTGCGCAGCGCGGGACGCACCACCCAGTCGAGCACGCGGCGCTTTTCAGCAAGGCTCTGCGGCCCTTCGAGCGTGAACATGTACATGTCCGACAGCGGGGTCGAGATCGGCGCCATGCCGCCTTCGACCGTGTCGGGCAGATCGCCCATCACATTGCCGAGGCGCTCGGCCACCTGGCTGCGCGCCCAGTAGATGTCGGTCCCGTCCTTGAAGTCGATCGTGATGTCGGCAATCGCATATTTGGCCACCGATCGCAGGACATGCTGGTCGGCGATGCCCAGCATTTCCATCTCGATCGGGGTGATGATGCGGTTTTCCACCTCTTCCGGCGTCATGCCGGGGGCTTTCAGGATCACCTTGACCTGGGTCGAGCTGATATCGGGAAAGGCGTCGATCGGCAGGTTGACGAAAGACCATCCGCCTATGCCCGCAAGCAAGAGGGCAAGGCCGAGGACGGTGAGACGCAGCGACAGCGCGCGCTGGACGAGGGTGGACAGCATCGACCGTTATTCCGCCAACAGGGCCTTGAGCTCGGCAACGCCGGTCACGGCCACCGGCTCGCCGGGGCGCACCCCGTCGCTGATCACGCTTTCGGCGCCATTTTGCGCGGCGACATTTACCGGGCGGCGCACGAATCGGGTGCGGTCGCGCACGAAAACATGGTCCTTGCCCTCGATCTGCGTCACGGCGGCAGCGGGCACGGCTACCCCGGTCGCGGTGCCCGCGCCGTGGATGACGACCATCACGCCCTTGCCCGATACGAGGCCTGCGGTTGTTTCAAGATGCGCCTTGGCGGGCAGCGAGCGCGTCGCCGGGTCGAGCGAGGCGCCCACCGACAATATCCGGCCCGATACGGGAACGGGCTGCCCCTGTGCATCGGATGCGGCGCTCTGCACGGTTACCGTCATGCCGGGATGAACCTGTCCGGCAAGCCGTTCGGGCAGCTGGAGGTCGACGCGGTAGGCGCTCGCGTTCTCGATCACGAAGGGCGCGGTCATCCCGCCCACCGGGCCACCGGTTTCAACCGCCACGCGCGCGAGACGACCCGAAATCGGGGCCCGCAGCGTCATCGTGCCATCGGCTCCGGCACCGGCCAGCGCCAGCAGGCGTTGATGTTCGGCCACGGTTGCGCGGGTCTGGCGGAGCTGGGCGCCAGCCTCGTCGGCACGCGCACCCGCAACCACGCCCTCGCGCGCCAGCTGGTCGAGCCGCGCGGCGCGGGTTTCGGCCAGCGCGAGTTCGGACCGCGCACGCGCCAATTCCGCGCCATATTGCACGGGCTCGGCCGCGCGGACGATGGCGAGCGGATCGCCCTGGCGCACCTGCTGCCCTTCGATCACAAAAATCCGGATGGCGGCACCCGCAAAGGGGGCGGTGACGGCAACGCGCGCTTCGGGCGGAAGCGTGATGGTCCCCGGAACGGTTCCCAGCGGCAGCGTTGCGGCCAAGACCGCGGGTTTGGTCGTGATGTTGAGCCGTTCGAGCTGCTTTGCACTGAGCGCGCCGGCGGGCGCCTCGGTTGCGGCCGCCGCAGCGGGCTCGCCCGGTTCATCGCGCAGCCAGACGAAACCGCCAACCGCCGCCACAAGGATCGCTGCGCCCATGCCTGCCAGAATATTCCTGTTCATGGTCTTGCGCCTTGGCGCGTCAAGCTGACAATAACTTGTCAGAATGACAGCTTATTGTCAGTTTTCTCGCGCACAAGTCGCTGGCGCGCGGCCCCTGCGCGGCAAGAAAGGGCAGGAAAGACGTGCGGTTGTTGCTGGTGGAGGATGACGGCGAACTGGGCCGGCGGCTGAGCGATCGGCTGCGCGGGGCTGGCTTTGCGGTCGACCTCGCCAGCGCGCGGGCAGAGGCCGAGCTGTGGCCCGATATCGACAAGATGGGCGCCATCATCCTCGACCTCGGCCTGCCCGATGGCAGCGGCATGGATCTGCTGCGCGGGTGGCGCGCGCGCAAGGTCGATTGCCCCATCGTGATCCTCACCGCGCGGGGCAGCTGGCAGGACAAGGTGGAAGGGCTCAATGCCGGGGCGGATGACTTCATCGTCAAACCCGTGCGGTTCGAGGAGCTTCAGGCGCGGCTCAACGCACTGTTCCGCCGCCAGCTCGGCAAGCGCGAAAGCCATATCGAAACGGCTGGCCTGCGCCTCGATCCGCTGAGCGGCGAGGTGGTGTGCGACGGCGCTCCGCTCAAGCTCAGCAAGCAGGAGTTCCGCCTGCTCCACCTCTTCATGCGGCGCCCCGAACAGATACTCTCGCAGGCAGACATCATGGAGCATCTTTATGAGTTGGACGCGCTGCGCGATCTGAACACGATCGAGGTGCTTGTCGGACGGCTTCGGCGCAAGATCGGGGCGGAGCGTATCGTCACGCTGCGCGGCCTTGGCTACAGGTTTGGCAAATGAGCGGCGATAGGGTTCCCACGCGGCGGTGGCGCCACAGCCTGCGCACGCGTTTCCTGCTCGCGATCCTGATCTGGACGATGATCGGCATCGGCGCGATCTGGCTCTCGGCCAACCGGCTCTTCGCCAAGCATGTCGAGATGCAATATCATGAAGAGCTTGAGGTGCATCTGCGCGAGCTGGCGCGGCTGACGCATGTCGATGCCGGCGGCCATCCCGAACTGCTGCGCCCGCTCTCCGATCCGCGTTACGAAGTGCCGCTTTCGGGCTTTTACTGGCAGGTGACGGTGCCGGGTAAGCGCCCGCTGCGTTCGGCATCGATGACGCGCGGGATGCTCGATGAATCGATCGCCCATTCGCCCGAGATATTACACCGGGTCGAAAACGGGCCCACCGGCCCCACCATCACCTATGGCTTTATCCGTCCTGCACCGACGGGCGGCTCGATCCATTATGTGATCGCGACCGACGAGCGCGAGCTGAACCGCGTGATTTCGGGTTTCACCAACGAACTCACCTTGTGGCTGGCGGTGCTGGCGGCGGCGCTGTTGCTCACCGGCGGAGTGATCATCCGCATCGGCGTTGCGCCGCTCGATCGGCTGGCGACCGCGATCTCGCGCTTGCGGGGCGGCAGCGCGGTGCGGCTGGAGGGGCAATATCCTGCCGAAATCGCGCCGCTGGTCGACGATCTCAACGCCTATATCCGCCAGAATGGCGAGATTATTGCCCGTGCGCGGGTGCAGGCGGGCAATCTGGCGCACTCGCTACGCACGCCCTTGGCGGTGATCACCGACGAGGCCGAGCGCATGGCCGAACGCGGCGATGCGGCGCAGTCCGCGCAGGTGCTGCTCGATCAAAGCCGGATGATGGCGCAGCAGATCGAATATCAGCTGGCGCGCGCGCGGTCCGCCGCCGGAACCCGGATACCCGGCGCCACCAGCGTGTTGCCCGATCTCGTCGATCCGATCGTTGCGGCGATGCGGCGGCTCCACCCCGATGTCGCGTTCGATTTGCTGAGCCGTCCGACGACCCCCGTCATGCTGTCGATCGATCCGGTCGATCTTTCCGAGCTTCTGTCGATCCTTCTCGACAATGCCGGAAAATGGGCGGCGCATGCGGTGGCAGTGACGCTGGAGGAAGGGGAGGAAGGCCTGGCGGTTGAGGTGATCGATGACGGGCCGGGGATGACCCCCGCCCAGATCGCCGAGGCTTTCGCCGTCGGCTCTCGCTTCGACGAGAGCAAGGTAGGAACCGGGCTTGGCCTCGCCATCGCGCACGACATTTGCGAGGCGATTGGCGCCGATATCCGCCTGATGGCGCGCGGCGATGGGGCTGCGGGTCTGCGTGTCCGCCTGATGCTCCCGCGCTAAGCCTGCGGGGCGGCGAGGCAGGGGGCAACGAACAGCCTCCCTGCCCAGGCCCCCGTCAACGTCTTGATCGCAACGAAGAGCCAGAGGCTCGCGAGCAGCGCGGTGAAGCCGGTGCCGATCAGCGCGAATGCCTCCATCTCCAGCGCCGCGCCTAAGCGGAAGGTGGCGAGCGTATAGACCCCCAGCGGGAAGATATAGCCCCACCAGCCGAGGTTGAACGGCGTGCCCGCGCGCCAGTAGCGGATGGTGACGAGCGTCGCGAGCGCGAACCACCACAGCCCAAACCCCCAGAGCATCAGCCCGCCGATCACGCCGATCCCCTGCGCCACGCTGCCGATGGCGGCCAGACCGTGGCCCGCCATGATGGCGGGCGCGTCCTGGCCGAGCACGAGCAGGCCGAGCGCGCCGGTGCCGATCGGGCCGAGCGCAAGCCAGCTCGAGGCCGCCATATTTTCATGCGGCAGGCGGTGGAGCGCCATGCGCAGGATGAGGATGGCGAGGATGCTGAACGCAACCGGCACCGAATAGGCCCAGAGCATGTAGGAAGTGGCGAGAACCGTGAGCTGCGCGTGCGGATCGGCAAGGTGCGGCGCCAGCAACCCGCCCGATGCGCCAGCCACTTCCGCCGCGACAACGGGGAGCAGCCACACCGCCGTCATCTGATCAAGGCTGTGCTCGTGCCGCGTGAACATCAGATAGGGGATGAGCACGCCGCAGGCGAGAGCAAGTACCACGTCAATCCACCAGAGCGTATGCGCCAGCGGCACGATGCCCGTCCCGAAGCGGGCGATGCCGAAGACGAGCGCGCCGTTGATCACCGTCGCCAACGCCATCGGGATCGTGCCGATGAACATCGATACGGTGTTGTGCCCGAAGATCAGCCGCGCCTCGTGCCCGAAAAAGGCCCAGCGCGCGCCGTAAAGCAGCGCGAAGAGCGCGAACATCGCCGCGGCGGTAAGCCACAGCATCTCGCCGGTTTCGCTGAAACCGTGGTGGGCGAGCGGCAGGGCAAGCGCCAGTACGCCCGTGCCCATGACGGCGGCGAACCAGTTGGGGGTGAACTGACGGATCACCTCCATGGGGTGGCTCAACTGGGCCAGGGGGCGGCAGCCGAGCGTGACAGCGCGGACGGCCGCGATCATGCCGGATACTCCTCGAGAACATGGATCAGGGCTTCGGCGGCGCGGGTCAGCCTGCGCTCGCTATGACGGATCAGGTGAAAGGGGCGGTCGGGCAGCGTGACGGGCAGGATCGCAACGCGGCCGGTTTCAACCGCGCGCGCCACCACCTGGCGCGACAGCATTGCCACGCCAGCACCGGTTTCGACCGCGGTGAGCACCGCCTCGTTTGAGGGCAGCGTCATCGCACAATCCAGTTCGGTGGGGTCGAGCCCATGCGCGCGGATCATCTCTTCAAAGGTGGAGCGCGTTCCCGAGCCGCGCTCGCGCATGATCCAGCGGGCCGCCCGCAGCCATTGGGCGTCGATATGCGCAACGGGCGCCGCGCCGATCAGCGCCACCGCATCGCGCGCCACCGCGCGCTGGACCAGTGCGGGTTCGTCGATCATGCCCTCGACAAAGCCGAGTTCGGCCTTGCCCTCGCGCACGCGCGCGGCCGCGCCTTCGCTGTTGTCGATCGAAAGTTCGATCGCGATCTGCGGATAATCGGCGGTAAAGGCGGCCAGCCGGGGCGGCAGCCAGTAGCTGGCGATCGTCTGGCTGGCGACCAGATGGAGCGTCCCGCGCGCCAGCCCGGCCAGATCGGCGAGCAGCGCCTCGGCATGCGCGGCGCGGGCCAGCACGGCGCGCGCTTCACCCAGGAACAGCCGGCCCGCCTCGGTCAGTTCGATGCCGCGCCCGACACGGTTGAACAGCGCGACACCGTGGCGCGCCTCAAGTGCTGCGATCGTTCCCGAGACCGCCGATTGGGTCATGTGCAGCGCTTCGGCGGCGCGCGTTACATGTTCGCGTTCGGCCACGGCCACAAAGATGCGAAGTTGCTCGAGTGTCATCTGGATCTCCTGCACGCAGGATAATCCATGCGAAACGATCGATCCAAATGTTTGATGTGATCAAATCAATCTGAAATCATGATGATTTGATGAAGTCGACCAGTTCTTCCGCCGCGATCCGGACATAGCGTTCGGCGGTGGCCGGAGAACAAAGATCGGGGGTCGTGATTTCCGAACAGATCAGATCGATCCGCTTGAGCAGCAATTCGGCGCGTGCGTGATGGAGCCGGGCGATGTCCTCGCTCCCCCGCGTCTGTGCAAAGCCGCCAAGCCCCGCCTCGGCCAGACGTTCGATCAGCGCATGGCGTTCGTCGATCAGGCGCTGGCGAAAGCCGGGCTCGAAGATCTGGAGCTGGGTGACGAGCGGGGTAACGAAACCATGTTCGACATAAAGATCGGCCAGCCGGGTGATCCACCGGGCAAAACCGGCAGTGTCGTCGGCCGCAATGTCGGGAAGGGCGTTGCAATGGTCGATCCAGTCGTCGCGAATGCCGTCATAGCTGGCGAGCGCGAGCGCATATTTGGATTCGAAATGGGCGTAGAAGGTTGCACGGCTCACGCCCGCCGCCGCAATCAGCTCGTCGATCGTTGCGCGGACATAGGGGGTCTTCGAAAACACCGTCTCGGCCGCCTGCAATATGGCCATGCGGTTCTTCCGGTGGCGCTCTTCCTGCAGCGCGGTGCGCCCGGCCGGTCGGCCGCGCCGTGTCGCCGGCGGCGAAATCTTGCTTTCTGTGCTCATGCCGCCGTCCTGATCTTGTCGCGCATTATAGGCCGAACTAATAGTATACCCAAAATTGAAGGATAGAGGGAGAGGCTGGGTGAGTCAGGCGAAATATGGGCAGGCGGATCAGATCGGTTATCTGGTCGCCGATCTCGACAAAAGCATCGCCGGGTGGATCGAAACCATGGGTGTGGGTCCGTGGACGGTGTTTCGCAATGTCAGCTTGGACGGCGCCTATCGCGGTGTCGAGGGCGTGGTGACGATGGATGTGGGGTTGGCCTATCAGGGCGACATCCAGATCGAACTGATCCAGGTGACCAACGATACGCCGTCGCCCTATCGCAAGGCCGATGGCGAGGCGATCCTTGGCATCCATCATCTGGCGTGGATGGTCGATGATGTGGAAAGCGCGGTGGCGCGCGCGAGCGCCGATGGCCTCAGCACCGTCTTCACCGCAACCAACCCCGCGTCGAGCGTCGCCTATATGGAGCGGCCGGGTGAACCGGGCCTGTTGTTCGAATTCATCGAAAGCCCCGCCACCCGTGAGATGATGAATGCGGGGATCGTGGCGAGCAAGAAATGGGACGGGAGCAACGCCGTCCATGTCATCGATTTCGCAGCGGGGTGAGGGGCATCATGGACAAGCGGCTTGAGGGCAAGAAGGCGCTCGTGCTCGGCGTGGCGCCGGGCAATGTGGGTGCGGCCATCGCGCAGCGTTATGTCGATCACGGCGCGCAGGTGATGATCGCCGGGCGCCGCGCCGATGCGCTCGAAGACGTGGCGCGTACGGTCGGCGCCCAATGGCGCCAGTGCGACATCACCGTGCAGGACGATATCGACCGGCTGGTCAGCGACAGCGCACAGGCGCTGGGCGGCATCGATATCGGCGTCAACGCCACGGGCTGGGGGCTTTTGAAGCCGTTTCTCGATCATGATCGCAGCGATCTGGAACAGATGTCGGCGGTACAGTTCACCGGCCCGTTCCAGTATTTCCAGGCGCTGCTGCGCGCGATGACGGACGGTGGCTCGATCATCCAGATCTCCTCGGTCACCGCGACGATCATGTTCGATCACCATGCCGCTTATATGGGCACCAAGGCGGGGATCGATCATGTCGTCCGCTGCATCGCGCATGAGTTCGGCCATCAGGGTATCCGCGCCAATTCGATCGCACCCGGCGGCGTTGCCGATGCGCCGATGTCGGGCGGCGGGTTGATGGTGCCTGCGGTGGCCGCGCTCTATGGCCGCGAGATTCCACTCGGGCGCGCGGGCGTGTCGGCGGATGTGGCCGATGCCGCGCTGTGGCTGGCGAGCGACGAATCCGGTTTCGTCACCGGGCAGACCATCCATGTCAGCGGCGGGCAGACCCTGCGGCGCAACCCCTCGATGCAGGACGTGATGGGGGCGTTCGGCGCGGCGTGATTCACTGAAGAAGAAGGGAAGCGGACAATGGCAAGGTCAATCACCGGGCTGATCGTGGCCGCATATAACCATGCCGTAGCCGAAGCCGCCGGCGATATCGACGCGATCATGGCGACGATGGAGGGCGAACCGGTTTATGACTTCTATCCCATCGCCCGCCGCTTTTCGGGCTGGGAACGGACCCGGCGCTATTATGATCATTTCGTCGCCCATGTGATGCAGCGCATCACCGGCTATGAACTGCACCATGAATGGGTCGGCGAAGGCGGGGTGATCCAGGAATATAGCGTCATGGTCGCCCCTGAAACCGGTGGTGGAGACCCCGTCTGCCACCGCGTGCTCGGAATCCTCACCTTTGGCGAGAACAGGCTTTCGGGCGAACGCCTCTATGCCGACGAGGCTTTTTTCCGAATGCTCCTCGGCCCGATCTGGGACGAGCTTGAGCCGATAAGCTGACGCGCGGGGGCGCCGCGGTCACTTCAGTCGGCGTACCGTGATGATCTTGACCGGGTCCTTGATGTGCTGGCCGATCGTGTTCTGCGATCGGCCACCAGGCCAGGTCGGCGCGGCGAGGATGCGGCGGACGAGCGGCATACCGCTCACCACCCTGCCAAAGGCTGCATAGCCGGGCTTGCCGGGGGCGGCGTCGAGATAGGCGGCGGGGCCAACGGTGATGAAGAAATCGCCCATCGCGGTGTTGGGCGCATGGCGCGCCATCGAAATGGTGCCGTCGACATGCTTGAGGCCGGTCTTGCTGGTCGGTTCGTGATCAATCGGCCAGCGCGCCTTGCGTACCTTGCTGTCGATCCCGCCCTGCACAAGGCCGAGCTTCGGATCGCTGCGGTTGCGCGCAGCGCGGTAGAAGCTGGTATTGTCGAAGCGTTTTTCTGCGGCATAGGCGAGGAAATTGGCCGAGGTAATCGGTGCGCGCTTCATGTCGAGTTCGACGATGATCGGGCCCAGGCTGGTTTCGATCCGGACGCGCGCGGTGGCGGGGCCCTTGGCGCCCGCAGTCTGTGCGCCCGAAGGCGCGGCAAGAAGGGCAAGCGCAAGGCCAAGAACGGCCCTGCGTGCGATACCCTTCATGCCATTACCCATTCCGATGATCAGGCGAGCGCGGCGTCCGCGCCCATCAGATTGGGGAAGAAGCCTTCATGCGCGGTGCGCAGCGTTTCGATCGCAACATCGGCACCGTTCAGGATACGCACGCTGTCGCCGCCCGTTTCACCGATCGGAAGCGCGGGCACGCCGGCGGCTGCCGCCGCGGTTGCCAGTGCCGCCGGATCGCGGGCGGTGACGAGATAGCGGCCCTGATCTTCGCCAAAGAGCCATGCCGTCGGCGAAACGCCTTCGGGCAGGCCGATTTCGGCGCCGATATTGCCGGCAAGCGCCATTTCGGAAAGCGCGACGAGAAGCCCGCCGTCCGAAAGATCGTGCACCGCGGTGAGCGCGCCGGACAGCACCTGCGCGCGGACGAAGTCGGCGGTTTTCCGCTCGGCGGTGAGATCGACTGCGGGGGCCGCGCCGTCTTCACGGCCATGCACTTCGCGCAGCCAGATCGACTGGCCGAGATGGCCTTCGCCGGCACCGATCAGGACGATGGCCTCGTCCTCGGCCTTGAACGCGACGGTCGACATCGCGTTCACGTCCTGAAGCAGGCCGATGCCGCCGATCGCAGGGGTCGGCAGGATCGCCGAACCGCCGCCGGTCGCCTTCGATTCGTTGTAGAGCGAGACGTTGCCCGAGACGATCGGGAAGTCGAGCGCGCGGCAGGCATCGCCCATGCCTTCAAGGCAGCCCGTGAACTGCGCCATGATTTCGGGGCGCTGCGGGTTGGCGAAGTTGAGGCAGTTGGTCACGGCCAGCGGGGTCGCACCGACGGCCGAAAGGTTGCGATAGCATTCGGCGATCGCCTGCTTGCCGCCTTCATAGGGGTCGGCATAGCAATAGCGCGGAACGCAGTCGGTGCTGATCGCAATACCCTTTTGCGAGCCATGGACGCGCACCACGGCGGCGTCGCCACCGGGGCACTGCACGGTGTCCGCGCCGACCATGTGGTCATATTGTTCCCAGATCCAGCGGCGCGAAGCGATGTCGGGCGAACCCATCATCTTGATCAGGTCGGCGCCGATGTCGCTGCTTTCGGCAATCTCGCCGAGCGGCTTCACGCCGGCCCAGGCCTTGTACTCGTCGCGCGACATGGCGGGGCGGTCGTAGAGCGGGGCATCGTCGGCCAGCGGCGCGAGCGGAATGTCGCAGACGACCTGGCCGTTATGCTCAAGCACCATGCGGCCGGTGTCGGTGACTTCGCCGATCACCGCGAAGTCGAGTTCCCACTTCCTGAAGATCGCCTCGGCAAAGCCTTCCTTGCCCGGCTGGAGCACCATGAGCATGCGCTCCTGGCTTTCCGAGAGCATCATTTCATAGGCGGTCATGCCCTCTTCGCGCTGGGGCACCATGTTCATGTTGAGCCGGATGCCGACGCCGCCCTTCGAGGCCATTTCGACCGAGGACGAGGTGAGGCCGGCGGCGCCCATGTCCTGGATCGCGACGATCGCGTCCGATGCCATGAGTTCGAGGCACGCCTCGATCAGCAGCTTTTCGGTGAACGGGTCGCCAACCTGAACGGTCGGGCGCTTTTCCTCGGCGTCCTCGCCGAAATCGGCCGAAGCCATCGTGGCGCCATGGATGCCGTCGCGGCCGGTCTTGGAACCGACATAGACGATCGGATTGCCGACGCCCGATGCCGCCGAATAGAAGATCTTGTCGGTATCGGCGACGCCCACCGTCATCGCGTTGACGAGGATGTTGCCGTCATAGGCGGGGTGGAAGTTCACTTCGCCGCCCACCGTGGGGACGCCGACACAGTTGCCGTAACCACCGATGCCGTGGACCACGCCCGAAATGAGGTGACGCATCTTGGGATGGTCAGGGCGGCCGAAACGCAGGGCGTTCATGTTGGCGATGGGGCGCGCGCCCATGGTGAACACGTCGCGCAGAATGCCGCCGACGCCGGTTGCGGCGCCCTGATAGGGTTCGATGTACGAAGGGTGGTTGTGGCTTTCCATCTTGAAGATCGCGGCCTGGCCATCGCCAATGTCGACGACACCGGCATTCTCGCCGGGGCCGCAGATGACCTGCGGACCTTCGGTCGGCAGCTTCTTCAGATGGATGCGCGAAGACTTGTACGAGCAGTGCTCCGACCACATGACCGAGAAGATGCCTAGCTCGGTCAGGTTCGGCTCACGCCCCAGGGCGTGAAGGACGCGCTCATATTCTTCGGGGGACAGGCCGTGCTCGGCGACGATCTCGGGCGTGATTCCAGTCATGCCGAGCCCCTAGCGCCAGTAGCCGCATATGTCAGCACCTAAAGACACCCGAAAATGGGGCGCATGGGGAGAAGGGCGGGGGCAGGGGCATTTTCCCGCGCTTGCGGCGCGCATGGCAGCGGCCGACCATGGCCTGCATATGCAGGAGCGCATGGCTTCGTCCGAAGCCTGCGCCCCTGAATAAAGGCGATCAGGCCGCGAGCGATTCGGTCGCGGTTGCCGGTGTCACCACCCGGCGCAGGCGGCTGAGATCCTCGCGGGGGAGCAGATCGGCGATCCCGCGCGCATCGGCGATGCGGCGGGCGGCGTCGTGCACGCTTTCGCCGGGCTCGAGATGGTCGACATAGACATAGGCCGGCTCGGGCAGGTCCCATTTGGCGCGCATCGCGGCGACGGCTTCCTCGTTCACCTCGATCTCGAAAGCGAAGCCCGCGCCGTGGCCGTCCTCGCCTTCCTGGCCGTAATTCACCGAATCGCCCAGCACCTTGAGGTTCCACCCCATGTTGACGAGGAAGTTGAACATGCGGACATCGGTGAAGCCGACCAGCCGGTTCATGCCCTTGGCAAGCATCACCTCGAACGGGGCGGTCATGCACGCGGCCTTGCGGCGCAGGTTCCACGGCTTGCGCCCGAATTCGAGGCAAAATCCGCGCGTCACTTCCCAGCTCTTTCCGTCGTCAATACGGCGGACATCCACGGGAAGTGCGTTGCCGAACAGGTCGCCGACCAGCGAAATATCGTCGGTCGGGCGGACGCGCACCGACATGACGACATTGTGCTTGGTGTCGAATCCGACAAAGTAATTCGTGCGCTCATCATCGAACTGGTCGATGTCGAGACCGTTTTTCAGCGGCAGCTTCCAGCCGAAGCCGTCGGCGAATATCTGTTTGCGTGCAAGGAACAGATCATTCAGCTCACGCCGATATATATGCTGATTCTCAGCATTTATCAGATGCATAACCACTGGAGCGACCCCCGATTAAGTACGGACGAGGGTATAACGGCTGAGCAAACTGGTTATCAATCGATTAACCATCTTATTTTTTACAATGTTTTACTGCGCTATGGCGCGCGGTCCTTCGACCGGCAATCCGGCCAGCCAGCCACGGCGCGCGGCCAGCGACACCGCCTCGGCGCGACTGGCGGCGCCAAGCTGCGAAACCGCATCTTCCATATGCCCCCGCACCGCGAGCGGTGAGAGGTGAAGGCAGTCGCCAATCTCGATATCGCTGCGTCCAAACAGGAACTGGGCGAGGCACTGGCGTTGGACAAGGCCAAGCCCGCTCGCGGTCGGCACGTCTGCTGCGCGCTCGACAAGTGCACCGGCATAGGTCGCATAGACTTCGCACCAGCCGTGCAGGCGGGCGAGATCGGCGGCGCCAAGCGCCTCGCTGCGACCGAACAGGCAGAGATAGAGATCCTCTTCATGCCAGCTTTCGACCGGAATGATCACCAGCCCGGCTTCCTGGCGCGGTGCATAGAGCGGGGTGTCGGCCAGCCGTGCGTGGAGCGCATGAGGAAGTGCCTGGGCATCGCCAAAGCGCAGTTCGGCTTCGTCGTCGACGATCGCCAGACAACCATGGCTGGTAATGCCCATCGCCGCGATCATGTCCGCGAACATCGCGGTCAACGCGCTGATCTCGTCGGTGCGGCTGGCGGCCATATGAAAATCGGCCATGGTGCGCGGCGCGGGTGCCGCGACTGCCGGTGTTGCTATTGACCATGCAATTTGCGCTGGATGTGCCATATCGTCCCCAATGCTTGGGACGGATCTATCGCGCGATTGGGTTAACAAACTTCTAAAAATATATTTAGCAGGCCGTTAACCATTTGGCAGTGCAATCGCTATAACGCTGGGTTTCGGGCTAATCGGTGTGTGGGCGGCGATGGCAAGCATGTTGAAACCTGATCAAGGCATTCGAAACGTGAAGGTTTTTCAGGACATTGACGCAATTCTTTCCCGTTTGAACGGGATGGGGGGCGCCTTTGCCGAACTGATGCGGCGCGAACGCGTATTTTTCGCATCGGTTTTTCCCGAGGACGGACTGGTCGTTTTCGATCGCGGCGCGCAGGAATTGCTGGGGGTCGGACCCGTCTGCGCCGTGCGTGATGTGCTGCGCCTGATCGATCGCCCGTATCGCCGCTTGCTGGTCGAGCGTGTCGCCACGGGGCAGGTACATGACAGCGTCGAGGTAAGCGCCAGCCATGCCGCTGGTCAGCGCAGCCTGCGGATCGCGATGACGCCCGATGCCCAGTCCGGCGGCGTATCGCTAATGGTTCAGGATCTGACCGACGAGCGCGGGATGATCGAGCAGTTGCGAGTCGAACGCGATCATCTGCGCCATACGGTTGAACTGAATCCGCAACTGCCTTGGCTGGCCGATCCGGCCGGCAATGTCATCGCGTTTACCGAGCGTTACGAAAAGCTGACCGGCCGTACGCAGGAAGACCTTGTCGGCAATGGCTGGGAACTGGTGCTCCACCCCGATGATCTGGAATCGGCGGGGGGTGCCATTGCGACGTCGCTGGGGACCGGTCAGCCGCTCGACATGCGCGTGCGGATGCGGATGGCCGATGGCTCCTATCGCTGGTTCCGCGCGACCTGCTATCCGCTGCGCAACGATGCGGGCGAGATCATCCGCTGGTTCGGCTATACCGAGGATATCGACGATTATGTCCTGATCGAACAGCGTATTCGCTGGACCGCCGAGCATGACGCGCTCACCAAATTGCCCAATCGCGCGGTGTTCAACCACAAGCTCGAACGCGCGATTTTCGAGGAAAGCCGTCTGGGCCAGAAGGTCGCGATCCTCCTGGCCGATGTCGATAATTTCAAGGATGTGAACGACGTTCTCGGCCATGATGCCGGCGATGCGCTGTTGCGTGCCTTTGCCGATCTGATCGGCCGGGTGCTGCCCGATGGTGCGCTGCTCGCGCGGATCGGGGGTGATGAATTCGCGATCATCCTGCCGTTCGAAGGCGCGATCAGCGAGGTCCAGCAGCTGAGCGATCGGATCTTCGCTGCCTTGAAGGATCCGGTGGCGATCAACGGCCACAGCGTCGAATGCCGGATTTCGATCGGGGCGTCGGTCTTTCCCTTTCACGGGCAGAGCCCGACCGAATTGTTCAAGAATGCCGATATCGCGCTTTATGAGGCCAAGGCACGCGGGCGTGGTCAGATGACGCTCTTCTCGCTCGAGATGAAGCAGGAAACGCAGCGCCGCGTCGCGATGATCAATCTTGGGCGCAAGGCGGTCGAGACCGATTCGATCATTCCCTTCTATCAGATGCAGATGGATCTGATGACCAATCGCCCGCTCGGCTTCGAGGCGCTGCTCCGCCGCCGCGACCGGCAGGGGCGGATCTGCGCGCCGGCCAGCATCGCCGCCGCGTTCGAGGATGCGGGCGTGGCCGAGGCGCTCGGCGATGCGATGCTGAAAGCGGTGCTTTCGGATATGCGCCGCGCGCGTGACATGGGGGTCGACATGGGCGCGATGAGCGTCAATTTCTCGACCGCCGAATTCCGCAACCCCAGCTTCGCCGAGCGCCTGTCAAACCGGGTGGCGGACGCGGGGATCGATTTTCGGTCCTTCGTGATCGAAGTGACCGAAAGCGTCTTTCTGGGGCGGCAGGTCGACAATGTCGCCGAAACGATCCGCAAGCTCGACAAGGCGGGCTTCCGCATCGCGCTCGACGATTTCGGCACCGGCTATGCGTCGCTCGTCCATCTGCGCCAGTTGCCCGTCGATACGCTCAAGATCGACAAGAGCTTTGTCCGCAATCTCGCCGACAGCCGTGACGATCTCGCGATCGTCTCCGCGATCATCAATCTGGGCGCCAGCCTCGATCTCAAGATCATCGCCGAGGGGATCGAGACCGAGGCGCAACTGGCGATCCTGCGTGGGCTCAATCTGCATTATGGGCAGGGTTTCCTCTTCGCGCATCCGATGCCGTTCAAGGATGCCTGTACGCTTGCGCTCGCGGCCCAGAATGGTGCGTCGCATTCCTGGTCGGGCGCGCTTCTGGCGGGCGTCAACTAAGCGCAAATAAAAAGGCCGCCCGGCAATGCCCGGCGGCCCAAACTCTAGAACTGAAAAAGGCTCAGGCCTTGCAGGCCTGGCTGCCCTTGCCGGGAAGCTCAAGCGTCACGCTGGCGCCCGAACCGCTGAGCGAATAGCCCTCGGCAACCATCGGCTGGCCGGCTTCGGGAGCCTTGACCTGCGTCGGCGTGCCATTCTTTTCGAGGCGGATGTTCGCCGACTTGTCGTCCGACAGGAAGTCGACAAAGACGAGGCTGTTGTCCTTGCAGCGATAGGTCTTGCTTTCCTTCACCGAAGGGGGAAGTTCGACAGGGGCTGCGTTGGCAAGTTCCTCGGCCATGTCGTCGCGCGGACCGCCGGCAACAATGGTTTCGGGTTCGGTGTTGCAGGCGGACAATGCGAGAAGCGCAGAGCCTGCGGCGAACATAAGCGTAAAGCGAGTCTTCATAACGGCCTCAACGCTTCGCGCGTGCATCCTTGCGCGTCAAGCGCTGTTTGTGCAGCCAGCCCCGTTTCTGCCAGTCTTTGGCGCGGCGAAACCGGGAAACCGGTGCTTGATGCCATCTGCAGAAAGCCTTGCTTGGCGTTTGCCGCCTTTGGGCCTAGCTATTGCGGGATGACGATCACAGCTGACACGCTTTCCCTTATCGGCAACACCCCGCTGGTGCGGCTTGCCGGCCCCTCCGCAGACACGGGCTGCGAAATCCTCGCCAAGTGCGAATTCGCCAATCCGGGCGCCTCGGTGAAGGACCGCGCGGCGCTCTATATCGTCGAGGATGCCGAGGAAAAGGGCCTGATCAAGCCCGGCGGCACCATCGTCGAGGGCACCGCCGGCAATACCGGCATTGGGCTGGCGCTCGTCGCCAATGCCAAGGGCTATAAGACCATCATCGTGATGCCCGAGACACAGAGCCGCGAGAAGATGGATACGCTGCGCGCGCTGGGGGCCGAACTCGTGCTCGTGCCGGCCGCGCCCTATTCGAACCCCGGCCATTTCGTGCACACCTCGCGCCGGATCGCCGAGGAAACCGAAAACGCGCTCTGGGCCAACCAGTTCGACAATATCGCCAACCGCAAGGCGCATATCCTGGGCACCGCCGAAGAGATCTGGGAACAGACCGGCGGCAAGATCGATGGGTTCACCTGCGCGGTGGGCACCGGCGGCACGCTCGCCGGCGTCGCGCTCGGCCTGAAGGCGAAGAACGAGAATATCCGCATCGCGCTCAGCGATCCGCACGGCGCCGCGCTTTACAATTATTATGCCTGCGGCGAACTGAAGGCCGAGGGCAGCTCGGTTGCAGAGGGTATCGGACAGGGACGGATCACCGCCAATCTCGAAGGCGCGCCGATCGATACCCAGTTCCGCATTTCGGATGCCGAGGGTCTGGAGCAGGTCCACCGCCTGTTGCAGGAAGAGGGGCTGTGCCTTGGTCTTTCGTCGGGCATCAACGTCGCGGGGGCGATCGAGTTGGCGCGACAGATGGGGCCGGGGCACACCATCGTCACCATCCTGTGCGATACCGGTTTCCGATATCTTTCAACGCTCTACAATGCGGATTGGCTGACGTCGAAGGGGCTTGAAGTCCCCGCGTCGTTGCGTGCGGGCTGACGGGCGTTCGACAAGGCGGTCTTGAACCGCTATGTACCGTGACGTGCAATCGGGATCGCAAAACGAACGGCAGGAGCGCCTGCAGCGCATTCGCATCGGGATAACCGGCCTTGCGGTCGTGTTTCTCGTGGTGCTGAGTGCAGGCGCGCTGACCAATTCCGCGAGCGATGAGCTCAGTGTCGACCAGAATGGCGAACTGGGGAAGGGGGATGATCTGCCCGCGCTGATCGGTAACAGCCTTTCGCGCGAGCCTTTGCCGCAGGAACCGCTGGTCGAACTGGGCGTCACGCCCAGCACGGGTTCCGAAAACGGCACGGCGAGCGCCAAGCCCGCCAATCCCGCAAACGCGATGCCGCCGAGTCCGACGCCCTGAGGGCTGGTTTGCCGCCCATCCGATCTCGTCTGTCTACGCTGTGCGCCGCGCTGGCGTTGCTGCTTGGCGTGCAGTCCGCCCAGGCTGTCCAACCTGCCGAAGATCCGCGTCCTTCGCTCGCGCTGATGACCAGCCTGCCCATTATCTGGGGAGAGGGGGATATTGACGATACGCTGGCCGGGCGGCGGCAGAGTGCGCAAAGCTACCGCTTTCTGGAGACGCGCTACCGGCTGACGGTGCTTGATGTCGTTGATGAAAAAGCGCTGGGCGCACACCCTGTGCTCATGCTCGCGCAGCCGCGTGCGCTATCCCCGCACGAACTCGCGGCAATCGATACATGGGTGCGCGGCGGCGGGCGCGTACTGATCCTGGCAGACCCCTCGCTCCACTGGCCAAGTGTTTATCCGCTCGGCGATCCGCGCGCGCCGCTTGCGGTGACCTTGCTCGATCCCCTGCTCGATCATTGGGGTGTGCGTGTCGATCTGACGAGCATCGGGCGCCACGCGGCGCCGGTGAGAATGAACTTACGCGAGGGCGCACGCGATTGGCGGCTTTCCGTCGTGGCGCCCGGCGCATTCGTCGCGACGGGCAAGGATTGTCATGTGGAATCGCAAGGGCTTATCGCCCGTTGTCAACTTGGCAAGGGGCGCGCCGTGCTGATCGCCGACGCCGACCTCCTGTCCGATCCGCGCTGGGGTGAGGAGGGTGACGGCAACGGTCCGGCGATTGGCGCGCTTCTCGACGGGCTTTTGGGGATTTCGCGGGATGCGGCGTTGGGGATATCCGGGGATGCGGGGATTTCGCGGGATAGCACCCCCAAGTCTTTAATCGCTGGAAAAGTGCGCTTTACCGCCATTTTTCCTATTTTGACGTTCCTTTTACTGTGTTGCCTTGCCTTTTTTCTTTGGAATCGCCGCAGAAACTGATTCATCCGACTCTGGCAACTGATACATAGGTGTGAGAACATATCAGGAACTTAAGGAATATTGTGAGCAAGTGCGTATTTTTGCCTTTGTAAAAATCACATAAAAATCAATATGTTATTGGCTATCCCCAAAAATCCCCAGAAAACCCCTTTATTCCCCGATGCTCCCCTGATACGAAAAGGCACCTAAAGGCGGGCGTTCCCACTGTTTTCAGCGTTGGCGCGATTTCGGCGATGGCCGGGGTCGAGCGGGGAAGCGTGCGTCTTGCACAAGGGTGAGCAGAAAAGGCGTGACAACGAGGCGGACATTTCGCGGATTTGGGTTGAGTGCGATCGACGGCAAGGGCCGCGTCGCCATCCCCGCGAAGCTGCGCGCCACGCTTGAAATCAATTCCGGCAACGAACGCGTCATCGCCTTGTCGCGCAGCCGCACCTCACCCTGCCTCACCGGCTATGATCTGCCCTATTCGGACCTGCTGCCCGAAGTGCTCGCCCGCGAAATGGCCGAGCGGGAGCCCGACGCGCCCAAGATGAGCCGTGAAAACCTCAACCGTATGGCATTCGGCGTGGTCGAGGACGTGCCCTATGACGCCAGCGGCCGTCTCGTCATTCCGCCCTTCATGCGCAAGCTCGGCCAGTTGGAAGACCTCGCCTTCTTCCACGGCTCGGGCGACATCATCGAAATCTGGAACCCTCAGGTGCTACTGAACACGCCCGACGCACCGCCCATGCTGCTCGATCTGGTGACTTTCCTGCTCGAGGAAAGGGCCGCGAAATGACCATCGCCGCAACGGATCGCCATATTCCCGTCCTCCTCGACGAGGTGATCGACGGCCTCGCCATCGCCCCCGGCGAAACCCATGTCGACGGCACGTTCGGCGCGGGCGGCTATACCCGTGCGATTCTTGCAAAAGGCGCCAAGGTGTTCGCCTTTGATCGCGATCCTTCGGCGATCACCGAAGGGGCCGCGCTGGTTGACGAAAGCGCCGGCAGCCTCGTGCTCGTTCCCGAGCGCTTCTCCCAAATGGCCGAGGCGCTGCAGGCGCGTGGCGTGGAAGTGGTGGACGGCGTGACGCTCGATATCGGCGTGTCGTCGATGCAGCTCGACCGGGCGGAGCGGGGCTTCTCCTTTCAGTCCGATGGCCCGCTCGACATGCGCATGGAACAGGATGGCCAAACGGCCGCCGATTTCGTGAACAATGCCGACGAAGCCGAGATCGCTGACGTGCTTTACCATTATGGCGAAGAGACGCGGTCGCGCCGCGTGGCGCGCGCGATTGTCGAGGCGCGCCCGATCACGCGCACCGGTGAACTCGCCAATGTCGTGCGCAAGGCGCTGGGCCACAAGCCGCACGACAAGAAGGATCCGGCGACACGCACCTTCCAGGCGATCCGCATCCATCTCAACCGCGAACTGGGCGAGCTTGAGGATGGTCTGGCGGCGGCCGAACGGCTGCTCAAGCCCGGTGGCCGGCTGGCGGTGGTGACGTTCCACAGCCTTGAAGACCGGCTGGTGAAAAGATTCCTGCGCGACCGAAGCGGACAAACCCCGCAAGGCTCGCGCCATTTGCCCGTCACGAAGGATGCCTCGGCATCGACCTTCGATCGGGTCGCAAAGCCGATACGCGCCGGGGAAGCGGAAGTCGCCCGCAACCCGCGCGCGCGATCGGCCACACTCAGGGTGGCGTATCGCACCGCAGCGGCGCCGAAGGGGGAAGCGGCATGATCGCGAACAGGTTCAAATCGGTTGGTCGGGTGCTCACCGTCGCGGTCGCGGCGATGGGGCTCTATCTCGTGACGTCGCAGGTCGCGGCCGAGCGCACCGAGCTCGAGCGCGTCAACCGGCAGATCGTGACGGCGAAAAAGGATATCCGGCGGCTGCACACCGAACTCGGTACGCGCGCCAATCTGCGCCAGCTCGAACGCTGGAACGGGGAAGTACTGGCGCTCACCACGCCTGATGCCGATCAGTTCGTCGGTGCCGAAACGCAGCTCGCGTCGCTCGATCGCAGCGGGATCACGCCGGGGCCGCGCTACGCGCCCGCAGCGATGGTGACCGCGATGGTCGCCATTCCCGATAGCGCGACGCTGGCCGAGGCGGCAAAGCCCGCGACCGCCGCCGCAACGCCTGCGCCTGTGGCGGCGCAGCCGACGTCGACTGCGGCGGTGGCGCAGCGCGTGGCGATGGTGCGCGAACAGATGAAGCCTGCGGCTCAGGTGGCGGCGGCTCGCGCGCCTGCACGGTCTGAAAAGCCGGCCCCAGCAAAGCCCGTGAGTGCGGAAAAGCCCAAAGCTACCCCCGTCCGCACCGAATTGGCCCGCGCCGAGGCACCCAAACCGGCAAAGCCCAAGCCCGATGCGCCCAAGGTTGACCGGGTGAAGGCCGATAAGGAGCGCCAACTGGCCCGGCTCGAGGACAAGTTGCTCGATGATCGCCTGATGGGCGAGCTGGCCCGAACGGCACGCACCGAAACCGGCAGGAGACGGGCCCAATGACCACTCTGGTCGCCCGGCCAAATCGCACGCGCGATGCCGGGCAACGATACCAGTGGCTGGCGACTGCGCATCTCCGCCTGATGGTGTTGATGCTGGTATTTCTTGGGGTGGGTCTCCTGATCGGGACCCGCCTCATTTGGCTTGCGGTGTTTGGCGATCCGCCACAAAGCCGCAACATCAGCACCAGCTATGTCCCGATCCGCGGCGATATCGTCGATCGCAACGGCGTGGCGCTGGCAAGCACGATCGATGCCTGGTCGATCGGCATCCATCCCAAAAAGCTGCTGAGCGATCCCGAGGATCTGGCGCCGCGTCTGGCCGAGCTGATGCCCGAACGGAGCGAGGCGCAATATCTCGCGATCCTGCGGTCCGAGCGCACTTTCACCTATCTGCGCCGCCGCGCGATGCCCGAACTGGTGGCGCAGGCAAATGCGCTTGGCGAACCCGCCATCGCTTTTGCGCGCGAGCCCGAGCGGCTGTATCCGCAGACGACGCTTGCCGCGCATGTGCTGGGCTATACCGATTTCGACGGTCGCGGCGTGATCGGCATGGAACGCGTGCTTGAGGAGCGGCTGACCGATCCCAAGCTGCGGAGCACCCCGGTTGCGCTGTCGATCGACAGTCGCGTGCAGGCCGCTATGGAAAGCGAGCTGTTCGCCGCGATGACCAAGCACAGCGCGATCGGCGCGACCGGGCTGGTGATGGATGTCGACACGGGCGAACTCATCGCGCTGGTCTCGCTGCCGGTATTCAACCCCAACAAGTTCGGCCAGTCGCCCGCCGAGGCGCGCCGCAACAACGTGACGCAGAGCGTTTACGAACTGGGGTCGACCTTCAAGCCGCTGACCGTTGCCAAGGCAATCGATGTCGGGGTCGTGACCTCGATGTCGCAGCGCTATGACGCGACCGCGCCGATCGCGATCGGCCGTTTCCGGATCAAGGACGATCACCCGCTCGGCCGCTGGATCAACGTGCCCGAGACACTTATCCACAGCTCCAACATCGTCACTGCGCGGATCGCCGATCAACTGGGTCAGCCGGGGATGGAGGATCTGTTCCGCAAGCTCGATTTCCAGAATCCCCCGGCGATCGAGCTGCGCGAAAAGGGCCGTACGCTGTGGCCGCACAATTGGGGCCGCTCGACCACGCTCACCACGTCCTATGGCCATGGCATCGCGGTCACGCCGCTGCATCTGGCCAGCGCCTATGCGGCGTTGGTGAATGGTGGTATCTGGCGCCCCGCAACGGTGATGCGGGTCGAAAAGGGCAAGGCGGCCGAAGGGCGGCGTGTGTTTACCGAACCGACCAGCCACCTGATGCGCAAGCTTTTGCGCCTCGTCGTGCTCGATGGCACCGGCAGGCGCGGCGATGCCGCCGGATACCGGGTGGGCGGAAAGACCGGGACGGCAGAGAAGCCCGGCGTTGGCGGCTATTCCAAGAAGGTGAACGTATCGACCTTCGCGGCGGCGTTTCCGATGGATCAGCCGCGCTATGTGGTGATCGCGATGCTCGATGCGCCCAAGGGCACGTCCGATACCTTCGGTTTCACTGGCGCGGCGTGGACGGCGGCGCCGGTTGTCTCGAAGGTGATTGCGCGCACCGGGCCGATGCTCGGCGTCATCCCCGATGCCAACAAGGAAGTCGATCTGGCGGCGCTGACGCCGCTGATCTGGAAAGAGAAAAAGGAAAATTGATGCAATTAGGCGCGCTTACCGGCGGAGATGAAAAGGCGGTCGTGACCGGTTTCGCGATCGATCATCGCAAGGTCGCGCCCGGAACCGTGTTCGGCGCCTTTCAGGGCACCAAGGTCAACGGTGAGGATTTCATCCCGCAGGCGGTGGCCGCGGGCGCAGTTGCCATCGTCGCGCGCCGCGGCGCCAGGGTCGACGGCGCGGTGCATATCGTGTCGGACGAGCCACGCGCCGCCTTTGCGCAGCTGGCGGCAAAGTTTTTCGCGCCTTTCCCCGATACCGTGATCGCGGTGACCGGCACCAACGGCAAGACCTCGACCGTCGAGATCACCCGCCAGCTGTGGCGGATCGCGGGCAACAATGCCGCTTCGATCGGTACTTTGGGCGTCACCACGGCGGACGATCAGGTGAAAACCGGGCTCACCACGCCCGATGTCGTTACCTTCCTGTCGAACGTCGCTGGTTTGCGCCGTGAGGGCGTGTCCCATCTCGCGTTCGAGGCATCGAGCCATGGCCTGTCGCAGTACCGGACCGAGGGGCTGCCCGTGACGGCCGCGGCCTTCACCAATCTCAGCCGCGACCATCTCGATTATCACGGCGACATGGCAGCCTATTTCACCGCGAAGCTGCGCCTGTTCGCCGAAGTGGTGCAGGACGGCGGCTCGGTCGTGATCTGGGCGGACGATCCGGAATCGCCCAAGGTGTTTGATCTGGCTTTGGAGCGGGGGCTCCGAGTGCTGGGTGTGGGGGAGCGCGGCGATGCCCTTCGGCTCGTGTCGCGCACCCCCACCCAGTTCGGCCAGACGCTGGAGGTCGAGGCCGAAGGCCGGATGTTCACCGTCACTCTGCCACTGATCGGGGCCTATCAGGCGGCCAATGCGCTGGTTTCCGCCGCGCTCGTGATCGCCACTGGCGGCGATGTGGCGCGCACGCTTGGTGATCTGGCGCGCATTCAGCCGGTGCGCGGGCGGCTCGAACGTGCCGCTATCAGCCGCGCAGGCGCCCCCGTCTATGTCGATTATGCGCACACCCCCGATGCCATCGAGGCGGCGGTGGCCGCGCTGCGCCCGCACGCCAGAGGCCGCATCATCCTCGTCTTCGGCGCCGGTGGGGATCGGGACAAGGGCAAGCGCCCCGAAATGGGCAAGGCGGCTGTCGCGTCGGCCGATTATGTGATCGTCACCGACGATAATCCGCGTACCGAGGATGCGTCCGCCATCCGCGCCGACATCATGGAAGGCGCGCCGGGCGCCACCGAGATTGCCGGGCGGCGCGCCGCCATCGCCGCCGCCATCGCCGAAGCGGGCGCGGATGATATCGTCCTGATCGCGGGCAAGGGGCATGAACAGGGTCAGATCGTTGGCGATCTCGTCCTGCCGTTCGACGATGTCCAGGTCGCCCGGGAATGCGCGGCGTGAAACCGCTCTGGACCTCCGAGGCGCTGGCACGCGCGACGGGTGGCACGGCCTCGGCCGATTTCGCCGTCTCGGGTGTCGCCTTTGACAGCCGCGAAGTCGGGCCGGGCGATCTCTTCATCGCGATGAAGGGGGAGGCCACCGATGGCCACCGCTTCCTCGACAAGGCCTTTGCCGGTGGTGCTGCGGGCGCGATTGTGAGCGAACCCGTCGACCATCCCCATATCCTCGTCGCGGATACCACCGCGGCGCTTGATGCCCTTGGGGTCGCATCCAGGGCGAGGACGGCTGCGAAGATCGCAGGCGTTACCGGGTCGGTGGGCAAGACCGGGACGAAGGAGGCGCTGTTCGCGGCGCTCGACCGCTTCGCCCCCGGCCATGTCCACCGGTCGGTAAAAAGCTACAACAACCATACCGGCGTGCCGCTCAGCCTTGCGCGCATGTCCGCCGATACGCGCTTCGGCGTGCTCGAAATGGGCATGAACCATGCCGGTGAGCTCGCGCAGCTGACGCGGATGGTGCGCCCGCATGTGGCCATCGTCACCGCGATCGCGCCCGCGCATCAGGCCTATTTCGACAGTGTCGAGGCGATTGCCGACGCCAAGGGCGAGATTTTTCAGGGGCTCGAGCCCGGTGGCACCGCCATTGTTCCGTTCGACAGCCCCTACCGCGATCGGTTGATCGCGGCCGCAAAACCCCATGCCGGGCGCATCGTCACCTTCGGCCTGGGCGAGGGGGCCGATGTCCGCGCGCGCGATGTGGTGCGCGCCACCAATGGCGGGTCGCTGGTCAATGCCCGGCTGCACGGTGCCGAGCTGTGCTTCACCATCGCGCATCCGGGTGCGCATTGGGTGTCGAACGCAATGGCGGTGCTGGCGGCGGTTGAGGCGCTGGGCGGCGATCTGGGGCAGGCGGGGCTTGCGCTTGCCGACATGGCCGGGCTCCCCGGTCGCGGCGCGCGCCACAACGTGCCTGTCGACGGCGGCACCGCGCTCGTCATCGACGAAAGCTACAACGCCAATCCGGCCTCGATGGCGGCGACGATCCGTCAGCTGGGCGAGGAAGCCGGGCGCCGCATCGTGATCCTTGGCGGCATGCGCGAACTGGGGGAGGGCAGCGATGCCTTTCACGCCCAGTTGGCCGAGCCGCTGAAAGCGGCGAACGTCCAATATGCACTGCTCGTCGGCGCGGAAATGAAACCGCTCGCAAAGGCGCTTGAAGGCGTAATCGACTTCGCGCATAGGCCCGACGCCGCGGCCGCGCTTGAGCATATTTCCCAGATTCTCGAACCGGGCGACGCGGTCCTCATCAAGGGGTCTAACGCAATCGGGCTATCCCGGGTCGTCGCAAACCTTGTTTCCGGCGCGCTGGGGGGCAGGACGGACTGATGCTCTACCTAATCGCAGAACAGCTTGGTTTTCCAGGAATATTCAATCTTCTCCGCTATCTGAGCTTCCGCGCGGGTGGCGCGGTGGCCACCGCGCTGCTGATCGGTCTGTTGATCGGCCCGCGCTTCATCGGATGGCTTCGTGTCCGCCAGGGCAAGGGGCAGCCGATCCGCACGGATGGGCCGCAGACGCACCTTGCCAAGCGCGGCACCCCCACCATGGGCGGCCTGATGATCCTGACTTCGGTCGCGATCTCGCTGCTTCTGTGGATGGATCTCAGCAACATGTTCGTCTGGGCATGTCTGTTCGTCACCCTCGGTTTCGGCGCGATCGGTTTTCTCGACGATTATGACAAGGTGAAGAAGGCGAGCCACAAGGGCGTGTCGGGCAAGGTGCGCCTGATGGCCGAATTCGTGATCGCAGGGCTGGCCAGCTGGATGATCGTCTCCAAGACGGGCACCAATCTCTATCTGCCCTTCTTCAGCGATGTCTCGATCGATCTCGGCTATTTCTACATCCTCTTCGCCGCGTTCACGATCGTGGCGTTCGGCAATGCGGTGAACCTGACCGACGGGCTCGATGGTCTGGCCACTTTCCCGGTGATCATCGCCAGCCTGGCGTTCATGCTGATCGTCTATCTCGTCGGCAACGTGAAATATGCCACTTATCTTGGCATTCCGCATGTGCCCGGCGCGGGCGATCTGACGATCCTGTGCGGTGCGATCATCGGTGCGGGGCTGGCTTTCCTGTGGTTCAACGCGCCGCCGGCGGCGGTGTTCATGGGCGATACCGGCAGCTTGGCCCTGGGCGGTGCGCTCGGCGCGCTTGCGGTTGCTTCGCAGCATGAAATCGTGCTCGGCATCATCGGCGGCCTGTTCGTGGTCGAGGCGATGTCGGTGATCATCCAGGTGTTCTTCTACAAGCGCACCGGCAAGCGCGTGTTCCGCATGGCGCCAATCCATCACCATTTCGAACAGCTGGGCTGGTCCGAGCCCACCGTCGTGATCCGCTTCTGGATCATCAGCATCGTGCTGGCGCTGGCCGGCCTGTCGACGTTGAAGCTGCGGTGATCGTCTCGGCCGCCTTTGCTGGCAAGTCCTACGCGGTGCTTGGCCTTGCGCGCACCGGCATCGCCACGGTCGAGGCGTTGGTCGCCAGCGGTGCCAGCGTCACCGCATGGGATGATCGCGAGGCGGCGCGCGCCGCTGTCGCCGACAAGGCCACGCTTGCCGATCCGCTGACCATCGACCTAGCCGGTTTCGACGGCGTCGTCGTGTCCCCCGGCGTCCCGCTCAACCGCCATCCAATCGCCGACAAGGCGCGCGAAGCGGGCGTGCCCGTACTCGGCGATATCGAGCTTTTCGCGCAAGCCCGCGCCGGGCTGCCCGCACACCGTGTTGTCGGCATCACCGGCACCAACGGCAAGTCGACGACGACTGCGCTCATCCACCATATCGTGGCGGCGGCGGGGCTCCCCGCACGGCTCGGCGGCAATATCGGCCTGCCGATCCTGGGGCAGGAGCCTTTGCCCGAGGGCGGTGTCTATGTGCTCGAACTGTCGAGCTACCAGATCGATCTGACCACCAGCCTCGACTGCGATGTCGCGGTGCTCTTGAACATCACTCCCGACCATCTCGATCGTTATGACGGTTTCGAAGGCTATGCTGCGTCAAAGGCACGCTTGTTCGCGATGCAGTCGGATGGCCACGCCGCCGTGATCGCGGTCGAGGATGAACCCAGCCGGGCGATCGCCGATCGCCACGCCCGCGCCATCCGCGTTGCCTCAACCGATGTCGACACCGCCGCACAGGCGCATTGGCCGTCGCTACAAGGGCCGCACAATGCGCAGAATGCCGCCGTCGCGACGGCCGCCGCGCGCGCTCTCGGCATTGACGAGGCGGTGATCGCGCAGGCGCTCAGAACCTATCCCGGCCTCCCGCACCGCATGGAGCGTGTGGTCGAACGTGGCGGTGTGCTGTTCGTCAACGACAGCAAGGCCACCAACCCAACCTCGACCGCGCCTGCGCTTGCCGCTTATCCGGCCGTGCACTGGATCTTGGGCGGGTTGGCGAAGACCGATGATCTCGACGCCTGCGTCCCGCATTTCGGCCATGTCCGCGCCGCCTACACCATCGGCAGCTCGGCCGAGATGTTCGCAGCGCTGCTGACGCCGCACATGCCCGTCACCAATTGTGGCGACCTTGATACCGCGGTGCGCGCGGCGGCAGCCGCTGCTCAACCCGGTGAGACGGTATTGCTCTCGCCGGCCTGCGCCTCGTTCGATCAGTTCAGCGATTTCGAAGCGCGCGGGGCGGCATTCCGCGCGGCGGTGGAGGCCCTGGCATAATGGCATCGATTCCCAGCCCTGTTCAGGCACCGGCCGCCGCCAAGCGGCCCAAGGCAAAGCTGATGTCGCGTTTCGGACGCGACAATCACTCACCGCTGAGCATGTGGTTCTGGGAAATCGATCGCGTCCTTCTGCTCTTCGTCACGCTTCTGCTCTCGATCGGGCTCATTGCGGTCGCAGCCGCCTCGCCCGCCGCGGCGGAGCGCTATTCGGATGCCAGCACGCGGTTCGAGCCGCTTCACTATTTCTGGCGACAGCTGGCCTGGGTGGTGCTCAGCGTTCCGGTGATGCTCATCGTGTCGGCGCTCCCCAAGGATGCGGCCCGGCGCATGGCGCTGATCGGCGCCGTCATCTTCACCGCGCTTCTCGCGATCGTGCCGGTGATCGGAGCAGAGGTGAATGGCGCAAAGCGCTGGATCGGGTTCGGTTTCGCGCAGTTCCAGCCATCCGAATTTCTGAAACCCTGTTTCGTTGTCGGTATGGCGTGGCTCCTGTCGCTGCGCGTGCATGACAAGACCCTGCCGGTCTTCATGATTTCGGGGCTGATCACCGGGCTGATTGCGCTTTTCCTGATGCGCCAGCCCGATTTTGGCCAGACGGTGATCTTCGCCGCGATCTGGCTGACGCTGATGCTGCTTTCGGGCGTCAGCGTGAAGATACTGAGCTGGCTCGGAGCGGCGGGTGTTGGCCTCGTCATCAGCGCCTATCTTTTCTACGATGTCGCCACCCGCCGCATCAACGACTTCCTGTTCCAGACGGGGGACACCTACCAGACCGACATGTCGCATGCGACGCTGACGGCGGGTGGGTTGCTCGGCACCGGGCCGGGCGGCGGATCGATGAAGTTCCGCCTGCCCGAAGCGCATACCGACTATATTTTTTCGGTGATCGGTGAAGAGTTCGGCCTGATCGCCTGTTTTGCGATCGCGGCGCTCTATGTTGCAATCGTGGTGCGCGTGATCGTCAAGCTTCTCGATGAAGAGGATATGTTCCAGCTCCTCGCGGCGGCGGGGCTGGCCACCCAGTTCGGTGTGCAGGCGATGATCAACATGGCGGTGAACACGCAGCTCGCCCCGTCCAAGGGGATGACGCTGCCCTTTATCAGCTATGGCGGTTCGTCGATGCTTGCCTTGTCGTTCGGCTTCGGGTTGCTGCTCGCCTTTACGCGGCGAAACCCCTATCTGGTCCGTTCGCCCTATGTTGTTAGATGGAACGGTCGATGAACGTCGTGCGTCACTTTGTTCTCGCCGCCGGTGGCACCGGCGGCCATATGATTCCCGCCCATGCGCTCGCGGCCGAACTCATGGCGCGCGGGCACCGTGTCGCGTTGATCACGGATGAACGCGGCGCACGCATTCCCGGGCTGTTCGACGGTGTTCAAACGCATGTGCTTCCCGCTGGGCGGCTGACTGGCGGTCCGCTTGGCTGGTTGAAGGCGGGGCGCTCGATCATGGCCGGGCGTGCCATGGCGTTGCGGCTTTACGAAACCTTCGAGCCAAGCGCGGTGATCGGTTTCGGCGGCTATCCGGCACTGCCCGCGCTGCTCGGCGCGATGAAGGCGGGAATTCCGACCGCGATCCACGAACAGAATGCGGTACTCGGCCGGGTGAACCGGCTGCTCGCGCGCAAGGCCGATGCGATCGTCACCGCCTATCCCGATGTCCAGCGGCTGAAACCCGGCTGGATGGACAAGGTCCACGTCCTCGGCAATCCCGTGCGCGACGAGGTGCTTGCGCTGCGCGAACAGCCTTTCCCGCCGCTCACCGAAGACGGGATCTTCCGTCTGCTCGTCACCGGCGGCAGCCAGGGCGCCACCGTGCTCTCGGATATCGTGCCCGAAGGGCTGGGGCTCCTTCCGCTCAACTTCCGCCGTCGCCTGCAGGTGACGCAGCAATGCCGGATCGAGGATATCGACCGCGTGCGCGCAACCTATGCCGAGCTTGAAATCCCCGCCGATCTCGCCACCTATCTGCCGGATCTCCCCGAACGCCTCGGCTGGGCGCATCTGGTGATCGCGCGTGCGGGTGCATCGACCATCGCGGAATTGACCGCCGCGGGCCGGCCGGCCATTCTCGTTCCGCTGCCCTCGGCCACCGACAATCATCAGACGTTCAACGTCCGTGAGATGGTGGAGGCGGGCGGCGCACGTTCAATCCCGCAATCCAGCTTTACCTCCGTGGAACTTGCCAAACAGATGCAGAAACTTGCCCTTGAGCCGGGCGCACTCGCCAATGCCGCAAAGCGTGCCTGGAATTGCGGCCGTCCCAATGCCACGCGTGACCTTGCCGATCTGGTCGAAAGCTTCGGGCCCCAGCCCATTGGTGGCGAGACGATCCGCATGAGCAAGCCGCTGCCGCGCATGGGCGGGCAGGAGGCGCTGGCATGAAGGGCGTGCACACCGATATCGGCACCATCCATTTCGTGGGCATCGGCGGCATCGGCATGTCGGGCATCGCGCGGGTGATGAACAATCTGGGCTATAAGGTTCAGGGGTCGGACGTCGCCGAAAGCGCGGTGGTTCAGGCGCTGCGCGATCGCGGCATCAACGTGATGATCGGCCACAAGGCGGAAAACCTCGGCGATGCACGTGTGGTCGTCACCTCGACCGCTATCCGCCGCGGCAATCCCGAGGTCGATCTGGCGCTCGAACGCCGCGTCCCCGTGGTGCGCCGCGCCGAAATGCTCGCCGAACTGATGCGTCTCAAGTCGACCGTCGCGGTCGCGGGCACGCACGGCAAGACGACGACCACCTCGATGGTCGCCGCGCTGCTTGATGTTGGCGGGTTCGATCCCACGGTGATCAACGGCGGCATCATCAACGCCTATGGCTCGAACGCGCGCGTCGGTGCGGGCGAATGGATGGTGGTCGAGGCGGACGAGAGCGATGGCAGCTTCCTGCGGCTCGACGGCACGATCGCGGTCGTCACCAATATCGACCCCGAGCATCTCGATCATTATGGCAGCTTCGATGCGGTGAAGGATGCGTTTGTCGAGTTCGTCTCGAACGTGCCCTTTTACGGTGCGGCGCTGCTCTGCCTCGACCATCCCGAAGTGCAGGCGATCCTGCCGCGCGTCGCCGATCGCAAGATCGTCACTTACGGCTTCTCGGCGCAGGCCGATATCCGCGCTGAACAGGTCACCCCCATCCCGGGCGGCAACCGTTTCGACGCCGTGATCCGCGATTATGACGGCAATGTCCGCCGCATCGAGGGGATCGAGCTTCCGATGCCCGGTCGCCACAATGTCCAGAATGCGCTGGCCGCGATCGGTGTGGCGCTGGAAATGGGCATGGCGGACGAAACCATCGTCGGCGGCTTCCGCAAGTTCGGCGGGGTCAAGCGCCGCTTCACCCATGTCGGCGAAGTCGACGGCGTCACGGTGATCGACGATTACGGCCATCACCCCGTCGAGGTCCGCGCCGCATTGTCGGCCGCGCGCGAGGGGGTGAGCGGCCGCGTGATCGCGGTTGCGCAGCCGCACCGCTTTACCCGCCTGCGCGATCTGATGGATGATTTCCAGCAGGCGTTCAACGATGCCGATATCGTCTATGTCGCTCCCGTCTATCCGGCGGGCGAACAGCCGATCGAGGGGGTCGATGCGCAGGCGCTGGTCGACGGGCTCAAGCGTCGTGGCCACCGTGCGGCGGCCACCATTGCCGATGCCGATGCACTGGCGAAGACGCTGGCCGATGTCGTCCATCAAGGCGACATGGTCGTCTGCCTCGGCGCTGGCGACATTACCAAATGGGCCGCCGGGCTGGCCGATGCGATCGGCGCGGTGCGCAAGGGCCTTGCGGCATGATGCAAAAAGCTGCCCTGCCGGACGTTCGCGGCAGGCTGACACCGCATGCGCCGCTTGCTCCCCTTGTCTGGTTCAAATCGGGTGGTGCGGCCGAATGGCTGTTCGAGCCCAAGGATATCGATGATCTGCGCGCCTTTCTCGCCGATCTCGATCCCGCCGTGCCCGTCATGGGGCTTGGCCTTGGATCGAACATGATCGTGCGCGACGGCGGCGTTCCGGGTGTCGTCGTGCGTCTGGGCAAGCCCTTCGCCAAGGTCGAGGCGTTGGACGCGACGACGCTTTGCTGCGGTGGCGGGGCGAGCGGCATTCTCGTTTCCTCCACCGCGCGCGATGCAGGGGTGGGCGGGCTCGAATTCCTTCGCTCGATCCCCGGCACGGTCGGCGGTTTCGTGCGCATGAACGGCGGCGCTTATGGCCGCGAGGTGAAGGACGTTCTCGTCGAGTGCCAAGTCGTGCTGCGCACCGGCGAGCTGAAGACGCTCCCTGTCGCGGCGGTCGGCTACAGCTATCGTCACAGCGCCTTGCCCGAAGGCTGCATCGTCGTCGGCGCTACCTTTCGCGGACATGGCGAGGATCCCGAGGCGATCCAGCGCGAGATGGACCGGATCGCGGCCGAGCGCGAAGCCTCGCAGCCGCTCCGCTCGAAGACCGGCGGATCGACCTTCAAGAACCCCGATGGCGACAAGGCCTGGCGTCTTGTCGACGAGGCGGGGTGCCGCGGCCTGCGCATCGGCGATGCCCAGGTTTCGGAAAAACACTGCAATTTCCTGCTCAACCTTGGCGAGGCGCGTTCGGCCGAGATTGAGGCCCTGGGCGAGGAAGTCCGCCGCCGCGTCAAGGCGAAGTCGGGCGTGACACTGGAATGGGAAATCCAGCGCATCGGCGTCCCCGCCGCAGGCGCGGATGACAGCGTAGGAGTAGAAGCGTGAGCGAGACCTTGCACATTGTTGTTCTGATGGGCGGCTGGTCTTCCGAACGCGAAGTTTCACTGATGAGCGGCAACGGCGTGGCCGATGCGCTCGAAAGCCGTGGCCACAAGGTGACGCGCGTCGATATGGACCGCAATGTCGCGCAGGTGCTGGCCGAGCTGCGCCCCGATGTTGTCTTCAACGCGCTGCACGGCGCACCGGGTGAAGATGGCACGGTGCAGGGCATGCTCGATCTGATGCAGATCCCTTATACCCATTCGGGGCTGACGACCTCGGTCATCGCGATCGACAAGGAACTCACCAAGCAGGCGCTGGTGCCGCACGGTATCCGTATGCCCGAAGGCCGCATCGTCGAGAGCGAAACGCTGTATGCGGGCGATCCGATCGCGCGCCCCTATGTGCTGAAGCCCGTCAACGAAGGCTCGTCGGTCGGCGTCGCCATCGTGATGGACGGGGGCAATTACGGCAATCCCATCGGCCGCGAGGCCAAGGGGCCGTGGCAGGAATTTGAACGGCTTCTGGCCGAACCCTTCATCCGTGGCCGCGAACTCACCGTCGCCGTGATGGGGGACCGCGCACTCGCCGTCACCGAGCTCAAGCCCAAAAGCGGCTTTTACGATTACGACGCCAAATATACCGATGGCCTGACCACCCATGTCTGCCCCGCCGAAATCCCCGCGGATATCGCGGCGGTGGCGATGGACATGGCGCTGCGCGCACACCAACTGCTGGGCTGCCGTGGCACGTCGCGCTCGGATTTCCGCTGGGACGATGAACGCGGTGTTGAGGGGCTCTACCTGCTCGAGGTGAATACCCAGCCGGGCATGACTCCGCTCAGCCTCGTTCCCGAACAAGCGAAATATTGCGGCATTTCCTATGCCGAGCTGTGCGAGCAGATCGTGCGAGACGCCCTATGAGATCAGCCACGATCAAACGTGGCAAGAATGCGGGCGGGCGCCCCAATGTGGGCGCGCGCCGCAAGGTCGCGCCCAAGAAAAAGGGTCTGCTGGCCAAGGCGGTCGAGCATCTGCCCATCAGTGAAGAAGCGCTCGAGACATATTTGAAGCGCGGCACGATCGGGCTCGGCGCGGCACTGGTGATCGGTGTCGCCACCTTCGCGGGCCTGCCGCAAATGGCCTATGTCGAAGCGGCCGAGCTTGTCGGGCGCGCCGGTTTCGAGGTGAAGCGCGTCGAAGTGACGGGGATCGACCGGATGGACCGGCTCACCGTCTATGCCGTCGCGCTCGATCAGGAATCGATGGCGATGCCGCTCGTCGATCTCGAAAAGGTGCGCGGCGATCTCTTGGGCTATGGCTGGATTCGCGATGCGCGCGTTTCGCGCCGCCTGCCCGATACGCTGATGGTCGACATTATCGAGCGTCAGCCCGCCGCGATCTGGCAGAATGCCCGGCAACTGAGCCTCATCGACCGCGACGGCGTGGTGCTCGAGCCGGTAAAGCTCGACGCGATGCCCGATCTGCCGCTGGTGATCGGTCCCGAAGCCAACCGCCAGGCAACCGCGCTCGCCGCGCTGATGGAGGCCGCGCCCTCGCTCAAGCCGCTGATGGCGGGGGCAACCTGGGTCGGCAATCGGCGCTGGGATCTGCGCTTCCAGTCGGGCGAGACGCTGGCGCTGCCCGAAGGCGAAAAGGAATCGGCGGCCGCGCTGGTCAAATTCGCGCGGATGGACGGTATGGAAAGGCTGCTGGGGCGCGGCTTCCTGCGCTTCGACATGCGCCTGCCCGACAAGTTCGTGGTGCGCGTGCCGCCGCAGGGCACGGCGAAAAAGGATGTGCCGGGGGCTGCTCCCGGCACGGCAGCTACTGCAGGCGCGGCCGCAGCGACAGGCGCCGCACCGGCCAATGCGGTGGCGGCCAGCGATGGCGATGCGGGCGAGGTGAAGGGAGACGGGAATGGCACAAACACGGGGTGACGGGCTGATCACTGCGGTGGACATCGGCTCTTCCAAGGTTTCCGCCTTGATCGCGGAACGGACCGAGGGGGGCGAGCTTCAGGTGCTGGCCACCGGGCAGCGCGAGAGCCAGGGCGTCAAGCGCGGCTATATCGCCGACATGCCCGCCACCGAAAAGGCGGTGCGCGAGGCGGTGGAGCAGGCCGAACGGATCGCCGGCACCAATATCGAGGATGTCTGGGTCAGCTTTTCGGCCGGTGGGCTGGTGAGCGACATCGCCTCGGTCGAGGTGGAGCTTGGCGGCCACCGGATCGAGCAGGACGATATCAACGAACTGCTGGCGGCCGGCCGCAATTCGATCGATCCCGATGGCCGCATGGTGCTCCATGCCCAACCGACGCTCTACACGCTCGACGGGCTGCGCGGGGTCAAGAAGCCGCTGGGGCTGCATGCTGATCGTCTGGGTGTCGATATTCATGTCGTCGCCGCCGATGGCTCGCCCGTGCGCAATCTCGACCTATGCGTGCGCTCGGCGCACCTTGAAGTGAAGTCGATCGTCGCGGCGCCCGTGGCGACCGGGGCGGCCTGCTTGTCCGACGAGGAACGCGAACTGGGTGTCGCGCTGGTCGAACTCGGCGCGGGCGTCACCAACGTGTCGCTCTTTGCGGGCGGCATGCTTGTCGGCCTTGCCTCGATCCCGATCGGCGCGGCCGATATCACCGATGACATCGCCTCCGCCTTCGGCACGCGCCGCATGCATGCCGAGCGGATGAAGTGTTTCTATGGCTGCGCCACCGCCACCCCGCGCGACAATCACGACATGGTCGAGGTGGCGCCGATTTCAGCCGATGACGACAGCGGTGAGGCGGCGCGCATCACGCGGGCGCAGCTGATCGCGGTGATTCGCCAGCGGCTCGAGCATCTGATGGGCGAAATCGGCAAGGCGCTGAACGAACTGGGCTTCACCGGCCCGGTCGGTCGTCAGGTCGTGCTCACCGGCGGGGGCGCTGAACTCAAGGGAATTGCGGACTATGCACAGGGTGCGCTGGGCCGCGCTGTGCGTGTTGGTCGTCCTCGGGGGTTGATTGGTTTGCCGGATGCGCATAGCGGTCCTGCCTTCTGTACCCTTGCCGGGCTGGCCCAATATGCGGCGAGCAACCCCACCGATCTGCGGACTATCGTATTGAACCATCAGATGGTCCATCGTCCTGCCGGATCGGGGTTGATCCAAAGGCTGCTGACCGCTTTCAAGGCTGGGTACTGATGACAAAATCGATTCCAGAATTTTGTCGAGTCGCCGTTTTTTCTGGTGATTCGGCGAATCTATTAGTGCACAAGAGTCAAGTGACATTCGCTTCGCCCGTAACGGAGCTTGGGGAGATAGGTAAATGAGCATCGAATTCATGCCGCCCGAGGTCGATGAACTGCGCCCTCGCATCAGCGTTATTGGCGTAGGCGGCGCGGGCGGGAACGCCATCGCCAACATGATGGCAAGTCAGGTTCAGGGCGTCGATTTCATCGTCGCCAACACCGACGCGCAGGCGCTCAACGCGTCGGTCGCGGAACGTCGTATCCAGCTGGGTCTCAAGATCACCCAGGGTCTGGGCGCAGGCTCGCGTCCCGAAATCGGCCGTGCGGCCGCCGAAGAAACGCTCGAGCAGATCGAGCGCGCGCTTGACGGTGCACATATGTGCTTCGTTGCGGCGGGCATGGGCGGTGGTACCGGCACGGGGGCGGCGCCGGTGATCGCCAAGGCCGCGCGCGATCGCGGCATCCTGACCGTGGGCGTCGTTACCAAGCCGTTCAGCTTCGAAGGCGCGCGCCGCATGAAGTCGGCGGAAGCGGGCATTGCCGAGCTGCAAAAGCATGTCGACACGCTGATCGTCATCCCCAACCAGAATCTGTTCCTGATCGCCAATGCGAACACGACCTTCAAGGAAGCGTTCCAGATGGCGGACGAGGTTCTGCAACAGGGCGTGCGCGGGATCACCGACCTCATGGTCATGCCTGGCCTCATCAACCTCGACTTTGCCGACGTCCGTTCGGTGATGAGCGAGATGGGCAAGGCGATGATGGGCACCGGCGAAGCCGAAGGCGATGGCCGTGCGATCGAGGCCGCCGAAAAGGCGATTGCCAACCCGCTGCTCGACGGCGTGTCGATGAAGGGCGCCAAGGGCGTCATCATCTCGATCACCGGCGGCGAAGACATGCGCCTGATGGAAGTCGACGAAGCGGCGAACCACATCAAGGAACTCGTCGATCCCGATGCGAACATCATCTGGGGTTCGGCGTTCAACAACAATCTCGACGGCAAGATTCGCGTCTCGGTCGTGGCCACCGGTATCGAGGCCGAAACCTCGAACCAGCCCGAACCCGCTCGCGTCTTCGCCTTCCCCAACGCGCGCAGCACCGCGCAGCCCGAAAAGGCAGCACCTGCACCGGCACCCGAACCGACCCCCGTGGTCGAGGCGCCCGAGCCTGTTGCCAAGGCACCCGAGCCGGTGCTCGAAGCACCGCGCGTCGAGGAACCCGCAGCCGAGGCCGACGAGCTTCTGCTCGACAGCGCCCGGATCGTCGAGCCGGCCGAAGAACCGCTGGAACTTAAGGTCGAGGCGCCCGAACCCGCCGCCAAGCCCGGCTGGTCGCTCGGTGGCCAGCCCGAGGAACGCGCTCCGCGCGTGTCGACCGGTGGCGGCACGCTGTTCGAACGCATGTCGAACATCGCGCGCGGCGCGGCCAAGGCACCTGAAGATCAGGCCGCCGGTCGTACCGATCCGCTCGATATTCCGCGCTTCCTCAATCGCCAGAACAACCAGTAAGGTGTGATGCGATTTCGGGACGGTGCCGCCGGCTCAGCCCCGGTTGGCACCGTCTCGGCGTTTTCAGGGGGCGCCGTTCAGGTGCGGTTGCCTTGGTGAGGGGATATAGCTGCCCGCGATGACCTATTCCCGATTTTGCCGTTTGCGGGTGCTGCTTCCCGTTCTTCTGATCAGCGCTGCCCCCGTGGCGCTCCCGGCCCAGACCACGACGCCGGAGATGGCGGGGCGGGCGCTTTCCGATCATCTCAACACATTGTCGACCAGTCCGCAGAATCTGCGGGCGCTGCTGGGCGCGGGCGAGGCGGCGCTCGAGCTTGACGATCCCAATGGCGCGATCGGCTTTTTCGGCCGGGTCGAGGAAATCGATCCGCGCAATCCGCGCGCCAAGGCCGGGTTCGGCCGGGCGCTGCTGATGCTCGAAAAGCCGCGTGATGCGCTGCGCCTGTTCGATCTGGCGGTGGATTACGGCATGTCCGAAGCCAGGATCGCGGGCGATCGCGGGCTGGCCTATGATCTGCGCGGCGATCAGCGCCGCGCCCAGCGCGATTATGCGCTGGCGCTCAAGCAGGAAAACGACCCCGAAGTCGTCCGTCGGCTTGCGCTGTCGCACGCGATTTCGGGCGAGCGTGATCAGGCGCTCAAGCTGATCGAGCCGCTGCTCTACAAGCAGGACAAGGCCGCTTGGCGCGTCCGCGCGTTCATCCTCGCGCTGTCGGGCGATACCGAACAGGCGAACAACGTCGCGCGGCAGGTGATGCCCGGCAATCTCGCGCGTCCGATGGCGCCCTTCTTTGCCAAACTGCCCGGGCTCACCCCCGCGCAAAAGGCGGCGGCCGTGCATTTCGGCCATATGCCCTCCGATGGCCGCTCGGGCGGATTGCTCTACGCGCAGAACGATGCCGCGCCGACCTCGCCCGCGCCGCCGGCACGAACCACCGCACCCGCCGCCGCGCAGACGCGCGTCACCGGGCGCGAACGCACGTCGCGTGGCCGGGGCAGCCTCGCCTCGGTCACGGCGGCGCAGCAAAATGCACGGCTGGCGGCGTCGGAAACGCCGAGCGGCGCACCACCCGCGCCCGTGCTCAAGGCCGATACGCAGGGCGTGCTGATGGCACGTCCGGGTGCAAAGCCTTCGCCCGCCGCCACCGCCGCCGCGTCGAGCCGCCTTGCCGCGATCGTCGGCTCGCTGGAGCTGGAAACGCCGGTGATCGTCGCGCCGCCGCGCCCCGCTTCGGCGCGCGAGGCCAATGCCGTCGCCGCCGCGCAGGAAGCGCGGCCTGCCGCCGTCCCGCCCAAGCCGGTCGAGGCCAAGCCCGCGCCGAAACCGGCCGCCAAGCCGGCAGCCAAACCCACCGACCCCAAGCCCGACGCGAAGAAGCCACCGGTCAAGAAGGCGCCCGAAAAGCCTGCCGAGAAGAAACCCAAGGTCGACCCCAAAAAGGCCGAGCCTGCGCGCCTCTGGGCGCAGATCCTGACCGGGGCGGACAAGGCCGCGCTCGCGCGTGATTATGATCGGCTGGTGAAAAAGGCACCGGTCGCGTTCAAGGGCAAGGGCGTATGGACCGCCGATTATGGCAAGTCGAACCGCCTGCTGATCGGGCCGTTCGCCACCGCCAAGGCGGCGCGCGATTTCCTCGACAATGCCAAGGTCGACGGCTTCGTCTGGTCGAGTGCGGCGGGTGAGGCCGTGGAAAAGTTCCCGGCGAAATGACGCTTGCGCCCTATGCCTGTCATCCGGCGCAGAGCCGCGGCCGGTTGCATGCCGAACCGGGCGGCGCGGCCCGTGGACCGCGCGATGCGTTCCAGCGTGATCGTGATCGGATCATCCACTCGATCGCCTTTCGCCGACTGCGCCACAAGACGCAGGTCTTCCTCGCGCCCGATGGCGATCATTTCCGTGTCCGGCTGACGCACAGCCTTGAAGTGGCGCAGATCGGCCGCGCGATTGCGCGTGCGCTGGGCGTCAACGAGGATCTGACCGAGGCGCTGTGCCTGGCGCACGATATCGGTCATCCGCCCTTCGGTCATGCGGGCGAGGATGCGCTCGAAGCCGCGCTCGCGGGGGCGGGGGGCTTCGATCACAATGCGCAGACGCTGCGCACGCTGATGCGCCTCGAAATGCCCTATCCGCATTGGGATGGCCTCAATCTCAGCTGGGAAACGCTCGAAGGTCTCGCCAAGCATAACGGCCCGATCTACGAACCCGGCTGGGCGATGCGCGAGGCTGATGCCGAATTCCCGCTCGATCTCACCAGCCATGCCTCGATCGAGGCGCAGATCGCCGCGCTCGCCGACGATATCGCCTATGATAATCACGATATCGACGACGGGATACGCGCGGGGCTGTTGACGCTTGATCAACTGATGGCGGTGCCGATGGTGGCCGAGGGTTGGGCCGATGTGCAGGCGCGCTGCGGCGGCCGTGCGCCCGATCGGTTGCGGTCCGAGCTTGTCCGCTCGCAGATCGGCCGGATGGTCAATGATCTGCTCGACGAAACCCGGCGCTGCATCGCCGAATCGGCTGTCGAGACGGTCGAGGATGTGCGTGCCGCAGGGCGCGCGCTGGTGCGTTTTTCCGACGCGATGCGCGAGGCCGAACGCGGGCTGAAGGCGTTCATGTACGCCAATCTCTATCACCATCCCGCCCAACTGGCCGCCGCCGATTTCGCGCGCCGGATCGTCGCCGGGGTGTTCGCTGCCTATGCCGATGATCCCCGCCTGCTGCCCGAGGATTGGCGCGCGGCGCTGCCCGAGGCGGAGCCCGCGCGCAGCCGCCATATCGCCGATTTCATCGCGGGCATGACCGATCGTTATGCGGTCGCCCGCTACCGCGAACTGGTGGGCGAAGTGGCGCTGCCCGAGGGGTTCTGAGGCGCTGAAAATCTGAAAGCGCTAAAGCCAGATACAGGCAGGCCCATCCCGGCGTATGCCGGAATGGGCCTTTGAATGTTGGGGCGCCTGCTCGGGCGGCGGGCCTCAGGCCGTGCCGCCTGAAGGATCAGTCCGCAGCAACAACCTGCTTGTCGACGCCGACAAGGCGTTCGACCTGGGCGGTGCGGAACGAGACCGGCACGCCGTTCGAGGTGCCGCTGACCTTGTCGCCACGCACGACGAGGCGGAAGGGCGCGTTGCCGGGAAAGCGGCGGCCCGAAACAACCTGGCGATCGCCCTTGGCTTCGGCCTTGTAGACATAGGTGTAGCCGTCATGCTCGAAACGGGTTTCGGCGGCGGCGGGAGCAGAAGCCGCAACAGCGGCGGCGGCGGTGGCGATAAGCAGCGTGCGCATCGATAGTCTCCATTGCTGGAATGTCGATCCGCGAACCCGGCTGTCGACATCCTTCATCGACGTCATTTATGTTGCTCTGCACCATTATCTCGCAAACGCAAAAAATGCAGCGCCAGTTGCAAGATTCTCAATCGTTTTGCGTAGTGTTCCAACGCCTATTTTCCGAGATCATTGGGTGTTTCTAAATTTCCTTTGCCCTTTCATCGTCTTGTGTGCGGTGCAGCGACGCAGCGAGGCGTATGCGCAAGAGACAGGCGGCGCGGTGCCCCTTGGAGATAAAGCGACGCGCGCTCCTTCAAATCCCGCGAGCGATGCTCTAAAGCCGCAGCTTTCCCGATTTTGAAACCGGATAGCAGACGTGACCCTTTACGCCCGTTTCGCCGCGCACATCGACGCGGTGCTCGACACACTTGTTGCCGCAGGCGAACTGCCGGCCGGTCTCGATCGCAAGAATGTGACGGTTGAACCGCCGCGCGATGCCTCGCACGGCGATCTGGCGACCAACGCCGCGATGGTGCTGGCAAAGCCTGCCAAGACCAATCCGCGCGCGCTCGCCGAAAAGCTCGTTAAGGGCCTTGGCGCGCTTCCCGAAGTGGCCAGCGCCGAGATTGCCGGGCCGGGCTTCATCAACCTGCGTCTGACCGAAGACACCTGGCGCGACGAATTGCGCGCGATCGACAAGGACGGCGATGATTATGGCCGCTCGGCGTTGGGGCAGGGCGTTACCGTCAATGTCGAATATGTCTCGGCCAACCCCACCGGCCCGATGCACATGGGCCATTGCCGGGGTGCGGTGGTGGGCGATGCGCTGTCGTCGCTGCTCGAATATGCCGGCCACAAGGTCATCCGCGAATATTATGTCAACGATGCCGGCGGCCAGGTCGATGTGCTCGCGCGCTCGACCCATCTGCGCTACCGCGAGGCACTGGGCGAGGATGTCGGGGCGATCCCCGAGGGGCTTTATCCGGGCGAATATCTGGTGCCCGTTGGCAAGGCGCTCGCCGCGGAATTTGGCGATCGCTATGTAAGCGCGCCGGAGGCCGATTGGCTCGCGCTGTTCCGTACCCGCGCCGTTGCCGCGATGATCGTGATGATCAAGGACGATCTCGCGCTGCTTGGCATCCATCACGATCTCTTCTCGTCCGAGGCCGAGCTTCAGGCCGCAGGCAAGCCCGAGGCGGCCGAGGCGTGGCTGCGCGAACGCGGTCTTGTCTATGACGGCGTGCTCGAAGCGCCCAAGGGCGAAACGCCCGAGGATTGGGAGCCGGTCGAACTGCCGCTCTTCCGCTCGACCCAGTTTGGCGACGATCAGGATCGCCCGATCAAGAAGTCGACCGGCCAGTGGACCTATTTCGGCGCCGATCTCGCCTATCACTTCCAGAAGGCGCAGAACGCCGATCAGCTGATCGACATCTGGGGCGCCGATCATGCCGGCACCGTGAAGCGCATTCAGGCCGCTGTCGCCGCGCTTACCGAGGGCAAGACGCGCTTCGACGTGAAGCTCGTTCAGATGGTCCGCCTGCTGCGCGCGGGCGAACCGGTGAAGATGTCGAAGCGCTCGGGCAATTTTGTGACATTGGCCGATGTCGTGCGCGAAGTGGGCAAGGATGTGGTGCGCTTCACCATGCTCACCCGCAAGGCGGATGCGCAGATGGATTTCGACTTCGCCAAGGTGGTCGAGGCGTCGAAGGACAATCCCGTCTTCTACGTCCAATATGCGCATGCGCGTATCCGTTCGGTGAACCGCAAGGCCGCCGAGGCGGGGATCACCTGCACCAGCGCCGATCTCGATCTGCTCGACGCCGATGAACTCGCGGTGGTGAAGCTCGCGGCGCAGTTCCCGCGCATCGTGGAAAGCGCCGCGCTCGCTCGCGAACCGCACCGCGTCGCCTTCTACCTGTTCGATCTGGCGGCCGCATTCCACTCGCTGTGGAATATGGGCAATGATCGGCCCGAACGCCGCTTCCTCGTCGCAGACAATGCGCCGATCACCTGTGCGAGGCTTTTCCTCGCCAACGCGATCGGGCAGGTTATCCGCAACGGCCTGGCGATCATGGGGGTGGCCGCCGTCGAGGAGATGCAGTGATGGGCAATATGCAGCGGGGCGGGCTGGATCTCAGGGACGAGGACCGCTTGCCCTGGCTCGAGGCTGTTGGTGAATTCGAGGCCGATCGCGGTGGATCGACGATGAAGATGGCGGGCGGCGTAATTGCCGCCCTCGTCGCGCTGGGCGTCGTGATTGCCGGTGTCTGGTGGGTGAAGAATCGTGCCGTCGGCACCGGCGGCGATGGCTCGCTCATTCAGGCGCAGCCGGGCCCGTACAAAGTAAAGCCCGAGGAACCGGGCGGCATGGATGTCGAGGGGCGCGGCGATGCTGCCTTTGCCACCAGCGCCGGTGCCGAGGCAACCGGTCTGATCGACACCAGCGCGCTGCCCGAAGCGCCCGTGCAGGGCACTGTGATCAAGGGTGCGGTTGAAACGACCGAGGCTGCCCCGGTGGCAACCGCGCGCGTGGCCGAAGGGGGGCGTCTGCCCAAGCCTGCAAGCGCCTCGGCTGCTGCATCGATGCCCCGTCCGGTGGGCGCGCGTCAGGGCGGCTCGCTGATCCAGCTCGGCGCCTATGCCAATGAATCGAGCGCCAATGCCGCGTGGAACCGGATGATCAAGCGCTTCCAGTTCCTGGCCCCGCTCGAAAAGTCGATCGTCGCGGTAAAGCTTGAGGACAAGACGCTCTATCGCCTGCGCGCCAATGCCGGCACCGATGCGCAGGCTGCCGATCTGTGCGGCCGCTTGAAGGTGGCGGGCGAAAGCTGCCTGATCGCCACCAATTGACGGCGCGGCCTGATTCCGGCCCATGAATATGAAGGTTTAGGATTGCGATGAAGCCGGTTATCTACGGTCTTGAGGGCCTCGAACTCAGCGCCAATGAACGCAGCTTCTTCGCGGAAGCCCGGCCCGCCGGCTATATCCTGTTCAAACGCAACTGCGCCGATCGCGCACAGTTGCGCCGTCTCACCGATTCGCTGCGCGCCATCGACGGGCGCGCCGATCTGCCGATCCTGATCGATCAGGAAGGCGGCCGGGTCGCACGGATGCGCCCGCCCGAATGGCCCGAATTTCCTGCCGCCGGGGCGCCCTTCGGCGCGCTCTATGATGTGGCGCCCGTCTCCGCGATCGAGGCCGCCCGCGCCAATGCGCAGGCGCTTGCGCTGACGCTGGCGGAGGTCGGGGTCACCGTTGATTGCCTGCCATTGCTCGATGTCCGGCAGGAAGGCGCCTCGGACGTGATCGGGGATCGTTCCTTCGGCTCCGATCCGATGCGTGTCGCGGCGCTTGGCCGCGCCGTGCTTGACGGGTTGCGCCGCGGGGGCTGTGTCGGGGTGGTCAAGCACATGCCGGGCCATGGCCGCGCGCTGGTCGACAGCCATCTGAAGCTCCCGGTGGTGGATGCCGATGCCGAGGCGCTCGAGGCTGATCTTGCGCCCTTCATTGCGCTCAAGGACGCGCCGATGGCGATGAGCGCGCACATTATCTACAAGGCATGGGATCCGGATCGTCCCGCTACCATCTCGCCGATCGTGATCAACGACATTATCCGCGATCGGATCGGGTTCGATGGTCTGCTAATGACTGACGATATCGATATGAAGGCGCTGGCGGGCACCGCGGGCGAAAAGGCGGCCGCTGCGGTTGCGGCGGGCTGCGATCTTGCGCTCGATTGCTGGGCGCGGATGGACGAGATGATCGATATCGCCAACAGCCTTGACGATATCCGCCCCGAATCGCGCGCGCGGCTCGATCGGGCGATGGCCAGCCTCACTCCCGATCCGCAGGGCGATCTCGCCGCGCTGGTCGCCCGACGCGACGCGCTGCTGTCCTACGCATGAACGGCGAACTCTTTTCAGAAGAGGAACTGCCGCAAGCCGGGCCCGAACGGCTCAACCTGAGACTGCACAGCTGGGAAGGCCCGCTCGACCTTCTGCTCACGCTCGCGCGCGTTCAGAAGGTCGATCTGCGCGAAATCTCGATCCTCGCGCTCGTCGAACAATATCTCGATTTCCTGAACGAGGCGAAGGCGCTCAAGCTCGAGATCGCCGCCGATTATCTCGTGATGGCCGCCTGGCTCGCCTATCTCAAATCCTGCTTGCTCCTACCGCGCGATCCAACGGTCGATCCCAGCCCGGAAGAACTCGCGCTCCGCCTGCAATTGCGCCTCCAGCGGCTCAACGCGATGCGCGAGGCGGGCGCGCGGCTGGTCGGGCGCGATCGGCTGGGACGCGACGTCTTTGTCCGCGCCGCGCCCGAAGGGCTGCGCACGGTCCGCACCCATTTGTGGCAGGCGAACCTCTATGATCTGATTTCGGCCTATGGCGCGGTGAAGGCGCGTAGTGTGCCGGTGTTCCATCACGTCCAGCGCCGCGCGGTGATGACGCTGGAGGAAGCACTCGAGCGTGTCGAACGTCTGCTCGGCGAACGGATCGACTGGATCGCGATCGAACAGTTCCTGCCGGACGGGGCCGATCCGCAACTGCGGCGCTCGGCACTGGCATCGAGTTTTCTGGCGGCGCTTGAACTGGCCAAGCAAGGGCGGGTCGCGCTGCGGCAGGACGGGGTGTTCGCGCCCTTATATGTGAGGGGAACCGCATGAACCCGCCCGACGATATCCTGCGCGCGGTCGAAGCGGTGTTGTTCGCTTCGGAGCAGCCGCTCGCGCTTTCCGAGATTCAGCTCTTTGTCGGGCAGGGGAACGAGGTTAAGCGCGCGCTTGGTCGCCTGCAACAGGACTATGCCGGACGGGGCATTGAGCTGGTCGAACGCGGCGGGCGCTGGCATTTTCAGACCGCAGCCGACATGTCGCATTTGTTGCGGCGTTCGCGCGAGGAGCCGCGAAAGCTGAGCCGCGCGGCGATCGAGACACTGGCGATCATCGTTTATCACGAGCCGGTCAGCCGCGCCGAGATAGAGGCCATTCGCGGTGTCCAGATATCAAAAGGGACGCTTGATGTGCTGATGGAGGCGGGCTGGGTGAAGCCGGCGGGACGGCGCGAGGTGCCGGGCCGTCCGCTCATCTATGCCACGACCGCCGATTTTCTCAGCCATTTTGGGCTCGCCAGTCGGCGCGATCTGCCGGGAATCGATGATTTGCGTGCCGCAGGGTTGCTAGATCCCGTCGATCTCGCCATGGCTGAGCTTGATCTGGAAAGCTCGGACGATACCGATTAAATAGATGGTCTGTCATCAATTCTGCACGAAACCGTAGCAAAGGCGCACCTGAACAAGGTTTTGTGAATTGGGAGAAATTTTATGGGTGGTCTGAGCCTGTGGCATTGGCTCGTTGTCGGCATCGTCGTGCTGTTGCTCTTTGGAAAGGGCCGCTTCTCCGACATGATGGGCGACGTGGCAAAGGGCATTAAAAGCTTCAAGAAGGGCATGGCTGAGGAAGACGAGGCCGCTCGTCCGCAATCGCGGATTGAAAACCAGACGCCGATCGACGTCACGCCGGAACGCGAAAAGCGCCCTGCGGGTGATGATCGCCCTGCGAACTGATCGCCATTGCCTTTTAAAGCCTTGAACCATCAGGACTAGCAGTACGGCATGTTCGACATCGCTCCGACCGAATTGTTGTTGTGCGCGATCGTCGCGCTGCTGGTGATTGGCCCCAAGGATCTGCCCAAGGCGATGCGCACGGTGGGTTATTGGGTTGGCCGGGTGCGCGGTATGGCCCGCCATTTCCGAACCGGTTTCGACGCGATGGTGCGCGAAGCCGAGCTCGAGGAAATGGAAAAGAAATGGGCCAAGGAAAATGAGCGGATCATGCGCGAGCATCCCGTTCAGCCCGAAGGCCCGGTGGTGGAAGGCACTGCAGGCCAGTCCGCTGCTCCGAATGCATCGATATTGCCCGAGCCGGGACCGCGTCCCTCGACGTCGGGCACGGCGGCGGGCGAGGATACGCCTCCGCCTCCGACATTGACCGAGAAGCCGGAGATCAAGCCGGAACCTTCTTCGGCAGGGCAATTGGATTTCGGACTTGAACCGGATGCGCCCGGCAACGACCAGGAAAAGGCGCGATGAAGGATATCGACGACAGCCGCGCGCCCCTGCTCGAGCATCTGATCGAATTGCGTCAGCGCCTGCTCTGGTCGGTCGCGGCTCTGCTTCTCGGCTTTTTCGTCTGCTTCTATTTCGCGCGCGAGATATTTTCTTTCCTCGTCCAGCCGCTGGTGGCGGCGGGGCAGGGCAAGATCATCTACACGCAGGTGTTCGAGGCTTTCTTCGTCCAAGTGAAGGTCGCATTCTTTGCGGCTGCGATGCTCGCCTTTCCCGTGATCGCGTCGCAGCTTTGGCAGTTCGTTGCACCCGGTTTGTACCGTCAGGAAAAGCGGGCGTTGTTACCGTTCCTGCTGGCGACGCCGCTATTATTCTGTGCCGGTGCGGCGCTTGCCTATTATTTCGCGGTGCCGGTGGCGCTGCGTTTCCTGCTCGGCTTCCAGGGGGATCTGGGCGGTATCCAGCAAGAGGCCTTGCCTGCAGTCGGCAACTATCTGTCATTCATCATGCAGTTCGTGATGGCGTTCGGGATCGCCTTTCTCACGCCCGTTCTGCTGATGTTGATGGAGCGTGCCGGCGTCGTTACGCGCAGCCAGCTTGTTGGTGCCCGGCGTTACATGATCGTCGTGGCGTTCATTATCGCGGCGGTATTCACCCCGCCTGATGTCGTGTCGCAACTGATGCTCGCGATCCCGCTGATCCTGCTTTACGAAATGACGCTGGTCGCGATCTGGTTCACCGAAAAACGGCGAAAACGCGCGATCGTGGCCGTCGAGGACTGAGCAAAAAGAAAAGGGCGGGGTTCCCCCCGCCCTGTCGCGACCGTAGAAATACAGCCGATTGGTCAGTTGACAGCGCGTTCGCCCGCGCGACCCACCGACTTGATGTCGTCACCAACGCCCTGCACGGTATTGCAGGCCGAAACCATCAGCGTCCCTGCGATAAGCGCCAAGGCCAGGCATTTGCGAACCATGAATTATCTCCGGATCAAATATGTGCTGCGCAGCCTAGGACTGCGGGCATCGGCCACGCAAGTCCCCGGCGAAGGATGCGGACCGAAATGATCCACCTCCCCAGAATCAATGAGGCCCGAACATGCCACCGGGGGGGAGGGGGTTGGCATGTCCGGGCCCTTGTCTTGGATAGCGAGAGCGGGGGGGCAAAAGGTCACTATCCGAATAACAGAACACTGCGTGCAGGCCTTGGTTCCGCAACTCGTCGAAATTTTTTTGGAGAGTAGGAAACGCCCGCGCAGATGTGGAGAAATTGCTCAGTAAGCGGTGCTGAGTAGCTTCACGGGTAGCTCAATCGCGAACCGACCAATCTGTTGATCATGATCGAGCGGGGAACGCAGCTGCCGGGACAAACCTTGAAGAATCCGCCCGAACCTGCCGTTGAGCCGCGCTTCGAGCGCTTCGCACATAACAAACGCTTCTGATATGATGCCAAGCTGGGCGATCTCGCCTTCGCCGATCTGCAGATTGATTGTGATGGGCGCCCCGGGCATGCACTCCATCGCGATCTCGATCAATTCGGTAAGCAGGAAGGCGACAGGGACAGCGATGTCCTGTGACGCGTAGCACGGGATCACATCGATACTGATCGCGGGCACGATCTCGCCATCGGGCACCGATCCGCGCAAGTTCTGCGCCAGTTCGCCGATCAGCTTGCGTAGCTCGACGCCGTGATTTTCCTCGAGTTCGGCAAAGTGATTGCGGTGCACCACCGAAAGCGCATCGACACGCCGCTGGATGGATGCGTAAGCGCGCGATACAGCCATGCTCTCCGCGCTGCGTGCGTGCAGGTTGATAAGGCTGGCAATCACCTGAAGATTGTTCTTCACGCGGTGATGAACCTCGCGGGTCAGCTTGGTCTGCTTTTCCAGGCCGTCGGCAAGTGCAGCTTCGTGGCTGGCAATCATCTGGGTGATCGTATGAAAGGTCTCGCCGAGTTGGCGAAGCTCCTCTGCCGAATCGGCATCGCTGTGCGGGTCGAGGATGGTGCCGGGCTGATAGGCGGAAACCTGTCGTTCCAGATCCCGCAAAGGCCGGATCAGCACACGGTCCACCACCAGCCAGCCGATTGCGGCGGCTGCCGCCCACATCAGAACGGGAAGCAGGATCGCCACGAGTTCGGCGGTGCTGAACGGATCGCGCAACAGCGTCATTTCCAGCGACAAGCCGGTGATTCCCACGGGAGTTGCCAGTGTCTCATAACCTGACAGCGTCGGCCGATGACGCAGATCGGCGATCTCGAGCCTTCCCGTGTCCCCAATTAGCGTCAACGCGAAATCATGCCCAAAATCGCCAGGTGATGCGATGTTGGCGAGTGTGCGGCGGCTGTAGATCAGCTTGCCAACCTGAAGGCTGGTGCTGCCCGGCACGGTGACGTTCAGGTGGTCTTCGGTTAATTCGGTTTCTGGGGCGCTGCTTTCACGCAGGCCGAAGGCGCTCGGCCGGGTGCCCGAAAAATCCAGCGCCGCGCAGACAGGCTGGGTGCCCGATCCAAAGATCGCAAAGGGTGCGGCGGATCCCCCTTGTGCCGCCATGATGCTCGATAGCCGCATGCAGATCGAAGGATCTTCGGGGTCGACCTCGATCGCTTCCATCGCGACACGGATTGCCGAAATGTCCGAGGCGATTGTCGCCGATAATTTGCGGGAGCTTTCGTTGAGCGCAATGCGCATTTGCGCCTGTTTTTCGAGATCGGCGGTTCGGCTGGATTGCAGCGTTGCAAAAAAGGCAATCATTGCCAGCGGCAACAGCGCGAGGCTGAGTGCAGTGAACAGCTTGAACCCCGTCGAAAGGCGGGAAATTCTGAACAGGCGGAGGAAATTTATACGCGGCGTACGTCGCGTGCCGCTCGCTTTCGCTGCGGCCATGCGGGGTCAGCCAAGCTTGCTGAGAAGATCGAGCATTTCGGACGGAATCGCTTCGTCAACGGTCTTTTGATAAACCGTACGCAACGCCTTGCCGAGGTCGCGTTCACCGCCTGCGGCCGCATTTGTCGCGCCTTTTGCGGCCGCGCGCTGCGGCTTTTCATCACCCTGTGGTTTCTTCGTGGTTGACGGCACCGGCGGTGGATCCCCCTGAACGCGCAATTTGCTAAGCTTGGTCTGCACTGTCTCTCTGGCCGAAAAATGTCAGATGATCAAATATAAGACGGAAGCGGAACAAAATCCCGCTTGGGATGAAACCAAAAACTTGATGGTTGGTTCCATCGGGTAATCCATTGTCGGGTGCCATCATCGGTTATGGCAAGGCGGGGTTGCCAAGTCGCGGACGACCGCCCACACATATGTCATTTGAAGGAGCTTTTCATCGATGTCGCTTGGTCAGCAACTGGCGCCGCACCTTCCCTTTCTCCGTCGTTATGCGCGCGCCCTGACAGGCAGCCAGTCTCACGGGGATGCTTATGTACGCGCTGCGCTGGAAGCCATTGTCGGTGCGCCCGATCAGTTTCCCCGTGATGTTGATCCCCGTCTTGGGCTCTACCGAACTTTCCAGGCGATCTGGAATTCGGCGCAGGTCGAGGTGGATGATGCCGCTGCTGCTGCAGCCGGTGAGGCGGTTGCGCAGGCGCGTCTGGCGAAGATCCCGTCGATTGCGCGCCAGGCCCTGTTGCTGACAGCGATGGAAGGCTTCACGACCGAGGATGCAAGCTATCTGATCGGTGAGGCACCCGACCAGGTTGAGGCATTGGTGGCTGAGGCGCTGACCGAGATCGAACGGCAGACACGTACTGAGGTTTTGATCATCGAGGATGAACCCATCATCGCGATGGATATTGAGACGATCGTGCGCGATCTGGGGCATGAGGTAACCGGGGTTGCGGTGACCCGCGATGAAGCCGTGGCACAGGCAATGGCGCGCCGCCCCGGTCTTGTCCTTGCCGATATCCAGCTGGCTGACGACAGCAGTGGCATCGATGCGGTGAAGGATATTCTCGAAAAATTCTCGGTGCCGGTGATCTTCATCACTGCCTTCCCCGAGCGTCTGTTGACCGGCGAGCGGCCAGAGCCGACCTTCCTGATCACCAAGCCTTTCCAGCGTTCAACAGTAAAGGCAGCGATTGCCCAAGCCTTGTTCTTTGACGAGGCGACGGTTCCTGCCTGAATGGGTTCCATTCATGACAGGCGCGGAACTGTCTCGGAATTGCAGCGTTAATTTGCTGACATGCCTAAAACAGCACCGGGAATTTGTGTGAGGGGACCAAGCCAAAAACTTATGCTATCCTGCTGGGCAGCGGGATTTTGAGGCCACTAGGTGGACCCGTGTCGCGTGATGGCGCGGGCCCTGTTTATGGTAACGCGCGCAGTGCTTCCGGGCCGGGGACGCGCGCTGGGGACATGATGGAAAATACCTCGATGTCGTTGAATAAGTCGTCTGCCAAGGCCGATATGGACAATGACGGGGCGACCGAACCGGTGGCGCACGAGGCGCTGAGTGACGATGCGTTCAAGACCGAACTTGCAGGGGTCATCCCGCATCTGCGCGCCTTTGGGCGCTCGTTGTCTGGCAATGCCGATGTGGCGGACGATCTGGTTCAGGAAACGCTGATGAAAGCTTGGGCGGCGCGTCAGCGTTTTCAGGCCGGAACCAATATGCGTGCCTGGACCTTCATCATTCTGCGCAATCTCTATCTGTCCCAGATGCGGCGCGCCCGTTTCAAGGGCGAATGGGACGATCTGGCTGCGGACAAGATCCTTGCGGCTCCCGCCAGCCAGGATCGACATGTCGAACTCGCTGACCTTCAGCGGGCCCTGATGCTGCTGCCCCAACCCCAGCGCGAAGCCCTGATTCTCGTCGGCGCCGGTGGTTTCGCCTATGAGGAGGCGGCCGATATATGCGGCGTGGCGGTCGGCACGATCAAGAGCCGCGTCGCGCGTGGGCGCGTCGCGCTTGAGCAGATCATGACTGATAATGTGCTTCAACCACGCAGCACCGATGGTACCGATAATGGCGGGCGCAGCGCGCTTGAGACAATCATGGAGCAGGTGGACCAGTTAAGCCGCGACCGCTGATCCGCTTGTTGATAGCGGCCAGCGGTAAAATGCGGCTAGAGCAGTTTGTCTAAAAGCTTCTGCATGTCCTGCGGGGTGCCGTTAACGCCGCCCCGAAAAGCCTTACGCAACGCCTGGCCAATACCATCGGCCTTGTGCGGGCGTGCAACCAAGGTCTGGCCGCCCGTCATCATTGATCGTGATCCTTTTGTTTCTACCATGAAGGAATAACGTCGCGCGGGGCTGCGAGTTGCGTGGCGATTGTCTTTTGTGCGCGACTGCCTTTAAGGCAGAGGCATGGATGTCACAGCCGCCATCGACGATGCGCTGAAACGCGCCGAGGCCCATGCGCCTTTCCTCCGCCACTTGATGGAGCGGAACCCCGAATTGGTTGATTGCCTGCGCAGCGAAGGCGTCGGCGCTGCCATGGAGGTCGCGCGTCGAAGGGCCGCCGAGGAAGAGCAGGTTGGCCGCTCGCTCCGGCTTGAGCGGCAGGGGCTCGCGCTTGTGCTGGCGGTCGGCGATCTGGCCGGGCTGTTGCCGTTCGAGGAGGTCGTGCACGCCCTTTCCGACCTCGCAGACAGCGCGCTCGACCGTGCCATTCGGGCCGCCATTGCCGAGCGCACGCCGGATGCCGAACCGCGCGGCTTTGCCGTTCTGGCGCTGGGAAAACATGGCAGCCGCGAACTCAACTATTCGTCGGACATCGACCCCATCCTGATCTTCGATCCCGAAACGCTTCCGCGCCGGGGAAAAGAAGAGCCGGTGGAGGCGGCCGTCCGCATTGGTCGTCGCGTGGTGGAATTGTTGCAGACGCGCGATGCCGATGGTTATGTTTTCCGCGTAGACCTTCGTTTGCGCCCGTCGCCAGAGGCGACGCCCATCGCCCTGCCGCTGAATGCCGCGATTTCCTATTATGAATCGAGCGCATTACCCTGGGAGCGTGCGGCATTCATCCGCTCGCGTGCCTGTGCAGGTGATATCGCGCTTGGCACTGAATTCCTGGACGCCATTCGGCCCTTTGTGTGGCGGCGTGGGCTTGATTACGGTGCGATTGGTGAGATTCGCGGTATTTCGCGGCGTATCCGCGACCATCACGCGCAGGGACAGGCATTTGGCCCGGGGTTCGATCTGAAACGTGGTCGGGGCGGCATTCGGGAAATCGAGTTTTTCGCGCAAATTCATCAGCTTATTTATGGTGGCCGTGAAACGTCACTCCGCGTGCCGGCGACGCTCGATGCGCTGAAGGCACTGGCGGATGCCGGCCGGATCGAGGCTGACGTCGAGGACGTGCTCAGCCACAGTTATCGGCTCTACCGAACGATCGAACACCGGCTGCAGATGGTGGACGATCAGCAGACGCACAGCCTGCCGCGGGATCTGACGGCGCTGGATGGGGTCGCACGCTTGCATGGCCTTGCCGACGGCGCCGAACTCCAGACGCTTCTGGCCGGGCCGGTGGAAACCGTCGGGCGGATTTATGACAGCCTCGATGACGAGGCCGAAGATGGGCAGGCGCTGCCCGCCGATGCCGATCGGCTCGAAGCCCGGCTGGCGGAAGCTGGATTTCCTGATGCGAAAGCCGCGCTTGCACGCGTACAGCGCTGGCGGGATGGGTCGGTGCGGGCGCTGCGAACAGACGCCGCGCGCTCTGCGCTGGAAAGTGTATTGCCGCATCTGATCAACGCCATTGGCCAGTCGCCCGATCCGAATGGAGCCCTTAATCGGTTCGATGATGTCATCGGTCGTTTGCCGAGCGCGCTCAACCTGTTCCGCTTGCTTGAGGCACGACCGGCACTGGGCAGGCTTTTGGCCGACATTCTGAGCCACGCGCCGACGCTTGCCGAGCAACTGGGGCGCCGTCCCGAACTGCTCGATGGCCTGATCGATGCAAGCGCGCTTGATCCGGCGCCGTCGGTCGCCGCGTTGGAGGCGGAATTCATACGTTGCGAACGCGGTGCGGACTATCAGCAGATGCTAGATCTCGTTCGCCAGAAGGTGAACGAGCGCCGTTTTGCCCTGGGCGCCCAGATCATCGAGGGGGCGAGCGATCCGATCCAGGTTGCCGAAGGCTATGCGCGTGTCGCCGAAGCGGCGATCAATGTGCTTGCAGCGGCCGCCACGCGCGAATTCGAAAGCGCGCATGGCCGTGTGCCAGACAGTGAAATGGCAATCATCGGGCTTGGCCGTCTTGGCGGCGGAGCGCTCACCCATGCCTCAGATCTAGACCTCGTCTATGTCTTTACCGGCGGGCATGAGGCCGAATCGGACGGGCGCAAGCCGCTGGGCGCGGTGCAATATTACAACCGCCTCGGCCAGCGCATCACCGCTGCGCTGTCGGTGCCGACGGCGTCTGGCCCGCTTTACGAGGTGGATACCCGGTTGCGTCCTTCTGGCGCGCAAGGGCCGCTGGCGGTTTCGCAGTCCGGTTTCGAACGCTATCAGCGCGAAAGCGCGTGGACCTGGGAGCATATGGCGCTGTGCCGGGCACGCGTCGTCTTTGGCTCAGAAGCTGCACGCAGTTCGCTGTCGGCCAGCATTGCCGGGATTTTGTACGAGCCGCGCGACGTTCCCAAGCTGCTTGCCGATGCCGTGAAGATGCGGACGGATATGGCAGCGCACAAGCCGCCTGCCGGGCCGTTCGACGTCAAGCTGATCGAGGGCGGGCTCGTCGATCTTGAATTCTGTGTCCATGTTGCGCAATTGCGTCACCGCATGGCCTTCAACCCGCGCCTGGCCCGGGCCGTGGCTGAGCTTGTGGAAGCAGGGCATATGCCTGCCGGGGTGATCGGGGCGCATGCCTTGCTTGCACGCCTGCTCGTCACGCTCCGGCTCGTTTCGCCGGCATGCGAAGCACCGCCGCCCGCAACCCAGCGTCTCGTTGCACGCGCCTGTCGCACCGAAAATTGGGAAGAACTGGTCGCAGCGTATGACGCGGCGCGCATGGCGATCAAGCAATGCTGGCAACAGGTGGTTGCCGAAGTGGAGGAACTGCAATGACCCTGAACATCGGCGATAGCGCACCCGATCCGGTTGTGACGCTGCCTGATGGCAGCGAAAGCCCTATCTCCGCATGGCGGGGCAAACCGCTCGTGCTGTATTTCTACCCCAAGGATGACACGCCCGGCTGCACCACCGAGGCCAAGGACTTCACCGCGCTGGCGGACGAGTTTGCGGCGGCTGGCACGCAGATTTTGGGCATCTCCAAGGACACGCCCGCCAAGCACACCAAGTTCATTGCCAAGCATGAACTGAAGGTCGAACTCGCCAGCGATGTCGATGGCAGCGTGTGCGAAGCCTTCGGCACCTGGGTGGAAAAGAGCCTTTATGGCCGTAAATATATGGGCATAGACCGCGCCACCTTCCTGATCGACGCCGAGGGCAAGATCGCTCAGATCTGGCGCAAGGTGAAGGTGAAGGGGCATGCCGAGGCAGTGCTCAAGGAAGCGCAGGCGCTCGGCTGATCTGACCATGGTGGAATTGGGACAGGCGATCCGCGAGGCGCTACTCACGGCGTCTCCGGCGGAGAAGGTGCGTCGCGCGCGCGCATTGGCCCGGCATTGGCGCATGGGGATGCTCGATCACCGCTTTTCGGCGGTGATGCCCGATCGCCCGGCGCGCCCGGCTCGGCCCGAACTGTTGCCACCCAACCAGATGCCCAAGCGTGGCAAGGGCGGAAGCGAGCGGGGAAGGATCGCGCTCCTCCATGCGCTGGCCCATATCGAATTCGTCGCGATTGATCTGGCGCTCGACATTGTCGGTCGGTTCGGTCGTGATTTCCCGCAGAGTTTTGCCGATGACTGGCTGCGCGTGGCGGGCGACGAGGCCATACACTTCGCTCTGCTCGACCGGCGCCTCAAGGCGCTCGGCAGTCATTACGGGGCCTTGCCCGCGCATATCGGATTGTGGGAGTCGGCAACTGAAACCGCGTTCGATGCCCGTGCCCGGTTGGCGATCGTGCCGATGGTGCTGGAAGCGCGCGGACTGGATATCACCCCGATGACGATCGAGCGCTTCCGCAATGCCGGCGACGAGGCGTCGGCGCGCATATTAACACGTATTATGACGGACGAGATTCGCCATGTCGGCGCTGGGACGAAATGGTTCCTCTGGTCGTGCAGCCGCGACGATTCGAACGCCGTCGAAACGTGGAAAGTGCTGGTAAAGCGCCATTTTCGCGGCGAGCTTAAGCCTCCATTCAACGACTCAGCGCGGGCGTCAGCCGGTTTAACGCAGGAATTCTATAAATGACTTGTGGAAAGCCCCCGGCCTTTTCACAACGCTGACAGCACTAAGGGCGGGGCAAACAGCCCAGTGTAAATAAGTAATAGCACGCTGGTCGCGATCGGCGTTTTCGAATGGCCGAGCTGGGGGTCGTATGAGCGTGAACATGTATATCAATAACGTCCTTGCCCGATCCGGGTTCCGCACCAAGATCATGGCTGTGGCAATCGCCGCTGCACCGCTGCTGAGCGCGAATGCCGCGCACGCTGCTGGAAGCACCGATGGCACCGCGGTTGCGGCCGCCGCAGCTGCCGCGCCCGCCGCCGGTGGAATTTTCGAACGCGCTGCCCCGTCCAACGAAAACGCTGATCCTCAATATCGTTCGCTCTTCCTGTCGTGGAAGAAGCTTGACCAAGTTGGCGCGCAGGGCGGGGTATCGATCCCGTCGCAACGCCCCGTCTCGGATCTGAATTTCTCCAGCAATTTCGGTTTTCGTTCGGATCCGTTCCGTGGCAGCCGCGCAATGCACGCTGGCGTCGACATCCCCGGTCCGGTGGGCACTGCAATCTATGCCACCGCCGACGGTGTTGTCGGGCGCGCCCAGCGCCTGGGTGGCTATGGCAACTATATTGAAATCGAACATGGTCAGGGCATCCAGACCCGTTACGGTCACCTTTCCGCCATCCTCGTTGCGCCTAACACCCGCGTTAAGCGTGGTCAGCTGATCGGCCGCATGGGTTCGACCGGTCGTTCGACCGGCAGCCATCTTCATTACGAAGTCCGCCTGGACGGCCGTGCGGTCAATCCGCTGCCCTTCCTCCAGTCGTCGGACTATCTGCTGGCGCTGCAGCAGACGGAAACGGGCGCCACGCGCATCGCCATGGGCGGCCCGGACAAGGAATAAGGAGAGGAACGGGGCCGGTGCGGTTGTCGCCGGTCCCCAACCGCACTATCTCCTGCTCTATGAGCGAACCTCTTCCTATTGAACTGACCCAAGCCGCTGCAACCCGCGTTGCAGCCATTGCCGCACGCCAGGGCAAGCCCGCGATCCTGCGTCTCGCGGTCGACGGCGGCGGATGTTCCGGTTTCCAATATCGCTTTGAACTGGCTGAAGGTGTTGAGGAAGACGATGTCACCGTTTCGCGTGACGGCGTCAGCCTTATCGTCGATTCGATCAGCCTTGATCTCGTGCGTGGATCAGCCGTGGACTTTGTCGAATCACTGGGCGGTTCGGCCTTCCGCGTGACCAACCCCAATGCGGCCTCGGGCTGCGGTTGCGGGTCTAGCTTCGCAATCTGAGGGCATTCTGTCGGCGGCGGAATGAAAGCGCGGGCTGACAGGTGCCTGCGCTTACGCTACCCCGAGCGTCATGAAAATCGTCACCTACAATGTGAACGGGATCAAGGCCCGGCTGCCGCGTCTTCTTGAATGGCTGGAGGAAACCGGCCCGGACATCGTCTGCCTTCAGGAATTGAAGAGTTCCGACGAAACCTTCCCCGAAAAGGATATTCGATCCGCCGGCTACGGTGCTGTCTGGCACGGGCAAAAGGGCTTCAACGGCGTGGCGATCCTTGCGCGCGGCGTCGACCCGGTTGAGGTGCAGCGCGGGCTGGAGGGGGAGCCGGAGGACGAACATAGCCGTTATATCGAGGCCGATGTCATGGGGCTGCGCGTCGCCTCCATCTATCTCCCCAACGGCAATCCGCAGCCGGGGCCGAAATTCGATTACAAGCTGCGCTGGATGAAGCGGCTGCACGACCGGGCACGCCAGATACTCAGCGAAGAAGTGCCTGCCGTGTTGGCCGGTGATTACAACGTGATCCCCACCGATTCCGACGTGTTCTCCGTCCAGGCGATGCAGGATGATGCCCTGATGCAGCCGGAAAGTCGCGCAGCCTATCGTGCGTTGTGTTTCCAGGGCTGGACCGATGCACTACGGACGCGCCATCCCAATGGCGGCGTATGGACCTTCTGGGATTATCAGGCGGGCTGCTGGCAGCGTGATGCCGGGTTCCGCATCGACCATCTGCTGCTCAGCCCGCAGGTTGCCGACCGTCTGGTCGATGCCAATGTCGACCGGGAATATCGTGGGCGTGAAAAGGCGAGCGATCACGCACCGACCTGGGCAACACTGCGCGATTGATATATTACCCGGGTAATATTGACTCTATTTTACCCGGGTAATAATTCGGTGTCCGAGAGGATATGCCGATGGAATCGACCTGTACTGCCTTTGCCGGAGAACTTTGGATCGCGACGGGGCCTGCTGCCGATGTGCGTGAGGCGCTCCGCGTGTTCGACGATCCTGCCGCTGGCCCCGTGCTGGTCTTCGATGATCGTACGGGGCGCCAGATCGATCTCGACATGCGCGTGGACGAACCGGCACGCGGCAGGGGACGGCCGAAGCTCGGCGTCATCGCGGGGGAAGTCACGCTTCTCCCGGAACATTGGGAATGGTTACGCGCACAGCGGGGCGGCGCGTCGATCACGCTCAGGCGCCTGATTGATGAAGCTGCCAAGGCCCGGCCGCTGGATGCCGCCCGGCAGGCTCGTGACGCGACCTATCATTTCCTCACCGCCATCGCCGGTGACCGGCCGCATTTCGAGGACGCGATTCGTGCGCTTTATGCGGGCCAGAAGGATCGTTTTGATGCGTTGACGGCGGATTGGGCGGTGGGAATCCGTGATCATGCGACATCGCTCGCACAAGCTGCATGGGCCGCCGAATGATGCTTTTGAGAATCTCGTCCAGGGGCTAACAGGACCGCCATGACCTATGATCTGTTTGCGGACCTTCCGATCAGCGGGCGCAAGCTCGACCGTTTTGCGCTTGAACAACTGCACGCCGAAAAATCACCACGCAACCTGATCGAATGCGATCTGGAAGAGGTGGATCTTTCGCGGATCGAACTCGTTGGCTGGACGTTCGAGCGCTGCAATTTTCGACGCGCGACGTTGAAGGGGGCATCGCTGGAGCGGACGACCTGGCGTTCGTGTCGCCTTGCAGGCGCGGATCTGATGGGCGCCGATCTCGCCGAGGCGCGATTCATCGGAACGGATCTGAACAATGCGACGCTGCGTCGGTCGATCCTGCGCAGCGCGTCCTTTGCCGGTTGCAAGCTGACGGGCGCCGATCTGTCGGAAGCGGGCATGCTCGACGCGTGCTTCCTCGAAACATTGATGGTCGCCGCCAAGTTGCCCGGCGTGTCCTTCCGCAACCAGCGGCTCGAAAAGCTCGACCTTGAACAGGCCGATCTTCGCAAATGTGATTTCCGCGAGGCGGTTTTCAACCAGTGCAGCCTGCGCGATGCCAATCTTGATGGCGCGCGTTTCGAGGGCGCAGACCTGCGCGGTGCCGATCTCGGAGGTCTGCGGCTGATGCAGGCGACCGCGTTTCGCGGTGCCACGATCTCGGCGATGCAGGCTGAACAACTCCTGGGAGAGCTTGGTCTCAACGTCCGCTGAGGCCAGAGGTGCGGATATGAAAAGGGCGCTGTGGATGAAGTCCACCGCGCCTTTTTCTTTGGCTCTGACGCCGCGCTCAGAGCGGCTTTTCGTAGATCACATATTCGCGGTTCAAGCTGCTGTTGATCGTCTCGGCAATCGCGCGCATCCCCTGATTGTCATCGAGAACCCAGCCGATCTCGCCGCGCGTCGCGCCATATTTCGTGATCGCCTCGCGCCGGATATATTCGATCATCATGAAGGCCAACTGGCTGGCCAGGCGCGAGGCCTGCAACTTCTTCACCACGCCCATCAGGGGCACGCGCATCGTGCGCACCTTGGGCGCGCGCAGCCACCAGAGCAGCTTGGCCCAGCCGAACGGGAAGAGTGAGCCCTTCAGCGGCTTCAGCGGCTCGTTCAGGTCGGGCAGGGTGATCATGAAGGCCACGGGCTCGCCCTCGACTTCCGCGACCATGATCAGGTCTTCGAAGACGATGGGTTTCAGCTTCTTGCCGACATGCGCGATTTCGGAATCGCTGAGCGGAACGAACCCCCAATTGTCCGACCATGCGTCGTTCAGAATGTTGAGGATGAGCGCCGCTTCTTCGGCGAAGCGGCTCTTGTCGACCTTGCGGATGACGATGCGGCTGTTCTTTTCACCCGATTGGATGATGCGCTGTACGAGCGGCGGGAATTCGTGGGTGATGTCGAGATCATAGGTCAGCAGCGACTTGGCGGGCAGATAGCCGGCGCGCCCGATCCAGCCCGGATAGGCGGGGCTGTTATGGCCCATCATCACCGTCGGTGAATGATCGAAACCCTGCGTCAGAAGGCCGGGTTCGTCCCAGACCGACAGGCTGATCGGGCCAAGCGAACGGTGCATGCCCTTGCTGCGAAGCCATTCCTCGGCGTGTGCGATGAGCGCCTGAAAGACGGTTTCGTCCTCTGCTTCCATCAGGCCCCAATTGCCGGTACCCGGGCCCATGCCCTGTTCGACGGGCTGGGTGAGCGCCAGATGATCGAGATGCGCGGAGATTCTGCCCACCATGCGGCCACCGCGTTCGGCGAGGAAAAGCTGGGCCTCGCCATGCTCGAACCAGGGGTTCTTTCTTGGATCGAGAAGCGCCTTCACCTCGTCGCGCAGCGGCGCGACCCAGTTGGGGTCGGTCGCATTGAGGCGATAGCCGAGATCGATGAACGCCTTTTTGTCCGCGGCGGTTTCCACCGGCCTTACGGTTATGGTGTTGCTCATATTGTCAGAATTCCCGCGGCTTGTGATGGACGGCGATATTGCGTGGCTTGTACCCCGCAAGGAGGGCGCGTCCATAGTCCTTGCCAAAAAAATGCCCCGGCGAACCGGGGCATCTTTGATCACTTTTTCATGCTGGCCCGGATCCGGTCCACCGGGTGGCCGGTGGCGACGCCGCCGGAAAGATCGGCGACATAGGGATAGACCTTCGCCACTTCGGGCGTGTAGCCGAGGTTGAACACCGTCGGGCTTTTCTTGCGATCCGAAACCCGGTCGTAAAGCGTGTTGAACAGGCGATCCCAGAAATAGTTGGTGATCCCGAAATTGCCCGTTTCATCGTGGAAGTGATGCGCCATGTGGCGCGTCTTCATCATGACGATGAATTTCGCCTTGGGCTTGTACGCCAGGTGCTGGATGCAGTGGAAGAATTCATAGACGCAGGTGGTGATCAGCCCGGTTGCGGTGGCGATGGCTGCGCCGCCGAACCCGCCGATCAGCCAGCCGATCGGCGCGGTGGCGATCAGGATGGTGGGCAGCGTGGTGTGCAGCGCACCGAACAGGATGCCCAGATGATTGGGGTCCTGATGGTGATCATAATGGATGCGCTTCCAGGTGGCGGCGAGCCATTTGTGCTTCCACATCCACTGGCTGTGCAGGACCCAGCGGTGCAGGCAGTACCAGACAAGCGGATAGACGAGGATGGCGACGGCGATCGCCGCAAGCGATTGGGCAAGCGGCGCGGGGCGCCACATCCAGAGGCCGATCGAAACTATCGACAGCGCAATATAGGTCAGGATCGCGGGATACTGGAAATAGGCGATCCACAGATCCTTGAGGTTCATCCGATCGAGATGATGCGCCTTCTTCCAGATGCTCGTTGACGCTGCTGCAGCGGTTTTCACGTGCGTTTCCTTCAAGATTCAGGGGCTGGCCGATCCGCGCAGGGATACAGGCTCAGCAATACATTGTATGGCTTTGGGCTGGCAATGCGGCATAAATAGGGCCACCGGACGGCCTTATTCCTCCGTCCGGATCAGCACAGTCTCGCCAATCAGCAGGAACAGGAAGAAGGGGCCCCAAGCCGCCAGCAAGGGCGGATAGGCGCCTAGATTGCCCATGGCGAGGCCGAAATTGTCCGCAACGAAATAGGTGAAGCCCAGCGCCATGCCGATCACCGCGCGCAGGAAGAGCTGTCCCGACCGCGCAAGCCCGAACGCGGCAACCGCGCCCAGCAGCGGCATCAGCAGTGACGACATCGGACCGGAAATCTTGTGCCACAAATTGGCTTCAAGCGCGGATGTCGGGCGGCCGGCAGCCTTCAGGTCGGCAATGGCGCTACGCAGGTCCATGAACGACAGACCATCGGGATCGACGGTGGCAAGCGTGAATTGATCAGGGCGGACTTCGGGGCCAACCTTCAATGTACCAATGGGCGTGGTTCTTCCCGTGGCGACGTCGAAGCGCGTGGCGTTGTCCAGCGTCCAGCCATTGTCCTGAAAACGGCCCTCCGGCGATTTCAGGATCGTGAGCAGCGTATCATTTTCACGGTCATAGACGGTGATGTCGCGCAGTCGGATATTGGCGCCGCGGCCATGCACCTCGGCTGCGTGTATGAGGTTGTTCCCCTCTCGCACCCAGACATTGGTCTGTGTGGCGCGAACCTTGGGCAGCGGCCCATATTCGGCCTTTTGCCAGCGGTCGAGCGTGTCGGTGGCGCGGGCAACGACACGGTCGTTGAAAGCGAAGGACAGGCCGGCCACCAAAAGGCTTGCAAGGATCAGCGGTGCCAGAACCTGATGCGCCGATAGCCCTGCGGATTTCATCGCAATGACTTCGCTGTTCTGGTTGAGTGTCGCGAGCGTGATCAATGTGCCGAGCAGAACTGAAAAGGGCAGGAAGCGGGCGATGATCTGAGGCACGCGAAGCGAGATATAGGTCCACAGTTCGGCATTGCCGTTACCGGGATAGGCCATGATCTTGCCCGATTCCCCCAGCAGGTCGAGTGCCTGAAGCACGAGCACGAGTGCTGCCAGCACTGCAAAGCTGCGGAGCAGGAACATCTTGGCCATGTAGAACGACATGGTCCGCGACGGAAAAAACTGCGTCAGCATCAGGCGCGGACCTCCAGCTTGCGGCGTCCGAGCCGGAACATCGCCTTGATTTTCTTGCCGACCAGCGCTGCGCCGCGCTCCAGCACGCCGATCGGCTGGCCGCCGGGCACATAGGCCAGGGTATGGTACATCCACAGGATGATCCCACCAAAGATCAGGAAGGGCACCCAGAGTCCGATCAGCGGATCGAGTTTGCCCAGCGCGCCCAGCGCTTCGCCATATTCGTTCACCTTGTGATAGGTGACGACCATCACGATCGAAATGAACACGCCCAGCGCCGAGGCCGTGCGTTTCGGTGGAACTGCAAGGGCCAGCGCGAGCAGCGGCAGCAACATCATCATCGCCACTTCGACCAGACGGAAATGGAAATTGGCGCGGGTCTCGTTGCGGACCTCTGGCGGGGTCGAGCTATCACGGCCGACGCGCACAAGCTCGGGAATCGTCAGCTCGCGGTCCGCCCCGCCGCGTCCCCGAAACGCCTCGATCTTGGGCAGGTCGATCGGCAGGTCGTGGCTTGAGAAGCTGAGCACGCGCGGAGTCTGGAATTTAGGCGAATCGTGGATCAACACGCCGTTCGTAAGCCGCAGGATGATCGTGTCGGGATCATCGGTCGCCAGAAACTGCCCCGCCTTTGCGGTGGCCGCGACCGACTGGCCATCACGATTTTCGGCGCGAACGAAAATGCCCGTCAAATTGCGGCCTTCGTTGCGGCTTTGCTCGATCCGCAGCGTGATCTTCGAACCCAGATTGGTGAACTCACCAACCTTGATCGACGCGCCCAGCGCGCCCGAGCGTAGCTCGAAACGGAGCCCTTCATAGGCATAGCGGGCATAGGGCTGGACGAAGCCGACAATTGCGAGATTCACCAGCGCCAGCGCAATCGCGTACATATAGGGCACGCGCAAAAGACGGCCGTAGCTCAAGCCAACCGCCCGAAAAACATCGAGTTCCGAAGACATTGCCAGCTTGCGGAACGCCAGCAGGATGCCGAGCATCAACCCGATAGGGATGCCGAGCGACAGATATTCCGGGATGAGATTGGCGAGCATCCGCCACACCACGCTGACCGGCCCGCCTTCGGATGCGACGAAATCGAACAGCCGCAGCATCTTGTCGAGAACGAGGAGCATGGCCGCGATCACCAGCGTTCCGAACAGCGGAAGGGCGATCAGCCGGGCGAGGTATCGGTCGGTGGCAGTTAGCATTTTCAGAATTCAGACGCCCCATGACCATGATTTGGCCGCAAACGCAGCCGATCTTCAGGAGGACACGGGGGCTAACAGGGCCATCCATGTCCGGCAACGGGGATGGATATAGCGTCCAGGAGTAACGAGGTCATGTTGAAACTTACCGGTGTTGCAGCACTTTGCCTGACCGCAGCCGCGGTTTCGTTTGCTGCACCCGATCGTGCAGTGGCGGCCCCGATCGGCCCGCATGCCGAGTCGTGCGAAAATGGCGGTCCGGCTGTTATCGCGCGGGTAAGCGGCTTGAAGTCGCATGGTGGGACTGTGCGCGTCCAGCTTTATGCCGAGAATGAAAAGACGTTTCTGGAGAAGCGGCAATATCTTCAGCGAGTCGATGTGCCGGTGAAGGCAGGTGCGATGGATATCTGCGTTCCCGTGCCCAAGCCGGGGCGCTATGCGCTGTCGGTCCGCCATGATGTCGATGGCAACGGCAAGACCAGCCGCTCGGACGGCGGCGGCTTTTCCGGAAACCCCAAGGTGTCGCTGGGCGATCTGATCGCCAAGCGCAAACCCGATCTGCACGATGTTGCCTTTACCGTTGGGAGCCAGCCGCGCGTCGTCCCCGTGACGCTGCGTTACGTGCAGGGCCTCTCGTTCAAGCCAATCGGCGCCTAGGAGAATCATGAGCTGCGTCGCGCTTCTTTCCAATCCCCGGTCGACCGGCAACCGGTCGCTGCTCCCGCGCGTACGCAGTTTCTGCGCGGGGCGTCCGGATATCTTTCACTATGAGGTGGAAGAGGTCGGCCAGATTGGTGAGGCGCTGCGCACGATTGCGCGCGTAAAGCCCAAGATTCTCGTCATCAATGGTGGGGACGGTACGGTTCAGGCTTCGCTGACCGAACTCTATCATGGCGGCCATTTCGGCGATAACCCGCCGCCTGTTGCCGTGCTTCCCAACGGCAAGACCAATCTGATCGCGCTTGATCTGGGTGCGGTGGGCGACCCGCTCGTTGCGCTCGAGAAGATTATCGAACTCAGCAAGTCGGATCTGTCCGACCATATCGTCGCGCGCGAGCTGATCGCACTGTCCGATGGCGTGGCCGGTAGCCGGCCGACGCTCGGCATGTTCCTCGGCGGGGCCGGGCTGGCCGACACGATCCTTTATTGCCGCGACAAGATCTATCCGCTCGGCCTGCCGAACGGGATCAGCCATGTGCTCACGGCGTTCGCGCTGCTTTTCTCGATGCTGTTCGGCATTCGCAGCCGCTACCTGCCGCCGCGGCCCAATCCGGTGCGGGTTTCGCTTGTGCGCGACGGCCAGTTCAACGGCTATTTCTCGGTGCTCATCGTCACCACGCTCGACAAGTTGCTGCTTGCCAGCCGGACCGACGGCATGGTGCCCGGCCGGATGAAGTTCATGGCGGTCGAACTCGGCTTTCCGTCGCTGATCCGCGCCTTGTTCGCGGCGATCTTTGGCCGTCTTGGGCGCGATCAGGTGTCGGGCGTCCATTTTGAGCGCGGCGATGTCGTCCGGATCGAAGGTGAGGGCTCGAGCGTCATCCTCGATGGGGAAACTTTCCGTGCCGAGCGCAACCACCCGATCGTGCTGACCTCCACCCCGCCGGTACCGTTCTTGCGGCTCGCCGCCTGAGAGGGCGTTGATGCGGGTGCTTCTGGTGCCCTGAATAACGGATATGCACAGTGGTTAAGCCTGCCGATAATCTGGAAACGCTCGTTGCGGCGGAGTTGGCCATTCCGGTTGACCCGCGCATTGCGGCGATGGCGGAGGCGATTGCGGCACAATATGGCGCGGCGTCCCGTGCAGTGCTCTTCTACGGGTCGTGCCTTCGTACACGCGAGCTTGAAGGGCAGATGCTCGATTTCTACCTGATCGTGTCCGATTACCGTGCTGCTTACGGCAAAAAATGGCTGGCGACCGCCAACAGGCTGATCCCGCCCAATGTCTTTCCCTTCGCGCATGGCGGGCTTGCCGCAAAATATGCGGTGTTGAGCGAGGACGATCTCACCGCGCTCTGCGGGCCTGAGGCAAGCGCGGTATCGGTCTGGGCACGCTTTGCCCAACCGTCGCGACTGGTGTGGAGCAGGGATGCGCAGGCTGCCGCGCGTGTCGTAGCCTCGGTTGCCGAGGCTCCCCGCACGTTGGTGGCATTGACGCCTGCTCGGCCGGACGATGATGCGTTGGCCATATGGCACCGGGGCTTCGCGCTGACCTATTCGGCGGAACTTCGCGCGGAGCGGGCGGGGCGGTCGGGATCTATCGTCGATTTCGCTCCCGATTATTATGGCCGCCTGTCGGTCGCGATGGAGGCCGATCCGCCCCAGCGTTTGCCGGGGCTTGATCAACGCTGGCGCCGATTGCGTCGTAACGGCAAGGCATTGACGCTCGTGCGGCTCGCCAAGGCCAGCCTCACCTTTGCCGGCGGGATCGATTATCTGGCCTGGAAGATCAATCGCCACGCCGGAACCCAGTTGGTGATCCGCCCGTGGCAACGGCGCTTTCCGATATTGGGGGCGATTACTCTGCTGCCTCGGCTTTTCGCACGGGGGGCGGTTCGCTAGGCTTGGCGATCGCCGTGGTAACCGCATTTTCGAGCGCGGCGATCGTGAACGGCTTGCGCAAGACCGAATGACCGCAAAAGGCGTTGGCATCGTTCACATCGGCATAGCCGGTGACGAACAATATCGCGACATGAGGATAGAGCGGGCCGATCTGGGCGATGAACTCGGGCCCGGTCATGCCGGGCATCACGACATCGGTGACGATGATGTCGATCCTGCTATCGCGCGCGAGATGCTCGATCGCCGCTTCCGCCGAGGAGCAGCCGATCACCGTCATGCCCAGTTCGGTAAGCGCGCCTGTGGTTGATGCCAGCACGCGCGGATCATCCTCGACGACCAGTGCCACACGCGCCTTTATCAACTGTGCAGGAGCCGTCGCCATCGGGGTCGTCACGGGAGCGTCCGGTAGGGCGATGGGCTGGAGCTCGACTTCCTCATCGGCGTGATGGCGCGGTAGGAACAGCGAGACGGTGGTGCCGATACCTTCGGCGGATGTGATGCTGATCTCGCCGCCAGACTGGCGGACGAAACCGAAAATCTGGCTGAGCCCAAGCCCGGTGCCCTTGCCAACGGCCTTGGTCGTGAAAAAGGGTTCGAACACGCGGTCGAGAACCTGCTTGGACATGCCGCAACCAGTGTCTGAAACCTCGATGCGGACGTAATCTCCCCCGGCAGATTCGCCGATCTCGCCGGGCATCAGATGCGTCTGGGAGGTGCGGATGGTGAGCTTTCCGCCGCTTGCCTCCATCGCATCGCGGGCGTTGACGGCGAGGTTCAGGATCGCATTTTCCAGCTGATGGCGGTCGACCCAGATCCGCCACGGATCGGCGTCGCCCTCGATTGCCAGATGGATGCGTTCGCCAAGCGTTCGGTCCATCAGGTCCTTCATCCCGACCACCAGCTTGTCGGGCGCCGCCGCTTGGGGCAGCAGCGGTTCCGCGCGGGCAAAGGCCAGCAGGCGCCGGGTGAGTGCAGCGGCGCGGTTGGCCCCTTCCATCGCATTGTCGATATGGCGCTCGGCATCGGCGGATCCGCCTGGCAGCTTGAGCTTGGCAAGCTCGAGCCCGCCGACGACAACTGCCAGCATATTGTTGAAGTCGTGCGCGATCCCGCCTGTCAGCTGGCCAACTGCCTCCATCTTCTGGATCTGGCGCAATTGTGCCTCGGCGTGCGCGCGTTCGCTGGCTTCAGCGAGCAGGCGTTGGTTGGCCAGTTGAAGCTCGCTGGTGCGTTCGGTCACCGCCGTTTCGAGCAGTTCGGCGCGGTTGGTTTCGAACTCCGCCGCGCGGCGGGCGCGGTGGCGCTGCGCCATGGCGTCGATCGCGGTCCAGCCGAGCCCGATTGCGCCCATGACGAGCAGCAGGCCGAGCACCGAAAGCGTGGCTGCCAGTTTGTTGGTGCGGGAGATGAACCCCTTCACCTCGTCGCTATGTGATCGGATGCCGGCCTGTTCGTTGGTGATTATCTCGCGGAAAATCGCCTTGATCCGGCTCAGTGTTTCGGTCTTGCCCGCGCCGTAATAGGCGCTGATTGCCTTGACCTTCTGGTCGTAATTGAGGTGCAGCGCGGCTTCATTCAGTTCGTCGCTGCGCACCTGATAAAGGCGTTGCAGTTCTGTCAGGAGTGCTGCCTGGGTGGGGCTGGTATGCGTTAGCCGTTGGAGGCGGGTGATCAACTGTCCCGCCCGGCGCCACTCATCATAATATTGGATAGCCAGGCTCTTGTTCGACGCAACCACTGATCGGCCGAGCGTCGCTTCGGATTGCGCCATTTGGCCTTCGATCGCTCGAACGGCGATCATCACCTCGAAACTGCGCTGTTGCCATTCGAGCGCCTTGTCGCGCTGCCGCGATGAAAGCGACAGCATTACGACAAGTGAAATCAGGATTGCGAATAGCGCGCCTGCGCTGGCCCAACCGAGCCAACGTTGCCAACTGGGTCGTGGGCTCTCAATGCCCCCGAAGTCGCTGTCTTCGACCGCCATCATGAAGGACTAACAAATCGTGATGGCGGTGGGAAGACGGGCGTTTGGGTCAGGAAATGGCGCCTACTGCGCGGCCGGCCGCGGCGAACATGCCCAGAATCGTCTCGACCTGGTCGCTGCTGTGTTCGGCGCACAGCGAGCAGCGCAGCAGAGTCATGTTGGCGGGGGTCGCTGGCGGACGCGCAAGGTTCACATAGAGGCCTTCGCGCAGCAGCGCTTCCCACATCGCTGCACCGCGTTCGAGATCGGGCATGATGACCGCGATGATCGCTGATTGCGGTTCTTCGGTACCCAGCTGGAAGCCGAGATCCTGCAGCCCCTTGTGCAGACGCTTCGAATTTTCCCAGAGATGCGCGCGCTTGTCGCCGCCGCTCATCAGCTTGCGGATCGAGGTGGCGGCGGTGGCGACCACGCTCGGCGGTAGCGATGCGGTGAATACATAGGGACGGCAGACAAGGCGCATGATCTCGAACTTCGGGTGGTTCGAGACGCAGAAACCGCCGACCGTGCCGACACTTTTCGAGAAGGTGCCGATGACAAAGTCGACATCAGAAAGCACACCCTGTTCCTCGGCTACGCCGCGCCCATTGGGGCCGATAAAGCCCATCGAATGGGCTTCGTCGACCAGCACCATCGCGCCATATTTCTTGGCGACGGCGATCATTTCCTTGAGCGGTGCGATATCGCCGAGCATCGAATAGACGCCCTCGAGCACGACCAGCTTGCCCGCGTCTTCGGGCAGGCGCTTGAGGCGCTTTTCGAGCGCGTCGAGATCATTGTGGCGGAAGGGCACGATCTGCGCGTTGCCGAGCGAACAGCCGTCCCAGATGCTGGCATGGCTGTCGATATCGAGGATGATATAATCATCCTTGCCCGCGATGGTGGAGATGATGCCGAGATTGGCCTGATAGCCGGTCGAGAACACCATGGCATGATCCATGGCGTAAAATTCCTTCAGCGCGTCCTCGACTTCCTTGTGCCCCTGGAAGGTGCCGTTGAGCACGCGGCTGCCCGTGGTGCCAGCGCCGAATTCGTCGAGCGCCTTCTTGCCTGCGGCGATCACGTCCGGATCGAACGTCATGCCCATATAGTTGTACGTGCCGAGAAGGATGGTCTCTTTGCCGTTGCACACGGCAACGGTTGGTGACTTCACTTCATCCATGACGAGGGAGAAGGGGTCCTGCACGCCGGTGGCGAGCAGATCCTCGCGCTGCTTGATCAGCGGATCGAATTTGGAAAAAAGATCGGTCATCGGCTTACCCTGTCATGTCCGCACGTGCGGGCATATCGTGTCTGGAAACGGGGAGAGGGGTGGTCTCAGCCCTTGAGCTTGGCCACCGCGTCGACGAGCTGGCCGATATTTTCGATCTCGGCCTGCATGTTCATCGTGATGATGATGTCGAACTCGTCCTCGATCGCCGCGACGAAATCCATCACGGTGAGGCTGTCCCATTCGAGGTCGCCGGCAAAGGTCGTGGCTTCGCTGAGCGCGACGCCCTTCTTGTTGAAGGGCTCGATCTGCGCGGAGACGGTGTCGAAAATCTGCTGTCTGTCGGTCATGGCCCGTCCTTAATGCTGTGCATGCCCCATTGCCAAGCGATTGCGGCACAAACGCGGCACAACTTGTCGGCCGGCATTCGCATGTGCAATCTTTCAATAGAGGGGGAGTGCATGCATCAACCACCATCCATCGACGCGCAGCGCCCATATTCGGCCGATGCGATCCATCTTGTCCGCACCGTCGAACAGATCAATGTCCAGTTGAGCCAGATGGCCGATCAGAAGGCGAGCATCCTGATGGGGGCGACCTTTGTCGTTTTCACGATTTCGATCGGTCAGGCGCGCACGGGTGAGGTTTCGGTCGCGCTGCTGCTGCTCGCGATTTCATCGTTCATATCGGCATTGCTTGCAGTGATGGCGGTGCTGCCTTCGGTCCGCCCTTCGGGTAAGGCGCAGGCCAATTTGCTGTTCTTTGGCAACTTCACGCAGTTGAGTGAAGAAGAGTTCACCGATCAGGTGCTGGGTCTGCTGCACGACCAGAAGGCCATTTTTCGCGCGATGCTGCGCGACGTCTATCAGAACGGTCAGGTGCTCCAGAACAAGAAATACCGCTATCTGGCGCTGGCCTACCGCGTATTCCTGACCGGGCTGGTGCTGACCTTTATAAGCTTTGTGGCGGAATTCCTGATCTGAAAAAGAGCCGCGCGGCACGAGGCCGCGCGGCCAGCAGGATCAGTTGCTGCGATACTGGGCGACGAGCGCCTCGATCGCGCGCTTCACGTCATTCCGGCGATAGCCGAGCAGCGCAGTTTCCTGTGCGTCGGGTTCGTACGACACATAGTTGCCGCGACCGGTGAAGATCGCCACGTCGGGGAGCATCGGGTGTTCCTGATCGAGTTCCTCGACCTTCGCATCGCTGCCTGCAGCGGTGAAGAAGTGCGCGAAATATTCGGCAAAGCTGAGATTTTCGTCGCCGACGAGATAGGCCTTGCCGCCTTCGCCGCGCTGCACCGCGCCCCATACCGCTTCGGCGAGCGACAGGGTCGAGATGAAGTTGGTGCCGCCCTTGGGGCCGAATGCCGGCATCGGGGCGAACTTGCCCTCGGCATATTGGGTATAGGCTTCGAACATCGGGACGCTGAGGCCGCTGGGCGCGCCAACGACGAAGGGCGCATCGACGCTGCATACCGTGAAGCCGGCATCGTTGAGCGTGCAGAGCGCGGCGACCGTTTCATGGCGCGAACGGACATAGGCGTTGGTCTGGATCAGTTCGGGCGCGATGTGCGAATAGAAGCTGCCGACATTGACGAAACGGGGCACGCCGGCTTCCTTGGCAAGCGCCGCGAAGCGCGGGATCGCCTGCGTGTTGGCGCGTTCCCAATAGGCGTCGCCTTCGCCTTCGGGGATGTGGCGGACGTCATTGCCGGCGGCGAAGACAACCGCGTCGAACCCGACAAGATCGTCCTTCTTGTAGGTGCCGGCAACATAATCGCCCTGGATGAAGGGCATGTCGGCCATCGGGGTGCCGGTCTGGGGCGCCTTGCGCGCGCCGACGGTGACGGCGTTGCCCTGTTCGGCAAGATAGCTGGCGATATGACCACCGATCATGCCGGTGCCGCCTACGACGAGAATTTTCATAAAGATGGTCCTTGGGGTCAGAAGTTGAAGCCGTTGCCGGTGACGACCGGCACGTTGGTCCAGAATTGATTGGGATCGCGGTACCAGCCAGCGGCTGCCAGCGCGCCGCCATCGAGGTTGATGGTGGTGCCCGTCACCCAGCCGGAGAGATCCGACGCGAGGAACAGCGCGCAGCCAGCGGCGTCCTCAGGCTCACCGAAGCGGCCCAGCGGGATCCAGCGATCGACATGATGGCGGTGTTCTTCGGCGATCAGCACGCTTGGGCGGACCTGTTCGGTTTCGGTGGTTTCCGGGGCGATCGCGTTCACGCGGATGCCTTCGGGCCCGAGTTCGAGCGAAAGGCTGCGGGTGAAGCCGGTGATTGCGTGCTTGAACGCCGAATAGACGGTGCAGACCGGAATCGCGCGGAAGGCTTCGATCGACGAGATGTTGATGATGCTGCCGCCCGGGCCGCGCTTGCGGATGAGCGGGATCGCCGCACGGGTGACGAGGAACATCGAGCGCAGATTGGTGGCATAGAGCCCGTCAAGCTGTTCGTCGCTGTTGAATTCGAACGGGCCGTGAATGCCCAGCGAATCGCCGACATTGTTGACGAGGATGTCGAGCCCGCCAAAGCGTGCCTCGATCTTGGGCATCAGCGCATCGACGGCGGCGCGGTCGCGGACATCAGCCTCGATCACCAGCGCATCGACGCCCTTTTCTTTGAGCGCGGCATCGACCGCAGCGCAGCGATCGGCATCGATCTCGGCGATCGCAACCTTCGCGCCGTTTGCACCAAAGGCTTCGGCAATCGCCCGGCCGATCCCGGCGCCACCGCCGGTGACCAGTACGGTCTTGCCAGTGAAGTCCAGACTACGCATCATGACATCCTTTCCTGTCTCGCCTGCGGCTCCGCGCAGTTGAGGTGACTTGCAATATCGAACTATAGTATGGTTACGCTATCTGGTATCGTATCGCTACCAGGCACCTTTTCGATGCGAGGTTACTTTTGGGAAACCATGACCTGTCCGCGCTGCACGACGATGCGAACTCCCCCGCGGCACTGCTGAGCCGGGAGATCATCGCGCGTATCGGCGACAAATGGACGCTGCTCATTATCCACATCCTCGGCAATGGGCCGATGCGCTTTTCCGTGCTCAAGCGCAGCGTGGGCGGGATCAGCCAGAAGATGCTGTCGCAAACGCTGCGCGCGCTTGAGCGCGACGGCATTGTCCGCCGCACCGTGCTGCCCACCATGCCGCCCGCGGTGGAATATGCGCTCGAGCCGCTTGGCTACAGCCTGCAGAAAACCGTCTCGCAGATCTGCATCTGGGCTGATGCCAATGTAGCACAGGTGGCCGCCGCCCGCGCGGCGTTCGACAGCGAGGATCGCGAGGGCTGAGCTTGCCCCCGCCGGGCGGCCTGCCTAGCCTTTGGCGCTTAACGACCGGGAGAAGGCGTGATGCACAGCGGCGCGTGTCTTTGCGGGGCGGTGCGGTTTGCGGTGCAGGGCGATCTTGCCCCGCCCGATGCGTGCCATTGCAGCCAGTGCCGCAAAAGTGCGGGCCATTACTGGGTATCCACCGACCTGCCCGAATCGCGTGTCAGCATCGCTGGCGCCGACAAGGTCGGCTGGTACCAGTCGTCCGAAAAGGTGAAGCGCGGTTTTTGCAGTGTCTGCGGATCGACGCTGTTCTGGAAGCCGATCTTCAAGGACATGATCGCGATATCGATGGGCGCGTTCGATGCACCCACCGGCGTGCAGATCGAGAAACACATATTCGTGGCGGATAAGGGCGATTATTACACGATCGCCGATGGTGTGCCGCAGGAGTGATGGCCGCACCGGTCATGGCATGACGGCCTGCGCCAGATTCAGGAAACGCTGGCGCACATCGGCTGAAAAGGGATTGTCCCGCGCAATCGCCGCGCCAATTTCGGGGGCGTCGTGGCGCACCATATCGACGGCTTCCATCAGCAAGCTGAAGCTGCGGGTCGTGATCTCGCTGGGAAGCGGCCCCATGCCGAGGATCATTTGCGCGATGAGGTGTGTGAGCCCTTGGCTGAGCGCGGTTTCCCGGTCGTGCGCCTCCGGCGTGGTCAGGATCACCTCCAGCCCGAGATGATGACGCAGGAATGCGATTGTGCGGCGCGTCCGTTCGCCGCGCAGCGGACAGAGCACGATTTTCAGGCCAGCCAGCCCGTTTCTAGCGCTTTGCGGGCCAAAGAGCGGGTGGGTGGCGATGATGTCGACATGATCCGGCAGGCGCTGGGCGAGGATTTGGGCGGGCATCATTTTTACCGAGCCGACGTCGAAGATGAGGGCGCCGGGTTTGACGTGCGGTGCGATCCTATCGATGGCATCGGCCAGACGATCGACCGGAACCGCTAGGATTACGAACGGGCAGGCGGCGGCTTCGGCAATCCCGACCAAATCGACGCCGTCCATCGGCGGGCCATCCGCCGCCGGGTCATGCGCTAAAATCCTGAAGTGATGGCGCAAATGGCGGGCGATGAGCTGACCAAAGGCGCCGAACCCGATCAGGCCGAGGCGGGGAAGGCCGGAGGCGCAAATATGGTGTTCCACGAACGATAACTCCACAATGTGCTGCGGAGCCGTGCTGTTTGCTGTGGAATACAACCGCTGGGCCACGCAGCGGTTGAAAGGTGAACATAGTGCCCCGGCCGCTAATGACGCGGCGCGTAATACATCCCGGAAAGCGTGAGGGCGGTGTTCATGCGGCCGGGCTAGTCCTGGTGCAGGGCGCTGTCAACCGAGGGGTGGCCTCAGCGCAGCCAGCCGCTTTCGAGATACCAGTCGGCAGTGGCGCGGATGCCGCTTTCGGTTTCGATCTGCGGTTGCCAGAGGGTTGCCGGCGGGCGGTTGGCGGGATTGATCACCCAGTCGGGGTGGCAGAAATACCGAACCCGGTCGTCGGTCAGCTTGGCCTTGGAGCGGCGGACGGTGCGATCGAAGCGCGAGGCGATGTTGAGCAGCCGTTCGGGCGCGGCATAGGTGCGCACCCGGCGGTCGAACGCGGCGCCGAGTAGCTGGGCGAATTCCTGATGGCTCCAGCCGGCGTCGGTGCCGTCATCGGCCTCATAGATCGCGCAGGTCGACTGGCGATCGGGCACCAGCGCAAGGAGCAGCCGGGCAAGGTCGCTCACCTCGATCACCGACAGCCGCCCGCCGGGGGGCAGCAGCACCAGCCCGCGCCGCGCCATGCGGAACAGTTCGAACATCTCGGTATCTTCGGGGCCGTAAATGGCGGGGGGGCGGACCATCGTCCAATCGAGCCCGCTGGCCGCCACCACCTGTTCGGCGCGGCGTTTCGACCAGCCATAGTCGGACAGGCCAGGCTCGCGCGCGGAGAGCGAGGAGATGTGGACGAAGCGCGGGACGCCGGTTTTGAGCGCGGCTTCGACGACGGAAAGCGTGCCGCGCACATTGCCGTCCTCGAACCCGGCACGGTCGGGCGCGTTCACGACGCCCGCAATATGCATCACCGCCTCGCAGCCGTGCAGCAGGGTGCGGAGCGATTCGGGGCGATCGAGCGCGCCGTCGACCCAGGTGACGCCTGCGCGCGGCGGCTGGGGACGCCGGGTAAGCGCGCGGATTTCAAACCCCTGCGCCAGCGCCTGCGCGATCACCGTCTTGCCGACAAAGCCCGTCGCCCCGGTCAGCGCCAGAAGCGGGCGGCCGTTGGTCACAACAGCACCAGATGATCGCGGTGGATGAAGGCGGTGCGCGGCGCATAGCCGAGGATCGCAGCAAGCTCGTCCTTGCGGCGCCCGATGATCCGCGCGGCATCGCCATTGTCATATTCGGCGAGCCCACGCGCGACGCGCTGGCCTTCGGGGCCGACAATATCGATCACGTCGCCGCGCTCGAAAGCGCCCTCGATCGCGGTCGTGCCGGCGGCGAGCAGGCTTTTGCCCTGCGCGAGCGCGTCGGCGGCGCCGGCATCGATATGGACGCGGCCGGTGACGCGCATCCGGCCGGCGAGCCATGCCTTGCGCGCGCGACTGCCGCGTTCGGGCAGGAAGATCGTGCCGTGCGCGGTGTCCAGATAGTGCGCCAGCGGGTGGGGGCGCTTGCCCGATGCAATGACGAGCGCCGCGCCCGCGCTGTTCGCGATGCGCGCGGCCTCAAGCTTCGAAATCATGCCGCCCGATCCCATGCCCGATGCGGTGCGCCCATCGGCCATCGCCAGGATCGCGGGATCGAGCTTTTCGACGCGCGGAATGAGCGTGGCGGAGGGATCGTCCATCGGGTTGGCGGTATAGAGCCCGTCGACGTCGGAGAGCAGGATCACGCCCTGCGCGCCCGCTGCCTGGCCGACGCGCGCGCCCAGCCGGTCATTGTCGCCAAAGCGGATTTCGGCGGTGGCGACGCTGTCATTTTCGTTGATGATCGGGATGACGCCCAGCGTGAGCAGCCGATCGAGCGTGGCGCTGGCGTTGAGATAGCGGCGGCGATCCTCGAGATCGTCGAGCGTGAGCAGCATCTGCGCGGCGACGATGCCGTGCGCGGCGAGCAGATCGGCCCAGATTTGCGACAGCGCGATCTGGCCGGTGGCGGCGGCGGCCTGCGCATCTTCAAGGCTGGCGCGGCCGCCCTTGGGCAGTTTCAACCGACGCGCGCCGAGCGCGATCGCGCCCGACGAGACGATCGCGATCTGCTGGCCCGCCTTGTGCTGCGCGGCAATGTCGGCGACGAGCGTCGCCAGCCATTCGGCACGGATCGCGCCCGCCGGATCGACCAGCAATGACGATCCGACCTTGACGATCAACCTGGGGCAGTGTGGGGCCGCAAAGCGCGCGCCGTCATGCGTCAGATCGGCGACCATTCACCCGTTCCTGCCTCGTCATCATCCTCTACCTCGTCATCGGGGTCGGGAAGGTCGATGGCGGCGGCCAGCCTGTCGAGCACCGCATCCAGCCCCTGTCCGCTTACCCCCGAAAGCGGAAGCACCTCGGCGCCGCTTTCGGCTGCCAGTTCTTTCGAAAGCGCGGCGATCAGCTCGTCATCGAGCGTATCGACCTTGTTGAGCGCGACGATCTCGACCTTGTCGGTCAGCCCCGCGCCGTAATTTTCAAGCTCGCCGCGCACGGTGCGATAGGCCCCGGCCGGATCTTCGCCATTGGCGTCGACCAGATGGAGCAGCACCTTGCAGCGTTCGATATGGCCGAGGAACCGGTCGCCGATGCCGGCGCCCTCGGCTGCGCCCTCGATCAGGCCGGGAATGTCGGCCACCACGAATTCGCGGTCGCGGTGCCGCACGACGCCCAGCTGCGGGCGGACGGTGGTGAACGGATAATCGCCCACCTTCGCCTTGGCGTTGGTCACGGCGTTGATGAAGGTCGACTTGCCGGCATTGGGGAGGCCGACAAGGCCGGCATCGGCCAGCAGCTTGAGGCGCAGCCAGACCCATGCCTCATCGCCGGGCCAGCCGGTGCCGTGCTGGCGCGGCGCGCGGTTGGTGGAGGTCTTGTAGCTGGCGTTGCCGCGGCCACCATCGCCGCCGCGCAGGAAGACCACGCGCTCACCCGCCTTGGTGAAGTCGAGGAGCACCTGTTCCTTGTCTTCGGACAGCACCTGCGTACCGACGGGAACGCGGATGATGAGATCCTTGCCGCCCGCGCCCGTCTTGTTCGAACCCGCGCCGCCCTTGCCGCGCGGGGCCTTGAAGTGCTGGGTGTAGCGGAAGTCGATCAGCGTGTTCAGGCCGGGTACGGCCTCGAAGATGATATCGCCGCCCTTGCCGCCATAGCCGCCGTCGGGGCCGCCATATTCGATGAACTTTTCGCGGCGAAAGCTGACTGCACCGGGGCCACCGGTGCCGGACCGCACATAAATCTTGGCTTGATCGAGAAAATGCATGGGGCTGCCCTTAGAGCATCATTGCCGAAACGGCTATGCCTGTGTTCGCCGCAAAGCGGCTTATTCGGGGCCGGCGCCCGATAAATGGGGGTCAGCCCGCCGGATCGGCGCGATTCGCGATCGAATTGTGGAGCAGGGCGGTGGCCAGTTCGCGCGCCTTGTCGCGCGGAAGCCCCAGCGCATTGGCCATCGGCCCGCCGAGCAGCGCATCGCCCAGCGCCATCAGCACCAGCGTGAGCGTTTCCTGATGGAGCAGGCTGCTGTCGACCGTGCTGTCGTCGGCGAGTTCGTCGACCAGCCGGTGCACGGCTTCCAGAATCGGATCGAGAGCATCCTCGTTGCCCGACAGGATCATCCAGCTGGCGAGCGCGCCGGCGCCTTCCTTGTCGAAGGCGTCGAAGGTGAGGTCGACCACTTCGCGCGGGTCGCCGTCCTCGGCGCGGATCTTGAGCACCGCCGCGCCGATCTTGGCGGTGATGGTATCCGCCATCATCGCGGCCAGCGCCTTTTGCAGCCCGGCGGCCGACCCGAAATGATGGAGCAGGTTGGCGTGGGTACGCCCGATCCGGGTGGCGACGGCCTTCAGCGTCACCGCCTGCGGCCCGGCCTCGATCAACAGGTCGCGCGCGGCGGCGAGGGCAGCAGCGCGGCTATGTTCGGGGCTCAGTCTTCTCTTTGCTATTGACATAAGTGTAAGCAACGTGCATCCGGTCCATGGACGAGGAAGTTTGCCATGACCAACGAGAAGACGCCCGCTGATCTGACAATTACCCCGCGCGACCGCCGCTTTGGCAGGGGCAGTGCGCAAGATCGTTGGTGGCTTGGTGGGGATCCCATTGCAACGGCTTTTTACAATGCGCTGTCGATTACCTTTCCGCGCGGCGAGGCCTTTTTCATCGACAGCGTGCGCGCGCACCGCGACGGCGTTCCCCCCAAGCTGGAGAAGGAAATCAACGCCTTCATCAAGCAGGAGGTGATCCACAGCCGCGAGCATATTGCGTTCAACAAGCGGGTCGAGGAGGCGGGCTATGAAACCCGCGCGCTGGAGCAGAGCGTGATCGAATCGCTCGAGATGACGAAGGGGCGGCCGCAGATCCTGAACCTCATCGCGACCATGGCGCTGGAGCATTTCACCGCGATCATCGCGCACGAACTGCTGGCCAATCCGCGCCATCTGGAGCGTGCGGACGCGGAATCGCGGCATCTGTGGCGCTGGCATGCGACCGAGGAGATCGAGCATAAGGGCGTCGCCTATGACACCTGGCTGTATGTGACGCGCGACTGGGGGCGCTTTCGCCGCTGGCGCGCCAAGAGCCTGATGATGCTTGTCGTCACCAAGAATTTCATGCGCGAACGCACCCGGGCAATGCTCGAACTGCTGCGGCAGGACGGGCTTTCGGGCCCGCGCATCTGGTGGGGGATATTCGCCTTTGCCTTCGGCAATCCGGGTATGATCCGGCGGATCGCCGGGGCCTGGGCCACCTTCTTCCTGCCGGGGTTCCACCCCTGGAACCATGATGATCGCAAGCTCATCGCGCTTGCCGAAAGCGAATATGCGGCGGCGCTTCTGCCCAAGGCGGCCGCGGCCGTTTGATTTTTCCCGAAAAGGCGCTTTCCGCGCGGCGGTGGATGTGATCATCTGCCGCCATGAACACTGGCTTTGTCACCGCGCCTGTCCTCGATCTGGGGCGCGTCATCCTGCGGCCCGATGTGCTGACCGATTTCGAACATTTCGTCGAAATCTGGGCCGATCCCGGCGTCACCCGCTTTATTGGTGGGCGGCCGTTCACCCGTTCGGAAAGCTGGTCGCGCTTCCTGCGCAATGCGGGGCTGTGGCCGATGCTCGGCTATGGCTATTGGGCGGTGATCGATAAGGAGGGCGGCGCCTATTGGGGCAATGCCGGCTTTGCCGATTTCGAGCGGGGGATCGATGCGATCGCCGCGATTCCCGAGGCGGGCTGGGCCTTGGCGCCCGAGGCGCAGGGCAAGGGGCTGGCGTCGCTGATTGTCGGGGCGCTGGTGGGGTGGGCCGATGCCCATCTGCCGCATGCCGCAACCTGCTGCATCATCGATCCGGATAATGTGGCCTCGATCCGCGTGGCCGAGAAAAATGGCTTCCGGCCCGGCATGGTCGCCGATTATGCCGGAAGCCAGGTCAGGGTGTTCAACCGCCCGCGCACTCAGGCCGCAGCACTGGTGGGCTGAGCGCGGCCGGCACGGCGGCTGCCGCGGCTATTTCGCCACTGGACGCCCGCAGGCATGATCGGGCGGCCATCGTCTTCTTCACCCCGCGTGTAGAGCGCGGCAGGCGCGTCGGTGCCGCGCGCGGTGCTGTGGTGCTGGACGATGCGGCCGGTGGGACGGAAGCCAAGCTTGCGCAGCACGCGGCCCGATGCCGGGTTGTCGATGAAGTGGCTGGCCGCCAGTTCCCGGATGCCAAGCGCCTGCGCGACATCGAGCACGCCGCGCGCGGCCTCGGTCGCATAGCCCAGGCCCCAATGCGGACGGCTGATCCAATAGCCCAGTTCCACGGCGTCGCTGGCGGGCAGCCGTGCCAGGCCGCAGCCGCCGACCAGACGCGGCGCGCCCTGGGTGCGGGCGAAGATCAGGAAGCCGGGGAGGAACGGATCGCGTTCCATTTCCAGAAAGGCGCGGGCTTCGCGCTCGTCATAGGGCCAGGGGGCGGTTGCCAGGTTGCGCACGATCGCTTCCTCGCCGATCGCATGGGCGAGTGCGGGCGCATCCTCGGCCCAGCCGGGCCGCAGCAGCAATCTCGAAGTCCGCACAAACATTTATAGTCTCCTCTCTTGCCGCCCCCATCGCGCAAACAGGTTACGCGATGGAGACATTTGCTTCGAAAATCCGCGCCTTTGCGCCGCATCGCGGCGGGGTTGGGACGGATCGCGCATGAGGGAGACAATAAAAAAGGGAGCGGGGGTGGCCCGTCTCCCTCTTTTAACCTGTCGAAACAGGTTTCTGGGGCCACCCCGTGGGCGGCCCGTACTCGGAACGCCCGAAATTATTCGGCGGCTTGCGCCATCATGTCTACCGAGCAGAATTTGCGGCCGAGCTTGCCGTCGTGGAAGGTCACGCGACCGTCGACGAGTGCGAACAGGGTGTGATCCTTGCCGATGCCGACATTGCGGCCCGGGTAGAACTTGGTGCCGCGCTGACGCACGAGAATGTTGCCGGCGATCACTTCCTGACCACCGAACTTCTTAACACCAAGGCGGCGACCGGCTGAGTCGCGACCGTTGCGGGAGGAACCGCCAGCTTTTTTATGTGCCATTTCTCAAAACTCCTTTCGCGCGCTCAGGCTTACTTGGAAGCGCCGATCGCGGTGATCTTCAGGATCGTGTGCTGCTGACGGTGGCCGTTCTTGCGGCGATAGTTGTGCCGACGGCGCTTCTTGAAGACAATGACCTTTTCGCCCTTCGCCTGTGCGACGATTTCGGCCGAAACGGTGAGGCCCTTGGTGGCCTTGAGTTCGCTGCCCTCGCCGGCCAGCAGGACGTCGTCCAGCGCAATGCTGTCGCCGGCGTTGCCCGCCAGCTTTTCGACTACGATCTTGTCTCCTGCGGCAACGCGATACTGCTTGCCGCCCGTGCGCACGATAGCGAACATGGCTTGTCTCTTCATCTTCAAAGCGGTTCACACGAGTGATCGGCCACGGCCAAGCCCCCGCGCGGGAAAGTGGCGCTGTTAGCTTCCGATCAGGGTGCTGTCAACGCCGAATCCCGACGCATCACCGTCGGTTCCGTAGAGAATCACCTGCCGATCGGGGCCATCACCCCACGACTCGGGCAGGCTGATAAGCTGAAATCGCAGAGGAGTCAGCAGGCATTGCGACGATTATGTGAATTAAAGCGCTGGGGGGCGGGCTTGTGCAGGATTTGACAGCTTGTCCGGGGGGCTGGCGAAGACCCGCGCCCGAATTCGTAAATGAAATGGTAAGTTATTTAGGTTAACGCCGCAGTTTCCATAACGGCGCGCCTGTCTCGGGTGCGCGCGGGGGCAATAACAAACCGGTTTAGACGTAAAAGGGGTCGAAAATGCTCGGAAAACGGGCGCTGCTATGCGTATCCGCGGCGCTGGTGCCGCAAGCGGCTCTGGCTGCGGACGATATCCAGTCGGGCCTCGACGAGATCGTGGTCACTGCGCAAAAGCGCGAACAGAATCTGAACGACGTTCCGATTTCGATCAGCGTCGTCGGCAGCGCGGCGATTGAAGCGGCACGCGCGCAGGACCTGCGCGATATCTCGCGCCTCGTCTCGAACTTTTCGGTTCAGCGCCAGGGCGGGCTTGATACCGTATTCATTCGCGGTATTGGCGGCGGCGGGCGCAATATCGGCATGTCGGGCCGGGCGGGCGTTTATGTCGACGGCGTCTATGCGGGGCAGTTCGCGTCGATCAACCAGGATACGCTGTCGGTTGACCGGATCGAGGTGCTGCGCGGGCCGCAGGGCCAGCTTTTCGGGCGCAATACCGTGTCGGGCGCGGTCAACATCGTCACGCAAAAGCCGGGCGATGCGTTTTCCGGCCATGTCGAGGCCGGCTATGGCAATATGGACCTGTTCGAAATCAGCGGTGCGCTGAACCTGCCGCTGGCGGACGGTGTTGCCGTACGGATCGCCGGGGCGCACCGCGAACGCGACGGCTTTGTCCGCAACGACGTGACCGGCACCGATATCGACAATGTGAATCGCGACAGCCTGCGCGGCCAGTTGCATGCGCGGCTGGGCGATCGGCTGACCTTCGATCTTGCGGCGGACTATAGTCGCGACAAGGCCAACAAGTTGCTGGGCGAACCGCTCAACGATGTGTTCGGGCTCAACCCGCCCTCGCTGGGTACGGATTATGACGTGTCGTTCAACGACGATCCGTTCCAGGATATCAGGGTGGGTGGCGTTTCGGGAACGTTCACCCATGAACTGTCGGACAGCGCCGAACTGGTTTCGATCTCGGGCTATCGCGAGACGCGCTGGAAGCGGCGCAACGACCTCGATTACATCCCGCTCGACCTGTTCGTTTTCGACTTCAGCGATCGCTTCAGCCAGTTCAGCCAGGAAGTGCGCGTGAGCTTCGGCAAGGGCGGGCCGCTGAGCGGTGTGGCGGGTGTCTATTATTTCGACGAGACCGCGAAGACGCATCGCGGGGTGACCGCGGGCTCGCAGGTCGAGATTTTGCCTTACGGTTTCGTCCCCGGCGATCAGGCCTGGGTGAAGGCCGAGATTCATTCGCAGTCGATCGCCGGCTTTGCCTCGGTCGACTGGGCGGCCGCCGAGCGCCTGACGGTCAATCTCGGCGCGCGCTATACCCATGAGCGGCGCAAGCTTGTGGATTATTCCTCGCTGGGGCAGGCGGTGATCAACGTCGCGACCATCCCCGGCTATTCCGACAAGCGGTCGAGCGACAGCCTCGATCCGACGATCGGCATCACCTATGCCGTGTCGGATCAGGCCAATCTCTACGCCAAATATGCGCGCGGGTTCAAAACCGGCGGGTGGAATATCGATTTCATCAGCCCGCAGGTGTTCACCGATGCGCTGCGCTTCGGTGACGAGACGGTCAACGCCTTCGAAGCCGGGGTGAAGGGCGAAAGCGCGGACAAGCGCGTCCGTTATGCACTGGCGGGTTTCTACGCGATCTACGACGATTACCAGATCGATCAGTTCGTCGATCTGGGGGGCGGGCAGGTTTCGATCCAGCTGCGCAACGCAGCGAAGGTATCAAGCTGGGGCGCCGAGGCCAGCGTCGAGGCGGCGCCGGTGACCGGCCTGCTGCTGAATGCCGGGCTGGGCTATGCCAATGCCAGCTTCGATCGTTTCCGCAATGGCGGCGGGCCGGGCATCGATCTGGACGGCAACCGGGCACCCTATGCGCCCCGTCTCACCGCCACGGCCGGCGCGCGTTACGAGGTGCCCGCCGATTTCGTGGGCGGGACGCTCGGCTTCGGCCTGAATTGGAATTACCGGTCGAAAAGCTATCGCGGGCCCGAAAACACCGCCGACCAGCTGATCGATGCGCGCCATCTGGTCGATGCGCGGATCGAACTGGCGGGGCAGGATCGGCGCTGGTCGGTCGCGCTTTGGGGACGCAACCTGTTCAACGACCGCTATGTCGACAACCGCATCTTCGATTTCTTCGCGACCCAGGCGGTCGAATATGGCGAACCGCGAACCTATGGGGTGAGCGCGCGCATCGGCCTTTGATGCGCGGCGGGGCTGGTCGTGCAATCCCTGCGGTCAGCGGGGATTCACGATCGATCCGTAAACTGGCAGAATTGGTGCCGGGCAAAAGAAGGCAGAGCGGGATATGATGAATTGGGGTTTGGGCGGCGTTTCCACGGCATGGAAGCGGACAGCGGCGGCATTGACGACGCTTTCGGTGCTGTCGGCATGCAGCACGGTGGTGCCGCCATCGGCCAACGCCCCGTCGCGTTCGACGCGGACCGCCGAGCAGCCGCGTGTTCAGCCCCGCCCGCAGCCGCAACAACAGCAACAGGCGCGCACCCAGCCGCGCCCTCAGCCACAGCAGCGCCAGCCGCAGGCACGGCCTCAACCGCCGCGTCAGCAGCAGCAAGCACGCGTCCAGCCCCGCCCCGCGGCGCAGGGGGCGACGCCGCGCCCGCCGGTGAGCACGCCCGCCGCGCGGCCCGCCGAACGCGTGGCGCAGGCGCCCCAGTCGCTTCAGCAGGCGATCCGCATGCTCGGTTCGGGCTTTGACGGGCAGGTGGGCATTGCGGTGCGCGACGTGCATGCGGGCTGGGTGGTCGAGTGGAACGGCACGACGCCGATGCCCCAGCAGAGCGTGAGCAAGCTGTGGGTGGCCTCGACATTGCTTGATCAGGTCGATCAGGGGCGGCGTTCGCTGTCCGACACAACGCTCATCACGCCGGGGGATCTGACGCTCTTTCACCAGCCGATCCGCCAGTTTGTGGGCAAGGACGGCTATCGTGCCTCGCTCTCGTCACTGCTCGAACGCGCGATGACGCAAAGCGACAATACCGCCAACGACACGCTGCTGCGCACCGTTGGCGGGCCGACCGCGGTGCGCGATTTCTTCGCGCGCAAGCAGATCAACGGCATCCGTTTCGGCCCCGGCGAACGGCTGTTGCAGAGCGGGATTGCCGGGATGAGCTGGAAACAGGAATATTCGGTCGGCAACGCCTTTTACACCGCGCGCGCCAATCTGCCGATGACGACGCGTCAGGCCGCGCTCGACCGTTATCTGGCCGATCCGATGGACGGTGCCACTGCAATCGGGATGGTCGAGGCGCTCGCCAAGCTGAAGCGCGGCGAACTGCTTTCGCCCCGGTCCACCGATTATCTCATCACCACGATGCAAGCATCGCGCACCGGCCCGCGCCGCCTGCGCGGCGGCGTCGCGCCCGGCTGGATGTTCGGGCACAAGACGGGGACGGGGCAGGAGCTTTCGGGGCGCGCGACGGGCTATAACGATGTCGGTTTGCTCACCGCGCCCGATGGCCGCACCTATGCGGTGGCGGTGCTGATCGGCGCCACCCGCCGCCCGATCATCGAACGCATGCAACTGATGCAGGCGGTGAGCCGTGCGGTGGTTGCCAGCCATCAGGTGCCGGGCATGGTTGCCGACTGACCGCATAGTTTACTGAGGGAAAAAGAAACGCCCGGTCTTTGGAGTAAGGCCGGGCGTTTTTTCTTGGTCGCTCAGGCGGGTGCTCAGAGGATGGCGGGGAGGTCCAGCCCCTGTTCGCGGGCGCAGTCCTTCGCGATGTCGTAACCCGCATCGGCGTGGCGCATCACGCCGGTGGCGGGATCGTTCCACAGCACGCGTTCGAGGCGGCGATCGGCATCCTCGCTGCCGTCGCACACGATGACCATGCCGCTATGCTGCGAATAGCCCATGCCGACGCCGCCCCCATGATGCAGCGAGACCCAGGTCGCCCCGCTGGCGGTGTTGAGCAGCGCGTTGAGGAGCGGCCAGTCGGACACGGCGTCCGATCCGTCCATCATCGCTTCGGTTTCGCGATTGGGGCTGGCGACTGAACCGGAATCGAGATGGTCGCGGCCGATGACGATCGGCGCCTTCAGTTCGCCGTTGCGGACCATTTCGTTGAAGGCGAGGCCAAGCCGGTGGCGATCGCCGAGCCCGACCCAGCAGATGCGCGCGGGCAGGCCCTGGAAATGGATACGCTCGGCCGCCATGTCGAGCCAGTTGTGCAGATGCGCGTTATCGGGAAGCAGTTCCTTCACCTTGGCATCGGTCTTTGCGATGTCCTCGGGATCGCCCGACAGCGCCGCCCAGCGGAACGGACCGATGCCCCGGCAGAAGAGCGGGCGGATATAGGCGGGCACAAAACCGGGGAAATCGAAGGCGTTCTCGACGCCCTCGTCCTTGGCGACCTGACGGATATTATTGCCGTAATCGACGGTCGGGA